>JAHEFT010000015.1 GCA_024640025.1 Chromatiales bacterium
GCGCCGGAGGGTTGCCTGATCATGGCCTGCGACTACTCGCAGATCGAGTTGCGCATCATGGCGCACCTGTCCGGCGACGCGGGCCTGCTGAAAGCCTTCCACGACGGCGTAGATGTTCACCAGGCTACGGCCGGCGAGGTCTTTAGCGTTCCCTATGATTCCGTGGACAGTGATCAGCGCCGCGCAGCGAAGGCCATCAATTTCGGCCTGATGTACGGAATGTCCGCGTTCGGACTATCCCGTCAACTCAATATTGGCCGGGCTGAAGCCCAGGCCTACATGGACACTTATTTTATGCGCTACCCGGGCGTCCAGCAATTCATGGAAGATACCCGGGTGAAAGCCCGCGACCAGGGTTATGTCGAAACCCTTTTTGGCCGGCGGCTTTACCTGCCCGACATCAATGCCAGCAATGCGCAAAGGAGACAAGGAGCGGAAAGGGCTGCGATCAACGCACCGATGCAAGGCACTGCAGCCGATATCATCAAGCGCGCCATGATCAGCGTGGACTCCTGGCTGCAAAAAGAAAAGCCTGATGCCCACCTGGTCATGCAGGTACATGACGAACTGGTTTTCGAGGTCAGGGAGGACCAATTGGAGCATCTCCGGCAGGCCGTTGTTTCCCGGATGTCCGGAGCAGCCGAGCTGGAAGTGCCACTTGTCGTGGACACCGGGCATGGTCCGGACTGGGACAAAGCGCACTAGAATCCATGCTGCACCAGGCCGCATTCTGGCTCATGCTGCCTATCTCCGTTGTGCAGGGAATATGGCTCCGGCGAAAAGCCTTGCGCCTACCCGGTGCGACCGGCGAACGGCAGGGTGCGATCGGAAAAGGGGATGCTATAAACTTGCTGGCGATTGGCGACTCCATCATCGACGGTGTCGGCGCCGGGCGCATGGAAGATGCCTTGCCCTTTCAGTTCGCACGGGCTCTCGCTGAAGAAACAAAGCGCTGCATTCATTGGCGTGTTGAAGGACAGACGGGTTTTGCCATCGATGACGTTATCCGCTGCCTGGCAGGAATCAGCGCAGTCGAACAACCGGATATCGTCCTGATCTCCGTGGGCGTAAATGACGTTACCGGGTTGAGCACGACAAGCCACTGGCGCAGCCGCCTGGTCATCATGCTGGACCTTCTGAATAAGCGGTGGCCGGGAGCCCATACCCTTTTTGCCGGGTTGCCGCCGATGTCGCTGTTCCCGCTGCCGCCGCAACCCTTGAAGTTCAGTCTCGGACTGCGCGCCGCAATGATGGACCGCATCGCGGCAGAAACCATTGCGGCCTATCCCAACGTTGCGCACGTGCCGACCAGGGTCAACCCCGTGGATCATTCATTTTGTGAAGACGGCTTTCATCCATCCGCAGAATCCTGCACCCTATGGGCCAGAGAATTGGCTTCCATCGCAACAAGGAGGGACTCAAATGAACGACAGTATTGAAAAAAAGGGGGCCGCCAAGCCCAGGCCGGAAGACGTCAGCTCGCCGAACGCCATCATCAAGGCGATGTATGAAACCATTTCCGGTCCGGCCGGACCCCGTAACTGGTACCGTGAACGCAGCCTGTACCTGGAGGGCGCACGCCTGATTCCCATTGGCAAGCGTGTTCACAAGAAAGGCGGGCTGGAGATCATGAGCATCGAGGAATGGATCGAAGATGCAAAAGAGTATCTCGAAACAAACGATTTCTACGAAACGGAAATCATGCGGAAAACCCAGGAATACGGAAGCATTGTCCAGGCTTTCAGCACGTACGAGACCCGCAACGATCCCGAAGGCGCACCCATAGCGCGCGGCATTAACAGTATCCAGTTACTCAAAAAGGACGGTCGCTGGTGGATTGTAAACGTAATGTGGGATAACGAGAGCAGGGACAATCCGATTCCGGAGGAATTCCTGCCCTACTTGTGGTGAGCGTCAGCCAGCCAGTCCCTTGGCGTAAGGCAATCATACAGGACGGCTTCTTCCGACCCGGGATCAGGTTGCCAGTTATACCGCCAGGACACCAGCGGCGGTAGTGACATCAGGATGGACTCGGTGCGCCCGCCTGACTGGAGCCCGAACAGCGTTCCGCGGTCCCAGACCAGGTTGAATTCGACGTAGCGGCCACGCCGGTATAACTGGAATTGCCTCTGGCGGTCCGTCCAGGGCTGCTCTCTGCGCCGCCTGACGATAGGAAGGTACGCTTGCAGGTAGCTATCGCCTACGGCTTTCAGGAATTCGAAACTGCGTTCGAAACCCCATTCATTGAGATCGTCGAAAAACAGGCCGCCGACCCCACGAGCCTCTTTTCGGTGCTTCAGGTAGAAGTAGCGGTCGCACCATTCCTTGAACCGGGGATAAACATCTTCACCAAAGGGTGTGCAGGCGTCATGCGCCACTTTGTGCCAGCCGACAATGTCCCCGGTAACCGGATAATACGGCGTGAGATCATAACCGCCGCCAAACCACCAGACCGGGGCTTCCCCTTCCTTTTCCGCAATAAAGAAACGCACATTGGCATGGCTGGTCGGCACGTGCGGGTTTTCAGGGTGAATGACCAGCGAAACACCCAGCGCTTCGAAACAGCGTCCCGACAGTTCGGGCCGGACTGCCGTGGCAGATGGCGGAAGGCTGGTGCCGGTCACATGTGAGAAATTGACGCCGGCCTGCTCAAAAACCGCTCCTCCGTTCAGTACGCGCGACCGGCCACCGCCACCCAGGGCGGGACCTTCTTCCGGTTCATCCGTTTCGTCCCTCGACCAGTCATCCTCCAGAAAAGTGGCTGAGCCGTCTTCAGTTTCCAGCGCCCCGCAAATCCGGTCCTGCAGTTCCATCAGGTATTCTTTGACCCGGACTGTCGATACGGTGTCCCGAGAGTTCATGGTCATCCCTTCCGCAGCACGCGACCTGTCGCCAGGTCACGAATTTCACTGGGCCGGTTCTCTTTGCCTAAATCGCCCGCCACTGTCCCGCACAGGGCCGGGCCAAAATAAGCATCGACCGCGGCGGCGCTGCCGGCCGGCGGTTGCTGTCCCGGGTTAGCGCTGGTGGATACGATTGCCCCGCCGAAAGCAGCACACAGGGCACGGCACACAGGGTGATCAGTGACTCTTATCGCAATGGTTGCATGCTTACCGGCCAGCCAGTCCGGAACGGTACTGCGGCGGGGGAAAAGCCAGGTCACCGGGCCGGGCCAACTCGCCATGGCCAGATCTTTCAGAGCGGACTCTACCGGCTTGATAAACGGTTCGAACTGTTCAAATTCATCTGCAATCAGGATCAGCCCCGCATCGGCAGAGCGGTCTTTCAGCGCCAGGAGCGTCCGTATTGCTTTTTCGTTTGCGGGGTCGCAGCCCAGGCCGAAGACGGCCTCGGTAGGATAAGCGATTAATTCACCATGGCGCAGGCACTGCACGGCCTGGGATATCGTCAGCAGCTTTTGAGCGGACAAGCGGGGTCACTCTCTGACGGTTGCGGTTTTCTTAGACGTCTTCTTTTTGGACGCTTTTTTCCTGGAAGCCTTCTTCCTGGAACTCTTCTTTTTTGTCGCTTTTTTCTTCACTGCTTTCTTTTTTGCGGCCTTCTTGCGGCCACGCTTTTCCGGTGCCGCTTCAAGCAACGCCAGGCATTCTTCAAGCGTCATCGAATCCGGCTCGCGGTCCTTCGGCATCCGCGCGTTTTTCTTTTCATTCGCGATAAACGGACCCCACCGACCTTTCAGAATCTGAACATCCGTACCCTCAAATGTTTTCAGGATGCGATCAATATCAGCCTGTTTCTTTGCCGCCACCAGTTCCAGCGCTTGCGGCAACTCGACGGTGAAAGGGTCGGCGTCTTTCAGTGATACGAATTTGCTGTCATAGCGGATATAGGGTCCGAACCGGCCGATACCCACGGACACTTCCTCGCCTTCCGGTGTCATTCCCAGTTCTCTGGGCAACTTGAATAAGTCCAGCGCCTCCTTCAGTGTGATGGTCTCCAGCCTTTGGCCGGGCTGCAGACCGGCAAAGCGGGGCTTTTCATCGTCCTCGACGCTTCCGATCTGGGCATGAGGTCCAAACCGCCCCAGCCGCACGGAAACCTCCTTGCCCGTGGCCGGTTCCACGCCCAGTATGCGGGTCATCTTCGCTTCCTGGCGGCTGACGCTTTCCTCCTTCTCCCGAATACGCCGGATAAACGGTTTCCAGAATTGCATCAAGGGTGGAATCCAGTGCACCTCACCCCTGGAAATCTCGTCCAGGGTATCTTCCATTCTCGCTGTAAACTCGTAATCCACGTAGGGCTCGAAGTGGCTTTCCAGGAACAGGGCTACAACCCGGCCTGTATCAGTGGGCGTGAATCTTCTGCTGTCCAGTTCCACGTATTTGCGGCGTACCAGGGTCTGAATAATGCTGGCGTACGTCGACGGCCGGCCAATACCGAAATCCTCCAGGGCTTTTACCAGGCTCGCTTCAGAAAAGCGCGGCGGAGGTTCGGTAAAATGCTGCTCTGCGCGGATTTGCTGCAGCACCACCACGTCGCCTTCTTTCATATCCGGCAGCGTGGTTTCCTTTTCTTCCTTTCCTTCCGGCTGGGAGATTTCGTAAACCCGCAGAAACCCTGGAAACGCTATGACAGAGCCATTTGCGCGGAAGGTCGCATCGGAATCACAGTCAAACTCAACCGCCACGGCATCGACCAGAGCCGGCACCATCTGTGACGCCATGGAGCGTCGCCAAATCAGTTCATACAGGCGGAACTGGTCCTCGGTCAGGCCGGTTTTCAGAACATCCGGTGTATTGGCGGCGGAAGTCGGACGAATGGCTTCGTGAGCTTCCTGCGCATTCTTCGACTTGTTCTTGTAGACGTTCGGCTTGCCGGGAACATATTCCGGTCCAAAGCCCTCCTGGATTTGGGCGCGCAAGTCAGAAACCGCATCATTCGACAGGCTGACCGAGTCCGTTCTCATATAGGAAATATGACCAGACTCGTACAGGTTCTGTGCCGTCCGCATCGTACGCTGAGCCGAAAACCGCAACTTTCTTGAAGCATCCTGCTGCAGCGTTGAAGTGATAAAAGGCGGCGCCGGTCTGCGCTTGCGTTGGCTGCGGTTGACACGATCCACCCGCAGTTTTCCGCCGGCCGCCCTGGCCAGGCGCTCACGCACCCGGTTTGCATGCTCCGTGTCGGAAATATCAAACTGCTTCAGGCGCTCGTTCTCGAGCCGCACCAGGCGGGACTGGAAAGCCTGGTCCTGGTGACTCATGTCGGCTTCAATCGACCAGTATTCCTGCGGATCAAACGCATCGATTTCGCGTTCGCGTTCAACAATCATCCGAAGGGCAGGGCTCTGTACGCGTCCGGCGGAAAGGCCGGTCTTGATTTTTTTCCACAACAAGGGCGACAGGTTGAATCCGACCAGATGATCCAGCGCCCTGCGCGCCTGCTGCGCGTTCACGAGGTCCATCGAAAGCTCACGTGGATTATCCACCGCCTCCTTGATGGCTTTTTCGGTTATTTCTGAAAACTCAACCCGAAAGAACGGGACTTTGTCCGCCAGGCCTTCTTCGCGCAGGATTTCATAGATATGCCAGGAAATGGCTTCGCCTTCGCGATCAAGGTCCGTTGCGAGATAGATGACTTCGGCCTTTTTCGCGGCCTTGATGATATTCCTGACGTGTTTTTCACTGTCCTCGTTGAGTTCGTAGGTCATTGCAAAATCATTGTCCGGATCGACCGCGCCATCCCGTGAGGGCAGGTCCCGGACATGGCCATAAGACGCCAATACCTTGAAGTCTGGCCCCAGGTACCGGTTGATGGTCGCCGCTTTCGCCGGCGATTCTACAATGAGAAGTTTTATGACTCCGTCCTCTTGTTTAAGAGTTAAAAAAACCTATGCGAATAAATCGCTATTCAAATCAAGGATTAGCATGGCATGACCGCCCGGCCTGCTACCGCCCCTATTATTAATGGCGGTAGTCTTGCTCCGTGTCAAACATCAGATCTTCCATCCATGCGTAATTGGCTTCCTGACCCGGCTGGTTGAAAAGCACCATGAGAACGACCCACTTGACGTCTTCAAGTGTAATTTCGTCACTCTCCAGCGCCATCAACCGGTCAAGAACCAGTTCTCTTCGCTGGGCGTCCAGGATTCCGGAATTTGAAAGGTACATGAGGAAGTCCCGGCACGTGGTGTCGAGACGGTTGATTTCTGAATCCACGAATACGCGGATCGGCTGGTCCGTGTACATTTTGAAATCGGGCTGATAACGCTGCACGGCCAGGCCGTCCAGCCACTCGAATGCCTTGTCGATTTCACCATTACTGAACCCGGCCTCATGGAGATTTTCTTCCATGGACGAGCGATCGGGCTGCTCTTCGGGCTCATCGTAAAAGTAATTCTCGAACAGGTACATCAGGACGTCGAGCACGTTTTCTTTCATTATTAACCTCTTATTTGCGGCTATAGGCACCCCCGGGATGTACCTCAACCTTTCCTCTCAGCTCTAACATCATCAGCATGGCCGAGACCGATCCCGCCGTCAATCCACTTTGCTCAATAATCAGGTCGATAGGCTTGGGATCAAAACCCAGGCAGGACCAGACCAGGCGGCCTTCGGATCCACTCAAATTGGGGTCAATGTCCTCTTTGTCAAGCGCCCCGTGTCCATGCCCGGTCTCCTGGAGATCAATCTGTCTTTTAAGCTCCAGGGCCAGCTGACCGGCCATTGGCGCAATCTCCAGCATGATTTCTTCCGCGGTCTCCACCAGCTTGGCGCCATCACGGATCAGGCGGTGGCAGCCCTTCGCCATGGGATTGTGAATGGACCCGGGCAGCGCAAAAACGTCTCTTCCCTGGTTGCCCGCCATTCGGGCCGTGATCAGCGTACCACTTCTCAGGCCGGCCTCGATCACCAGCACGCCCATGCTGAGGCCGGAAATGATCCGGTTTCGCGAAGGAAAATGCGACCTCTTTGCCCCGGTCCCAGGTGGAAATTCAGAAACCAGGACGCCGTGATCGCGAATGCGCAGGGCCAAATCCCTGCTGCTCGAAGGGTATACGCGATCGAGCCCGGTTCCCATGACGGCAACCGTTGTTTTTCCGGCATCAAGGGCGGCGGCATGCGCCACGGAATCGATTCCGGCAGCGAGCCCGCTGGTGATCGTCATCCCGCGATGGGCGAGTTCTCCTGCAAAATCCCTGGCATTGTCCTTTCCCCCGGCTGTCGGGTTGCGGCTCCCAATGACGGCCAACTGGGGCTGCCAGAGAATATCGGGATCGCCGTCCGCGTACAGCGCAGCAGGAGGAGAGGGAATGTCTCTGAGCAACGGCGGAAACCGGTCGCTGTCCCAGGTCAGCAGGTGGTGAGACGGGGAGGACAGCCACTCAAGGTCCCCCTCGAGCAGCGCCTCGTCCGGAGCTTTCAGCGCCTGGATCGTATCCTCCCCAAGCCCCGCACGGCGCAACTGTTCCCGGCTTGCCGCCACGAGACGATCAATTCCGCCCAGATAATCCAGCAGTTCGATAAAGCGAGCGCCCCCGAGGTCGGGGGCGCGAAGCGCGATCAGCCAGTTTTTATGCGTCGTAACAGCAAACCCCCTGCCTGCACGCAGAGGTCAGCCCACTCAGCGTGCTGTCTTAGCTACAACCGTTCGTCGGGGTGCCGCAGCATGTCGTATTCCATGACGGCCCTGTCGCCGCTGAGAACCATGCCGTAGCTGATGTCCCCGAAGGTCCGGAAAACCATGAGCGTTCCATCATACTGATCCGGTAAACGGATTTCGGCTTCCGTGGAGAAACTCCCATGCCGGTAACCGACCTCATCCTTGGCCAGTTGTCCCTGCCGGAAAGCAGAAAACACGTTACCCGGCTTGATGCCCTGGTTCGTTCCGCCGTTGATGGAAACGATCTGGTATGGGCCCACGCCGGCTCTTTGCGCTGACGTCGCGAGGACCCTGAGGCCCTCGGGGATGGTCTCCATCGCGCTTGGGTAAAACGTGCTTTCGTAACCCATGTCGCTAATGGGCAGTATAAAGTCTCCGGGTTGCACTTCTGTCCGGTCACGGATGATTTCCATGACGGAAATATCCCCGGTTTTCACAACCCGAACCCGGCTCGTTTCCACCAGCTCGTAACCGACCGGGTTCTTGGGCCTGCGGTCCCAGGGCTCCACCGGGTTGAACGTGATCTGGTTCCGGTTCCAGACATTGGGAACCTGTCTCCACTGATCCTTTGGCAACACGCGTCGAATTTCCGGCGGCTTGCCGAAGCTGTCGTAAATGCTGTTCAACCGGGCAATGATGAATTCATCGCCGACCTGGGCATCGAGCCCGCGGCCGAAGGTCTTGTCGCCGTAAGTGGCATTCAAGTGTTCATCGTTGTTGGCTACGATATAGGGCAATGCTTCAAATTCACTCGGAGAAAGCACCCGCAGGTCACGGACGAACGGTTCGATGGATTCGAAAGGTATCGCATTTATCGCATCCCGGTCGGTAACTCGAATGGAAGGGCTGAGCCTTACCGTATCCGTGCCGCCGCGGCGAAGCCTGAGTTGTGGAACACCGTCGATATAAACCAGTGATACGACATCACCGGGATAAATAAGGTGCGGATTTTCAATTTGCGGGTTAGCATGCCAAATCGCCGGCCACTGCCATGGTTTATCCAGGAATCTTCCCGAGATATCCCACAGTGTGTCGCCTTTAACCACGACGTATTCGTCGGGATGGTCAGAGCGCACGGCCACGTCCTGCGCCAGTACAACTCCGGTCAGCATGATTGCTGCAAAGGTGAGGTGAATGAGTCTTCTGATCACGTTCCTTCCTCTCTAGTAGGCATCCAGCCATCTGTCAGATGCGGTCAGTTTTTACTCTGGCGAACAGGGTCCACCATTGGCTATCATAATAAATACCGAAGCAAAGTTCATCTAAATTATTTTTAGCGCGTGTAAATATATGGCCATACTGGAAATTCTTGAGATACCTGACGCCCGCCTGAGGACCATTGCGAGGCCTGTCGAGGCGTTTGACGACGAACTCCGCCAACTGATAGAAGACATGACGGAAACCATGTACGACGCCAAAGGCATAGGCCTCGCGGCAACCCAGGTCGATGTCCACCGGCGGTTGCTGGTGCTCGACGTGAGCGAATCCCAGGATCAGCCACGTGTCTACATCAATCCGGAAATTATTGAATCAGAAGGCAGCGAGACCTGTGAAGAAGGCTGCCTTTCCGTGCCCGGTATCTATGCAGAAGTGAGCCGGGCGGAAAAAGTCAGGGTTACCGCACAAAACCCGGACGGCAGCTCATTCGAGGAAAACCTGGACGGAATGCACGCCATTTGCCTGCAGCACGAGATGGACCACCTCGACGGCAAGCTGTTTGTTGATTACCTCTCCCCGTTAAAACAACGCATGGTGACGAAAAAACTGCAGAAGCAAAGAAAGATTTCGGGGCAGAAAACGCCGCAGGCCGTGCTCTGATACTGATGAACGAAGCGTCCCGCATTCGGATTTTATTTGCGGGCACACCCGATTTCTCGGTCCCCCCTTTGCAGAAACTTATCGACGCGGGCCTGCCGCCCGTCGCCGTACTGACCCAACCGGACCGCCCTGCCGGCCGCGGCAGGCAGTTGCTGGCCAGCCCGGTCAAGATGGCTGCGGCAGTCTCAGGGATTCCAGTGCATCAGCCAGCCACTCTCAGAAGCGAGGCAGCCTTTGAGCTGGTTTCAGGGCTAAAGCCGGACTTGATGATCGTGGTCGCCTATGGCCTGATTCTACCCGCGAATATCCTGCAAACCCCCCGCTTCGGCTGCTGGAATATCCATGCATCCCTGCTCCCCCGCTGGCGCGGTGCAGCGCCAATCCAGAGGGCCATCGAAGCGGGCGACCTGGAATCCGGCATCTGTATCATGCAAATGGATGAGGGTCTGGATACTGGTCCGGTCATCAGCCGCCGGGTGATCCGGTTGGAGGAAGCAGAAACTGGCGGCAGTTTGCATGACCGGCTTTCGGAACTGGGTGCATCCGCCCTGCTATCCTGCGTGCAACGGCTTTGCCGCGGAGAATCGGTAGAAGCCATGCGACAATCCGAATTCGGTATTACCTATGCCAAAAAACTGGACAAGGCCGAAGCCCGAATCAACTGGAGCGACCCGGCTGAAGCACTGGAGCGGCGCATCCGTGCGTTCAACCCCTGGCCGGTCACCTGGTGTATGGTGGGCGCAGAGCGAACCCGCATTTTCAAGGCGCATAACATTCGTGAAGAGCATCACCAACCACCCGGAACGGTATTGGCTGCCGGCAAGCAGGGGATCGACATCGCCACCGGCAAACAGGTGCTGCGCTTGCTGGAACTCCAGCGCCCGGGCAAGCGCCGAATGAGTGCGGCGGACTACCTCAACGCAGTATCACTGCCTGCCCGCCTGGACCATGAAACGTGAAAAAGCCACCTCCCGCCGGTTCGCGCCTGGCCGCTCTGAAAATGCTCCAAAACGTATTGAACTCGGGCGCCAATCTCGGCGATGCGGAATCTGAAAACTCACCGGATGACGCGAGGGACCGGGCGTTTGCACGTCACCTGGCCTACGGAGTCCTGCGCTGGCTGACTGCGCTCGAGTGGCTGGCGGACCAGTTGCTGAAAAAACCGCTGAGACAAAAGGACCAGGACATTAACCTTCTGATCCTGATCGGAATTTTCCAGTTATGGAAGGGTGACGCTGCCGCCCATGCGGCCATCCATGAAAGCGCTGAATGTGCCAGGAAAGTCGGCAAACCCTGGGCTGTATCGGTCATTAACGCCGTGTTACGCAGATTCCAGCGCGAACAGGCCGATTTGACTGCACGGTTGGCAAACACGGATGAACAATATGCCCACCCGGTCTGGCTGCTGAAAATCCTGAGGGCTGACTGGCCACAAGAGTGGGGACGAATCGTCGAGGCCAACAACCAACCGGGACCTCTCTGGATCAGGCTAAACCGGAATTTCGATACCGCAGACACGATCAAGGGGTTGCGGGAGGGCGGTTTCGAGGTAAAACACCACCCCGTGGTAGAGGAAGCCCTGAAAATCAGTCCAGCCGCTGGCGTGGGGGCACTGCCGGGTTTTGAGCAAGGGAGATTTTCCGTTCAGGACCCTGCCGCCCAACTGGCTGCCGGTTTACTGGACCTCCAGGCGGGCCAGCGTGTCCTCGATGCATGTGCCGCACCCGGGGGGAAAACCTGTCACATTCTGGAAGCGGAGCCCGACGTGGCATTGACAGCCCTGGACCTGAGCCCTGCCCGGCTAAAGCGCGTTGAGGAGAGTCTTACCCGCCTCGGTTTTGGTGGTTCCAGACAGGTCAGGCTGACGGCCGCAAACGCGTCGGAAGCCAGTGAGTGGTGGGATGAAATCTGCTTCGACCGCATACTGCTGGATGCGCCTTGCACGGCGACCGGCGTCATTCGACGCCACCCAGAGATCAAGTGGCTGAGAAGCCCTGAACAGGTCAGGGAGGCCGCAGCTCTGCAGAGCCGGCTGCTGATGCAACTCTGGCCACTGCTGAAGCCGGGGGGTATCCTCTTATACGCGACCTGTTCGGTATTAAGGACCGAAAACAGTAAGCAAATACAACAGTTTGTCGATCTTCATCCAGATGCGGAGCTGGCAGAAATCAATGCAACCTGGGGTCAAAACCTCGACTACGGCCGGCAAATCCTGCCCGGCGAACTGGACATGGACGGGTTTTTCTATGCCAGCCTGCATAAGAACACCTGAAGCGGCCCATTTCTTTTTTCTGGCAGTGGCGCTTGCCCTGGCCGGTTGCACCAACCCCGAAGCAGACAGCCGGTTTGAACTGTTGCGGATTCAATCAAACTGGACCAACGGCATTTTGAACGTAACTTCAGAACAGAAAATGTCGTTAAGCGAAGAAGCCAGGAATGCGTTGATCCATGGTGTCCCGCTTATCCTCGAACTGGAACTCGTGTTGCGCAATACAGGCAGCCAGGCGCGGGTCGGGCAGGCAACAAGCCGTTACGAAATTCGTTATCTGCCGCTCAGTGATTATTATCAGCTGACTTTTTCAGAAACAGAAACCGTCAAGACATTTCCCCGCCTGCGGCATGTCATGGCGGAACTCTCCACCCTGCAGGCGCATGTCGAAACAGGAGTCTTGCCTGCCGGGGAGTATGAGTTGCTGGCCAGGGTGAGACTTGATCAACTTAAAATGCCGCCACCGATGAGACTTCCGGTGCTGCTTTCCGCGAAGTGGCGCCACGATTCATCCTGGTCTTCCTGGCCGCTGCAGATCGAGCCTGGAGCATGATGGCATCATGAATTCCGCTGCAAGGAAAAAACACCGGATGAGGCGCCTGATGTTCCGGACCATGCCCCTGGTGGCGCTCCTGGCGGCGCTCTTAGTGGCCCTGTTGCTGGTATCCGGGGCCCAGACGGAATCGGGCGGACCTGGTCCCGATAACAGCTTTATCTGGGTGCTGATAGTTACGGTCCTTGCCCTGGCGATTCTTCTCTGGAGCATCGGGTACCGTCTCATTGCCCTCGTGAGGAACGTGCGTAACGGCGTGCCCGGGGCGCTTCTTTCGGCTCGCTGGGTACGGAACTTCATCGCCCTTTCATTACCTCCGGCGCTGATTGTATATTTCTTCTCCGCATGGTTCCTGACCAGTACGATCGACAACTGGTTTGACGTTCGCGTAGAAGCAGCTCTTCAGGACTCGCTGCGCCTGGGTCAGCAGTTTCTGGATACCCGGACGCTGCAGGTTCGCAATCAGCTGAAAGAAACTGCCAGTGACCTCACGTTGTTACAGGAGGATGGAGAATCTCTCAGGCGTGCCCTTTTGTCCCGGGTGCGCTCTGCCGGGCCCACTGAACTTTCGGTCATGGAAACCGGCGGCAAGCTGGTCGCCACCGCCAACATAAACGCCCTGACAGGCCTGCCGGAGCGCCCTGGAGACTTCGCCATTATTCAGGCCACTGAACAGGGTGAGTACGCCGCCGCCGAACCAACGGCAGATGGCAGCCTGCAGATTCGTGTAGTGCTGTTAATGCCGGCGACCTACCCGGGCAGCTCGGCGCGGATTCTGCAAGCCATTTATCCGCTGCCCGCGGATATCACAACGCTGGCGGGCTCAATTGAGCAGGAATATCACCGCTACCAGAATGTCAGCTACCTGCGGCAATCGTTGAAACAGAGCTTCCTGCTGGTCCTTTCCCTGGTATTGATACTCACGATACTGTTGGCCATGCTGGCGGCGCTGCATGCATCCCGGCGGCTGGTCGCTCCCCTGTCGTCCCTGTCGTCTGCCACCCGTGAGATTGCCGCGGGCGATTTCGGCAAGGAAGTGGCCTCCGGTCAGCGGGATGAAATCGGCTTCCTGGTGGAATCGTTCAACCAGATGACCCAGGCGCTGAAGACCGCCAGCCATGAGGCGGAAGAAAGCCGCGCTGAACTCCAGGCCCAGGGAGAATACCTGGAAACGGTGCTCGGCAATCTATCGTCCGGCGTCCTCACGATTGATGACCACATGCGGATCGTGACCACCAACGCGGCCTGCAAACAGATTCTCGGGCTGCCAGCGGGAACTGAAACCAGTCTCCCGAACCCGGATCCAGGCGGACAGCCGCTGGAGAATCTTTCCACGTACGCACCTTTCCTGACCACCTTCATCGCTGCGGTCAAACAACAGGTGAGCCGGGGCAGAAGCGAATGGCAACAGGAAATAAGGATCAATCATCCCGGAACACCCCTGGTTCTGCTGATGCGCGGTTCGCGGCTGCCGATGATCACTCTTCCCGATGAAAAGGCCAGTCACGGCTACGTCGTGGTTTTCGATGACGTGACTATTCTGAACCAGGCCCAAAGGGATGCCGCCTGGTCGGAGGTGGCCCGGCGGCTGGCACACGAAGTCAAGAACCCGCTGACCCCTATCCGGCTCGCCGCTGAGCGGTTACGCATGAAGCTGGCTGACAAGCTGGAATCCGATGACCGGGCGATGCTGGACAAAGCGTCCGGCACCATCGTGACCCAGGTCGAAGCGCTTCGCGAACTTGTCGATGCGTTTGGCGACTATGCGCAGGAGCCACAGCTCAGCCTTGAAGCCATTCGCCTGGATAGTTTGATCCGCGAAGTTGTCACCCTTTACCAACAAGGCGACCCCGTGCTGAATTTCAAGCTCGATCTCTGTCCTGGGCCCGAAGGGCTCGCTGCTGACAGTGGCCGCCTCAGGCAATTGCTGATCAACCTGGTCCGCAATGCAAAGGAAGCCGGGGCCGGTGACCCGGTTTCGGTATTTATCAGGAGCGAAAAAATAGAAAAAGGCGGTGTGCCGAGGCTGAAACTCGAAATCTGGGACAACGGGCCCGGCTTTCCGGACATGGTCCTGGAGCAACCGTTCGAACCCTACATCAGCAGCAAGGGGCGGGGCAGCGGCCTGGGCCTGGCCATTTGCCGGAAGATCATTTCCGAACACAATGGCAATATCTCGATTGCGAACCGGCCGGGAGGCGGCGCACAAGTCACTATCGATTTTCCACTTGCTTTGGGTTAATTTCTCGAAGCATTACACTTTTGATTGGAGTAAGCTGTTGCGCGAAAGCAACAGACTGCGTACACACCATGAACCAGGCACAAATACTTGTCGTCGATGACGAACCAGACATCCGCGAACTCGTTCGAGACATACTTGAAGACGAGGGCTACAAAGTCGACGTCGCCGAAAACGGGCAGACCGCGCGAAAGAGTTTCGCGAAACACACGCACGATCTCGTATTGCTTGACATCTGGATGCCTGATGTTGATGGCATCACGCTGTTGAAGGAATGGTCCTCACAAGGCGGGCTGGCTTGTCCCGTCGTCATCATGTCCGGACATGGGTCCGTGGAAACCGCCATCGAGGCGACCCGTTTGGGTGCGCATGACTTCGTTCAGAAGCCGATATCACTTGCCCGCCTGTTGTCCATTGTCAGTCAGGCGATAGATGCCGGAAGAAAAGCCGGAAAACCGCGGGCTTCAACCAGCCCGGTGCCCGTTGAGCCCATCGGCAGCAGCGCACAGATGCAGGTGTTGAGAAATAAGGCGGAACAGGCAGCCGAGCACAAACTTCCTGTTCTGATTACCGGCGAAAAAGGCAGCGGACGGGAAAACCTGGCGCGATTTGTTCATGCACTAGGTGCACACGGCGGCGATTTCATCATGATGGATCACGCCGAACTCAGCGACGATAACGCCCGGGCATACCTGCTCGGCAATGAGGCCGGCAGCGGTGAAGAGAAAACGGCAGGGCTGCTTGCGCTGGCGCGAAACGGCACACTGTTCATCCCCGATTTGCAGGAAGTTCGCGGTGAAGCCCTTAAAATTGTCGCCCGGGCGTTCGAAAGTGAAAAGGCAATAACCGGCCTGGACTGCCGGGTGATCGCTAGCGCCGGGGCGGACATTCTTGATCACGCGCGCGAGGACAGCCGGCTTCAGCAGCTGTATTACCGGCTTAATGTTCTGCCGCTGCAGGTCCCGGCACTTCGGGACCGGCCCGATGATGTGCCGGAACTGGTTCGATTCTATGCAGAAACATTTCCCAATAGCGAGAACCTGCCTTACCGCTCGTTTTCCGTCGCTGCACAGAACCGGTTGCGGAACCATAGCTGGCCGGGAAACATCCGCGAATTGCGCAACCTGGTGCAGCGGTTGCTGGTATTGGGCGGCGATGGTGAGGTTTCACTGGGTGAGGTGGAAGAAGCGCTGCAACAAAGCCCGGCCGAACCCAACGGCAATGTGACGGACCATCCTCCTTTCTTCAACCTACCGCTGCGCGAAGCCCGCGAGCAGTTCGAGCGCGAATATCTTGTCTACAAACTGAAAGAGGCAGGAGGAAGCGTGGGCAAGCTGGCTGAATCGGTTGGCATGGAACGCACGCACCTGTATCGAAAACTTCGGGCCCTTGGGATCGACTCCAAGAATGCCATGGTTTCCGGCGAGACCAGAAAATGAAAATCGTCATCCTCGGAGCCGGACAGGTCGGCTCTACCGTGGCTTACAGTCTTTCCACCGAAGAAAATGACATCACCGTCGTTGACACCAACGCCAGGCACCTGAAAGAGCTGCAGGATCGCCTGGACATTCGCGGCGTCCTTGGCCACGCTTCACATCCGACGGTCCTGGTGCGGGCAGGCATTGAAGACGCAGACATGATCATTGCCCTCACCAGCAGCGACGAAGTGAATATGACCGCCTGCCAGGTGGCGTATACGCTGTACAAGACACCCACGAGGATTGCGCGCATCAGGTCCTCGGATTACATCGATAAACCCAGATTATTCGAACGCGAACATTGCCCGGTCGATGTGCTGATAAGTCCTGAAACCCTGGTGACGCAATATATCGCCCGGTTGATCGAGTATCCAGGTGCCCTTCAGGTTCTGGACTTCGCCGACGGGCGGGCCCAGCTCGTCGCCACCCGGGCCTATGCCGACGGACCGCTTGTAGGTCACCGTTTGCATACTTTGCGAAACCATCTGCCGGCCGGCGCCGAGGCACGCGTGGCTGCTATTTACCGGCAGGACAAAACCATCATCCCGGACGGCCTGACGGTCATTGAGGAAAACGACATCGTCTTCTTCCTGGCTGCGCAGCGCTATATCCGCACGATGATGAAAGAGCTGCGGCCCATGGACAACCCGGTTCGCCGTATCATTCTCGCCGGCGGTGGAAATATCGGCGGCAACCTGGCCCGGCAACTTGAACGCAACCATCATGTAAAAGTTATCGAGCGTGACGCGGAACGGGCCGAAGCCATTGCGGAAACACTGGAAAAGGCCATCGTGCTGGTCGGTGACTGCTCCGATGAGGAACTTTTGCGCGAAGAGGCGATAGACACAACGGATGTTTATTGCGTTCTAACCAACGACGATGCAGCCAACATCCTGTCTTCGATGCTGGCCAAGCGGATGGGCGCCGAAAAAGTCATTGCCATTATCAACCGGCCATCCTACGTCGACCTGGTGGAATCAAGCTCGATTGATATCGCCGTTTCGCCACAGCAAATCACCATCGGTGCACTGCTGACCCACATCAGGCGGGGGAACATGGTTCGTATCCACTCTCTGCGCCGTGGCGCAGCCGAAGCCATTGAAGCCGTGGCTCTCGGGGACAAGCGCAGTTCAAAAGTGGTTGGCAGAGCGATCGAAGACATAGACCTTCCGGCCGGAACGACGATTCCGGCGGTCGTTCGCGGCGAGGACGTCATCATCGCGCACCATGACACCGTCATCCTGGAAAACGATCACGTGATTCTGTTCGTTCCTGACAAGCGACAGATTATCGCGGTGGAACGACTTTTCCAGGTCGGCGCCATTTTTATCTGAGGACGCCATGGGCTTTTCCGCAGTTCAAAGGGTTATCGGCTTCCTGATAGCAGGTTCCAGCCTGATGATGCTTCCGCCTGTTCTGGTATCCCTGTTCTATTCAGACGGGACGGTAGCCCTGTTCCTGGTCAGCGCCGCCCTGCTCCTGACGCTGGGATTGATTATCTACTACCCCGTACGTAAAGCGACACAGGAATTGCGCCTGCGCGATGGATTCCTGGTGGTGGTGAGCGCATGGCTCGTCCTGGCGCTGGTCGGCGCTCTGCCTTTTGTTCTGCTGACCTCACCAGAGCTTAGCTATGTCGATGCTGTGTTCGAGTCGATGTCTGGCCTGACGACAACCGGTGCAACCATCATAACGAACATCGACGCCCTGCCCCGGGCAGTGCTTTACTTCCGCCAGCAATTGCAATGGCTTGGAGGAATGGGAATCATCGTTCTTGCGGTAGCGATCCTGCCCATGTTGAGAATCGGCGGCATGCAATTATACCGGGCTGAAACGCCGGGCCCGATGAAAGACGCCAAGTTGACCCCCCGGATCACGGAAACCGCAAAAGCGCTTTGGTTGATTTACGTCGGCATTACCGTGCTCTGCATTTTTTCTTACTGGTTGGCCGGCATGAAATTATTTGACGCTGTCGGACATGCATTCAGTACCGTGGCCATCGGTGGGTTTTCAACCCATGATGACAGCCTGGCCTTTTGGAACAATCCGACCGTAGAAATCGTGGCCGGCTTTTTCATGGTCTTGGCGGGAATAAACTTCGCACTGCACTTCACGGCATGGCGCCGCGCCAGCACACAGCCTTATTTTCTGGATCCTGAGCTTAAGATTTACGCTTTGCTGCTGTTCGTCTTTGCCGTCATCGCGAGTTTCTCCCTGTATTTCATCGGCATTTATGACAGCCTTGCGGATTCATTTCGCTATGGAGCATTCCAGGTCATTTCGGCGATGACCACGACCGGCTTCACCACAGCGCCCTTTTATACCTGGACAAGTTTTCTGCCCACGTTGTTGATATTTCTCGCATTCATTGGCGGTTGCGCCGGCAGTACGGCAGGAGGGATGAAAGTCATCCGGATTATCCTTCTGTACCGTCAGTCGATCCGGGAAATTCAGCGGCTGATACATCCGCACGCCATCATTCCGGTGAAAATCGGCGGTCAGAAAACCTCTGACACGGTGATCAGCGCAGTGTGGGGATTTTTCTTTTTGTATATGGCCAGTTTCGCCGTCATGACCATGCTGCTGACGGCGACCGGACTGGATGAGGAGACTTCGTACTCCGCCGTGGCCGCCTGCCTCACAAACCTGGGACCAGCCCTGGGCGCTGCCGGGCCGAATTATGCGGAATTGAATAATTTCGCCAAGATCATTCTGAGCATCGCCATGTTGCTTGGACGGCTTGAAATATACACCTTGCTCGTCTTGCTCACCCCTGCGTTCTGGCGTGACTGAGGATTCAGCGTCGTGATTGCGTTGCTGCAAAGAGTATCCGAAGCACGGGTAGTAGTAGCCGGGGACACGATGGGAGCCATTTCCCAAGGTATCCTCGCACTGATCGGCGTGCAACGCGGGGATACAGAACAACATGCTGTACGACTGTTACAGCGGATCGTATCCTATCGGATCTTTCCGGACCATTCAGGCAGGATGAACCTGAACCTGGGGCAGGCAGGAGGCAGCTTGATGCTGGTGCCGCAATTTACCCTCGCAGCAGACACCAACAGTGGAAACCGTCCCAGCTTCACGCCAGCCGCCCCGCCCGCAGAGGGCGAACAATTGTTCAACTACCTGGTAACGCTGGCTGCAAGCGAGATCAGTGACGTTCAAACCGGAGTCTTCGGGGCCGACATGCTAGTTCACCTGGTTAATGACGGCCCGGTTACTTTCTGGATACAGGTGCCGCCTCCAGCCTGATCACGGGTGTCTCAGACTTACCCAACAGCGGCCGGTCGGCCGTTATTGGCCTCTTTGCCAATGGCATCGCCGTTTCTTTCGCTGTCGAACTTCTGCAATTTACGGGTCAACGTGTTGCGGCCCAGCCCCAGCAGTTCCGCCGCCTTCTGTCTTTGTCCGCCGGTCTGCTCCAGCGCACATTCAATCAGAACGCGCTCGAGTTCCGCCTGAGCGCGGCCGAACAATTCTGTTTCACCGGAAGCCAGTTCCCGGTTTGCCCATCGTCGAAGCGTCTCGGACCAGGCCCTGTCCTTGTCTTCCTGCCTGCCCTGGCCGAGCATCTCTGTGGGCAGGTCATCCGGGAAAATCTGGTCGCCGGGGGCCATCACGCAAAGCTGGCGGCACAGATTGAGCAATTGCCTGACGTTGCCAGGCCAGCCATACCCCTCCAGGATCCTGATGGTTTCGGGCCGCAGGCTTTTTTCTTCCAGCCCCAATTCTTTTGCTACCTGGGCCAGGAACCGCCTTGCCAGCAGGGCAATATCCACGGTCCGATCCCGCAGGGGCGGAAGCGCGATGTTGATCACATTAAGGCGGTGATAGAGGTCTTCCCGAAAGCCTCCGCCCCTGACTTTTTCTTCCAGGTCCTGGTGAGTAGCCGTAATCACCCGCGCGTCTGCACGGAGCAGGTCCCGGCCGCCGACGCGATAGTAGTCGCCTTCGGCAAGCACCCGCAGCAAACGGGTCTGCAGCGCAATGGGCATGTCGCCAATCTCATCCAGAAATAATGTGCCGCCAGCGGCTTCTTCAAAGCGGCCGATTCTTCGGGAATGCGCTCCGGTGAAAGCCCCTTTCTCGTGACCGAAAAGCTCGGATTCGAGCAATTCCGAGGGGATCGCTGCCGTGTTGATCGCTACGAACGGCGCATCTGCCCTGGGGCTGTGCTGGTGAAGAACCCGCGCCACGACCTCCTTGCCGCTGCCGGTTTCACCGGTGATCAGTACGCTGATGTCGGAACGTGAAAGCCGCCCAATCGTTCGAAACACTTCCTGCATTGCCTGTGACTCGCCGAGTAACTGGTTGCCGGATGGTGATGACTGTTCTTTTGGAGCCACCGTTCCCATGGCCAGTGCGCGCTCGATCACTGAAATGACCTGTTCAAGGTCGAATGGCTTGGGCAGGTATTCGAAAACGCCCTTCTGGAAGGCGTTGACCGCCTGATCAAGGTCGGAAAAAGCGGTCATGGCTATGACCGGGCAATCCACGGCAAGCCTTTCAATCGTATCCACGACGCTCAGGCCGTCGGCGTCAGGCAGCCGGATATCCGTCAGGATTGCACCGGGGTGACCCGTCTCGAGCGCTGCACTGACAGAATGAACGGTTTCAAAACACCGGACATCGTATCCCTTTCGTTGCAGGGCCCGTTTCAGAACGAAGCGGATCGCTTCATCATCATCGACCACCCAGATTTCAAACTGACCATTCATTGTTTTTCACCCTTGCCAAACGGCAGGTACAGGCTGAAGCGGCTTCCCTGCTCAAGAGATTCGAAAGTCAGGAGACCGCCGTGAGCCGATGCAATTTGCTGCGATATGGCCAGGCCGAGGCCAGTACCATCCCGGCGCCCCGTTACGAACGGCAGAAACAGCATGGACCTCAGAGACTCGGGCACTCCGGGCCCGTTGTCGATAACATCAAGGCGAATGACACTCCCCTTCCCCGACTGCAGTAACGTTGCCCCGTGTTCGACACGGGTCCGGATCAGGACCTCCGAAGCGCCTGCCTGGCAGGCATTACGTAACAGGTTCAACACGACCCGCCGGATGGCGATACTGTCACCCAGAATCGGCGGTATGCTGGGGTCATAATCACGATCCAACCGCACAGAATCACGAAATTCCACGGCCAGAAGGTCGAATGCTTCGTCCATGAGGGGGTACAGGTCCATTTCCCTGCGATCCAGTTCCTGCTGGCCAAAGCGCTGGATCAATTCATCGATACGATCAGATTCCCGCATGATCAATCGAGCCAGTGTCGAAAGTTCGCCATCCTCCAGTTCCTCGGCCAGCATCTGTGCCGCACCCCGAATGCCGCCCAGCGGGTTTCTGACTTCGTGCCCCAGGTTCCTGCTCAGCAATTCGAGCATCCCCGTCTGCAATTCACGCTGCTGCAAGCGCAGCCGCATCTTTTCCCATTCGAGATCGTGCAGTTCAAGCAGCAAATCTCCGTCTTCCATCGTCTCAATGGCACAATCGAACAATCCTCCGGGAAATTTCAGCTCGTGCAGCCGAACGCTCTGCCGGTTCTCGGGCAAGGACATTAACGTTTCCCGCAGTTCCCGGGGTATTTCGGCAACCTCGAATAGCTGGCGGCCGCACGCCCTGTCCCTGCTGATCAACATGCAATTCTCCGCCGAACTGTTCATGAAACTGATGAGGCCCGATCGTCCGATCCTGACAACCCCGGTTTCCAGCCGATCGAGCAGACGGCATGCCTGTGAAGAATCAGCTACCACCCACGGGACCGGTTTTATGAGCCGCCGCCACGCGGTCTGGCCACCGGCCTGCTGTTACCTACCGAAGCCTGTTTGACGAAGAAGGTAATCGTTTGGGTGGTGACCACCCGACGATTCCGCTCATCCCGCAACTCCGCGTAGACCTGGTGCTCACCGCGATCGAGGGTGAGACTTACTCCTCCTGACACCGGGGCCGCCTGCGACTTGCCGTCTACATAAAGCATCACCCGCATTGCCGGAGGAATTGCCTGGGAGCTTTCCCAGGTCACGACAACGGTGTTCTCCGTACCCCAGAAGGTTTCGTCCTGGATCGGGCGGGTAATCCTGAAATCACGGAATTGCCTGCGCAGTTCCTGGGGCGTGGGCGGCGCGGGTTCCTCTGAACCGGCCGCACCATCCGCGCTAGCCGCCGGTGCCGGGGTATCGGTTTCAATGACCGACAGCGGCGGCAAATCCATGGGCTGAGCACTGGCTGAAGGCCGCTGATCCGTGAAGGTTACGTTTCCGTCCTTATCAACAACTTTGTATATTTCGCCCTCTGCGTGGGCGGACATTGTCAACAAAAAAAACACCAAAGTGGCGAGTGTGCTGAATATTCCCTTGTTCATGAGCATGCTCCTTTTCTCACGGAAATGCCGCTCGCCCCGCGTCCTTGCGGGGCTTTACGGATTGCCTGGGCATGATCACCGGTGAGGGGTCAACAACACCCGGGCCTGTTACAAAGAATAATACATTTCGAACTCGATGGGATGGGTGCTCGCCCTGAACCGGGTTACTTCCTGCATCTTCAAAGCGATGTAGCCGTCTATCAGGTCATCGTCGAAAACACCTCCGGCCTTCAGGAATTCCCGGTCGGCATCGAGTGCGGCCAGGGCCTGGTCGAGCGATGAACAGACAGTAGGAATGAGCTTTTCCTCTTCCGGTGGCAGATCATACAGATCTTTGTCCATCGGCGGGCCTGGATCGATCTTGTTCCTGATGCCGTCGAGGCCGGCCATCATCATGGCAGCGAAAATCAGGTAACCGTTTCCGGACGGGTCACCGAAACGGACCTCGACCCTGCGGGCTTTCGGATTGCTGACGAAAGGAATACGGCAGGAAGCTGAACGGTTGCGGGCTGAATAGGCCAGCATGACCGGGGCTTCGAAACCGGGAACCAGTCTCTTGTAGCTGTTTGTCGTTGAATTGGAAAAGGCATTGATCGCCCTGGCATGCTTGAAAATGCCACCGATGTAATGGAACGCTGTTTCAGAGAGTCCGCCATAGCCTTCACCCATCATCAGGTTGACACCATCCTTAGCGATGGACTGATGAACGTGCATGCCGGAACCGTTGTCGCCGACCAATGGTTTGGGCATGAAAGTTGCCGTTTTCCCGACAGCATGCGCAACGTTGTGAATCACGTACTTCATGTCCAGGAGTTCGTCGGCCTTTTTAACCAGCGTATTGAACCGCGTGCCGATCTCACATTGCCCGGCGGTGCCGACTTCGTGGTGGTGAACTTCAACTTCGATACCCATTTTTTCCATAATCCGGCACATCTCTGCCCGGATGTCGTGCAGTGAGTCGACCGGAGGCACCGGGAAATAACCGCCTTTCACTCCCGGACGATGGCCGATATTCCCGCCTTCATATTCCGCACCGGTATTCCACGCGGCCTCTTCAGAGTCCACCTCGTAGGAACATCCATGCATATCATTTTTAAAACGGACGTCGTCAAAAATGAAGAATTCAGGTTCGGGGCCAAAAAACGCCGCGTCGGCAATGCCGCTGGATTTCAGATACGCCTCTGCGCGCTTGGCCAGCGATCGCGGACAGCGGTTATAGCCTTCCATCGTATTCGGCTCGAGCACATCGCACCGTATATTCAATGTTTTGTGTTCCGTGAAAGGATCCTTGACCGCGGTCGACGTATCCGGCATCAGTACCATGTCGGACTCGTTGATTCCCTTCCAGCCCGAAATGGATGAGCCATCAAACATCTTGCCTTCCTCAAACAGGTCTTCGTCTACTGCACTGATGGGCAGAGTGACGTGCTGTTCTTTGCCCAGGGTGTCGCAGAATCTCAGGTCCACAAACTTGAATTTATTTTCTTCGATCAATTTCAGTATTTTTTCAGTGCTCATTCCTATGCTTCCTGTTAGTGGTGTTCCAAAATGGGTCAAGATATATATGCAGAACTCATGCCAAGTCAATAAACAGTGACTTTGAGACGTTGAAAAGACAATAGAACCATTTTACACGCAAAAAGAAGCGTTTTCGACGGCCTTGCCGACCGCAGACAACCGTGGGAATAGCGGGTTCAAGCCGAAATATCTCGAAAGCACCATATTGGTGCGTAATTAAACTGGAAAAGCACCGAAATGGTGCGCCTAATACAGCATCCAGATCAGTACCACGCCCAGCAGGAGGCGGTAAACCACGAACGGAATGAGTCCGACCCGTTTCAACAGGGCAAGAAACGCTGCGACGCATACCCACCCTGCAATGCCGGCAAGCAGGAAGGCAAGCCCAAACTGACCCCATTCGATGGGGGAATCACCCGTGGCTACACGCAGGGCGCCATAACCGCCGGCGGCTGCGATGATCGGAATGGCAAGCAGGAAGGAAAAACGGGCCGCAGCATCCGGCGCCAGGCCAAGGAAACGGCCGGCCGTAATCGTTATACCTGAACGGGACACCCCGGGAACAAGAGCCAGTGCTTGCGCAAGACCGATGAAAAGCGCGTCTTTCAACCGGAAGGATTCCAGCTTGCGCTGCCTGGAACCGATAAGATCCGACAGCCAAAGTAAAAGCCCGAAACCTATCGTGGTCCAGGCGATGACGCGCACGTCCCGCAGGTAAAGCTCAACCAGGTCTTTCGCCAGGAATCCGAACAACAATGCGGGAATACTTGCGATGGCCAGGTAGATGACCATGTTTCGCTGTTGACGGTCCTGATCACTCCTCACCGGCCTGGTGCAGGAGCGGGCCAATGCGAAAAGTTCATGACGAAAATAAATGAGCACGGCAAGCAGGGTGCCGAGGTGGGTAGCCACGTCAAACACAAGGCCCTGGTCCGGCCATCCGAATAACTTGCTGCCCAGTATCAGGTGCGCGGAGCTGGATACGGGCAGAAACTCCGTTAAACCCTGGATCAGGGCCAGGACAATAATCTGTACAAGGGTCAAGCCTGTCCCCTCGAGAGGAGTGCCGCGCGGTTTGTCATTTCACTCTTGTGAGTAGCTGATGCGGTAAATTACCCCGGCCTGGTCGTCTGAAACGAGCAACGATCCATCCGGCATCTGCAACACGTCGTTAGGCCTGCCCCAGTTTTCCTGTCCCTGCAGCCAGCCACTGGCAAAGACTTCGCTGCCGGTTACCACCCCTTCATCATCGAATTTCACCAGCAGAATGTTGTAGCCGGTTTTTTCTGTGCGGTTCCAGGAGCCATGCTGTGCGATGAACAGTTGATTGCCATAGGACCTGGGAAACATGTCTCCTGTATAAAAGGTCAGCCCAAGCGCTGCGACATGGGCCCCAAGAATCAGCGCCGGCGGAGTATAGTCAGCACAGGATTTGCCTTCACCAAACTCCGGATCAGGGGTATCGCCCTGGTGGCACCAGGGAAAACCAAAATTCAGGCCGGCTTCTGGTGCGACATTCAGCTCGTCGCCGGGGAGGTCATCACCCATCAAATCCCGCCCGTTTTCAGTGAACCAAAGAGCTTTTGTGTGGGGATGAAAAGCCATGCCGACACTGTTCCGCACCCCCTCTGCATAAACTTCCATGCCGCTCCCATCGGCCAGAATCCGGCGGATTTGGGCAAAACCCGGTTCATCGCAAGTATTGCACGGCGCGCCCACGGGAACGTACAAAAGGCTGTCCGGTCCGAACCTCAAATATTTCCAGCCATGATGTGTCTTGTCGGGAAAGCCTTCCGTGACAACATCGGGCTCCGGCGGGTGGTCGAGTGAACTCTCAATATCGTCATAGCGCAGAATGCGGTCCACAGCCCCGACGTAGAGCGACCCGAACCGGAACTCGATGCCGGATGGCATGTTCAGGTCCCGGTCCACCACGTAGATCCCTTCCGCGAAAAGATCGCCGTCATGGTCAACGATGGCATGAACGAGACCGGCCTTTCTGGACCCGGCGAATACGGTTCCATGGTCCCCCAGCGCGAGTTGCCTTGCGTTTTCGACGTTTTCGGCAAACAGCTGGATCTCAAAACCCGGCGGCAGTTTTATCAGCGCCAGTTTCCCGGATACGTCATCCCCGGCATGAATCTGGGTGGAACACGCAAGGATCAACAAAGAACAGACTTTTCTGATGGTTTTCATGGATATCACCGTGGAAGACCGCGTCATGATGAGAGAGGTTAGAGAATTTCGGATCAGTATCTCATAGAATAGCCCGCTTGCAGGGATGGAAAATCACATGAGATTGCTCTTCAGTTTGGCATTGTTTTTACTTTCTTCCGGGCTCAGCGCACGGAGCGCTGGCGAATACCTGCCACAGGACGCCGATGCCGACCCCGGTGTTCCAACCCCCGAGTCCGTCCTGGGCTGGGACGTCGGGGACTGGCATGTAAGCCATGACAAGCTGGTGCAGTACATGCAGACACTGGCTGCTTCCTCTCCCCGGGTATCGGTCAAGGTAATTGGCTACACCTACGAACGCAGGCCATTGCTGCAACTGGCTATCACCAGCGCAGAAAACCAAAAAAACCTGGAGTCCCTGCGCCAGCAACACCTCGGTGGTGAAGGACCGCTGGTGGTTTGGTTGGGTTACAGCGTTCACGGCGACGAACCAAGCGGCAGTAACGCATCCATGCTGGCGGCCTACTACCTGGCCTCGTCCCGCTCAGCCTACGTCCAGGAATTACTTGAGGGCAGTGTGGTGCTGATTGATCCGAGCATCAATCCGGACGGTCTGAACCGGTTCGCCAGTTGGGTGAACAGCAACGCCGGTAAAGCCCCCGTTGCTGACCCGGTGAGCCGCCAGCATGTACAGACATGGCCGGATGGCAGAACCAATCATTACCTGTTTGACCTGAATCGGGACTGGCTGCCCCTGGTTCACCCCGAATCCAGGGCGCGGGTTGTCGAGTACCACCGCTGGCTGCCACACGTTCTCACCGACCACCACGAGCAAGACAGGTTCCCGGGTTTTTTCTTCCAGCCGGGTGTGCCGTCACGGCAGAATCCGTTGACGCCCGGTGAGAACCTCGAGCTGACACGGGCCCTGGCGCAATATCACTCCGCGGCCATGGATCGCGCCGGTCAGCCCTATTTCACAGAGGATGCCTACGACGACTACTATTTCGGCAAGGGTTCCACCTACCCGGACATCAATGGCAGCATCGGCATTCTTTTTGAACAAAAGGCGGTTCTTGGACAGGAAATCGAGACCAGTAACGGTATTGAGACTTTTCAGATGGCGATTGCCAATCACTTGAGAATGTCCCTGTCGTCACTGGAAGGCTCCTGGGCCATGCGCGGCCGGCTGAAGGAATACCAGAAAGGATTCCATGATGACATGGCACGACGGGCGGCCAGCCGGAATTTCAAGGCTTGGATCATCGACGATGACAGCGACCCCGCCCGGGCCAGGGCACTTCTTGATGTATTCGATTTGCATGGGGTCGAATACCGGCCACTGGGTGAAACGGTCCGGTCTGACTCCGGTGAATTTTCACCAGGACACGCCTGGATCGTTCCGGTCAAACAGCGGCAGTTTGGGCTGGCAGAGGCCATGCTGGAACAACGGACCCGCTTTCAGGACAACACGTTCTACGACGTATCAGCCTGGACCCTGCCTCTCGCCTACAACCTGCCGTTTGCAACCGTGAGTCGGGTTCCGGACAGCGCCAGCGTGAGCGGATCCAGCAGGGGACTGCCGCCCGACGCCAGCGCAGCCGCCTGGGCCATACCCTGGAATCAACTGGAAGCCCCGGCGCTTTTGCAAAGCCTGTTGTCGGCCGGTCTGAGGGTCCGGGCCGCAGCCAAAGCTTTTTCAGCCCAGTCCAGCAGCGGACTTGTTTCATTCGGACCGGGAGCTCTGGTCATTCAATCCGGAATTCAGACTGCCGATGCCAGGCAAAAGGGCCTTGAGCTCCTGAACGCCAGGGCACTGGCCGGCATGGACATCTACAATCTTCCCGGCACCTTGACCGCCATGGGGCCGGATCTGGGGTCCAAACACTTTGAACTCATCAAGCCCGTCAATCCACTGATTATCGGCGGCGAAGGCGCCTCAGCCTATGGCGTTGGTGAGTTGTGGTTCCTGCTGGACCAGCGCCTCAACATCGCCACGACCATGATTGAGCAGCAGCGGCTGGGCGAAATTGACCTCTGGGACTACACCCATCTGCTGTTAGCCGACGGGCAATACGACTCTTTGAACGATGGCATGAAATCAATGGTAGCCCGGTGGATCACGGACGGCGGAGTGCTGGTTGCGATCGGTCAGGCGGCCAATTGGGCAGAAAGCCTTTGCTTTGCAGCCCCGCCGGAGCTTTGCATAGCCCAGGCAGCTGAACCTTCAGACACGACACCGGCCGCGCCCCGCGACTATTCCGATTTCGCAGCAGACCAGGCTGATCAGGTGATTGGTGGAGCTATCGTGGCCGCGGTGCTTGACCTGAGCCACCCGATCGCGTTCGGCTACAACAGGATGGAACTGCCGCTATTCCGGCGCGGCACGACGACGCTCACTCCCAGCGACAATGCTTATTCGACACCGGTCCGTTATACCAGCGACCCCCTGATGGCTGGCTTCGTCGGTGAAAAGAGGCTGGCCGAATTCGCCGGGCAGCCTGCCGTCATCGCCGAGAAGTACGGCAGTGGCCTGGTGGTCCGGTTTGCGAATACGCCTTTGTTCAGGGGATTCTGGCGCGGAACAGAAAAAATGTTCATCAACGCCCTGTATTTCGGGCCGATGGTCGAATCAACCCAGCTTCCCGAGGTTGCCACACAGCCAAAGCCTGGGGCGCCCCGCCAGCAGTGACATGACGCCGTATGCAAACCTGAGCAGACTGTTCATCAGCGTCCTGATACTGGTAATCCTGTTGATGGGCGCAGCTAGGCTAGCCCGGCCGGCCGAAGACGGGACATTGCCGCAACCCGCGACCCCGAAGTCCAGCCTGCTTTCTGAAAGCATGCTGTATTGCCTGGGTCTCGCCCACGGTGCGCTGGGTAATTTTGAGGCATCCCGGGACTATTTTTCGCGCATCCGGGAGTCCAATCCATCCAGTCCGTTGGCCCATTCACCCGTCGCCCTGACCCATGTAGCTGAAGGTCAGCTGGACCTGGCCCTGTACTGGATGAGTGAAGCCCGGGCTGGTGACCCGGGGGACCTGGATAACAGCGGCTGGATGCTTCTTCTGTATGACAGCCTGGAAGCCCACAATTCATCGGCGCAATGGTCACAATGGCTGAGCAACCGGATTACGAATCAATCCATGCCAATAGCGGCGCAGGCCGGCCACCAGTACCTGGCGGGCAACTTTGATCTTGCCCTTCAATACAGTAATCTTGCCCTGAACCTTGACCTGCCCCGCCGCTGGAGTTCCGATGCGATTTTCATGCGCATCAAGCGGGACGAAGCACTGGCAAACGGCGACCCTGAAAAAGGGATCAGGGTATTTTCAGACCACCATCGCGAACTCTTCCAGGAACAACCTGAAATCACGCCCGAAAACATCACCCAGGCTACGGATCTCGCCTTGTTGTTGAAAATATCGGGGCAATCGAATGAAGCCAGGCGCTTGCTCGATGCTGTACTGACTGCCTATAACCGGCCTTTTGTTGCCGGCGGTCTCCTGCGCGCTGACTTAATGCCGGTCCGGGCGGAAGCACTAGCCATCCTCGGCAATGAATCCGAATCACTGGCCGAACTCAGGCGGGTTATCGACACCGGCTGGCGGGTTCACTGGCGCATGAAGACCGATCTCAATCCAAATTTCAACGGTGTAAGGCATTCCGCAGAATTCCAGGCCATGGTGGCGGAGCTCGAGGCAGACATGGCAAGGCAACGTTCCAGGCTTCAGGATTTGGCGGTAAAAGGTGTGTTTGACCCTGCGCCCCTGCCCAATGCCGTACTTTAGTCAATCTTTCCGGGAATGTTATGATCTGCCCCTGCAGCCGAAAGGGTCGGGGAATTAAAATTAAAAGGATTGGAAATGTCCGGGCTGTTTGATGAACTGAAACGAAGGAACGTATTCAGGGTTGGCATCGCTTACCTGGTGACGAGCTGGCTGCTTTTGCAGATCATCGACGTCATCGGGCCTATCCTGCAGTTTTCGGATGATGTCGCCAGGTATGTCCTGTTTTTGGTGGCCATAGGTTTCATCCCTGTACTTATCATTGCCTGGGCCTTTGAGCTGACGCCTGATGGCGTGAAACGGGAAAGTGCAGTCGATCGTTCGCGCTCCATTGCTCCCAGAACCGGGCGGAAGCTCGATCGGGCCATCATCGTGATCCTGGTGATTGCAGTCGGCTTCCTGCTGTTCGACAAGATGTTGGTGAATGATGACGGGCTGCAGCCGGTTTCGTCGAATCCAGCCGCATTCGACCAGGGAACGCCGTTGCTTCCTGCGCCGGTTGCCGAACAACGCAAGTCCGTCGCAGTGCTCCCTTTCGTCGCGATGAGCAACGGGCCGGACGACGATTATTTTTCTGACGGGCTGACCGAGGAGATCATCAACTCGCTGGCGCAGTTGCCTGATCTCCTGGTGACCGCGCGCACTTCTGCATTCCATTTTAAGGGCCAGAATATATCGATCGAGGACATTGCCCGGCAACTGGGCGTGGCCCATGTCGTGGAAGGGTCAGTGCGGCGCGCCGGCGAACAACTGCGCATCACCGCCCAGTTGATACGTGCCGAAGACGGCTTTCATCTGTGGTCTGAAACTTATGACCGGCGAACCGAAGACACCTTCGCTGTCCAGGAAGACATTGCAGAAAAAATCGCTCTGGCCCTGGACGTGGTTCTCGATGACGAGCTTCGAGGCAGAATGCGTCGCGTCGGGATTGGAGATGTGGAAGCGTTTACCGAGTACCAAAAAGGATGGGCATTTTTTGAGCGCGCACATGGTGCTGACAACCTCATCAGCCTGTTACGGCAAGGCAATTCGCATTTTGAGCAAGCGGTACGTTTTGCACCTGATTTTCCAGATGCCTACTTGCATATATCGGATCTATACAGCCATATCCTGTTGAGCCAGGCGAATGGTGAACTGGATGGGACCATCACCGAAAGCGATATACAAAACGCGCCTGAAAATTTGCGCCGCAATTATGACCTGGTGGTCCGCTACGCGAAAAATGATGGAGAGCGATTATCAGCGGAACATGACCGTGCGCTGGTTTTGGGAAACTGGAACGGCCTTTCCGCCCTGACCGATCGCGCTCTGTCTACCCCCGGCTGCGATGCTGGATACTGGATACAACTGACCAGTGCGGCTTTTGGAAAATCCCGCAATTTGCTGGATGCGTTTGCCCGCGTCGCAGCCTGCGACCCGCTCTCCGTCCGATCCTGGGTTCACATGATGGGCGCCAGCCTTTGGCTTGGTGATCTGCCCCTGGCGCTGGCTACCGCTGAAAAAGCAATGAACTCAGTGCAAGGCGAATGGTTGACCCGAACTTACATCCTGGCGCTCGCAAGGGGCGGTCGCGTGGCCGAAGCGGATAAGATGACCAGCACGCATTTACGTTCCGACAGCGAACAGCTGATCGCAAAATTCATGGTTGCAGCAGTCGTAGGTGATGCAGACAGGGCGTGGGACAATCAGCAAGAGTATCTCGGGAAACATGGCCCAAATGACTATATTTCACTGGTGATGGAAGCAGCCCGCGGGAATCGGAACGAGGCTAACCGCCTGGCCGCGCTTATTGACGGCCGGCCTTTCGGGTACATGAGCCTGATGCAAGCCATCTATTGGTGCACCTGTGGCGCCCCTTTCGACCTGGAAGCGGCACCGGTTTTCGCATCAATGCTGTCGGGCTCTGGCTTGCCATGGCCGCCTTACAGCCCCCTGGCATTTCCTCTAAAGGACTGGTGACATGAGCTTCTTCGAAGAACTGAAAAGAAGAAACGTCTTCAGGGTGGGAGTTGCCTATGCAGTTACGGCCTGGTTGATCCTGCAATTCACCGAAATCCTGATGGAAATCCTGGATCTGCCGGGATGGATTGGCAAATCCGTCCTGGTGCTGCTTGCTGTGGGGTTCGTCCTCGCACTGATTCTGGCCTGGGCTTTTGAGCTGACGCCTGAAGGTGTGAAAAAGGAAAGCGAAATCGACCGAAGCCAGTCGGTCACTGCTGAAACAGGCCGCAAGCTCAACCACGCCATCATCGTCCTGCTGGCGATTGGATTGGTTTACTTCATCTGGGAGTCCCGTTTCCGGGAGGTGGTCACGGAACCCGAAGTCACAGCGGTCGCTGCGGAAATAATCGCCGTTCCGGTCCCGCCAGACCCCGGTGCCTCCAGCATCCAGCCCCATTCCATCGCGGTGCTGCCTTTCGTGAACATGAGCGGGGACGCCGACAATGAATTCTTTTCCGACGGGGTCTCCGAGGAGATCCTGAACGTTCTGGCGCGCATTCCTGAATTGAAAGTGGCTGCCCGTACTTCGGCTTTTGCCTTCAAGGGCACCACCAGCAACATCAGTGATATCGCCCGTGAACTCAAGGTGGCGAACATCCTCGAGGGCAGCGTGCGTAAATCGGGAAACCAGGTTCGCGTCACGGCCCAGTTGATCAAAGCGGACGACGGCTTCCACCTGTGGTCCGATACCTATGACCGCCAACTGGACAATATCTTCGCGATCCAGGATGAAATTGCCCAGGCCATTGCGGAGAACCTCAAGGTCACGCTAAAGCTGACGGCAGGTGAGTCAGGCAACCTCACCGGGACGAACAGCCTGGAAGCTTATGAGTACTACCTGCAGGGCATGGCGAAGTGGCACCTGCGCACGCCGGAGAACCTGTTCTCGGCGATCGGGGATTTTGATGAGGCGATCCGGATAGACCCGAATTTCGCCCGTGCCTATGCCGGTGCAGCACTGACCTGGGTGGTTATACCCGGCTATGTCTCTTTTGACGAGAGGGATTCACAGAGAAAGACCGTTGAGTATGCCAACCGTGCGCTGCAACTGGACCCCGGTCTGGCGGAAGCCATGACGGCCCTTGGGCAAGTCGCAAGCGAACAATTGAATTTTAGCGAAGCGAGAACCTACTTCGAGCACTCGATCGAACTCAACCCGTCATTTGCCACCACTTACCAGTGGTACGCCAGCGTACTTTCGAAATTTGGGGAACGGGAGCGCGCGCTTGAAAAATTCCAGCACGCCGAAGACCTGGACCCACGCTCCCGCATCATTGGTTATAACCATGCGTGGGAATTAATGCGGGCGAGCAGGCTGAAAACGGCCCTCGAAAAAATAGTTTCCGTCCTGCAGTTTGCCCCCGATTTTCCGGATGCCCTGGAAACAGCCATGCTGTTCAATCTGATCACCGGCAACTGTGACGCCGTCGCCACGTACGGCCACCGCCTCGCTGAATTACTCAACAAGGCTACGGACTCCACGACTGTCTTCGTTGAGCTTTGCGAAGCCACCGACCCGGCATCACGCGCTGCCGTTGCCGCACGAGTCGTCGCCTGGCCTGAAATGTCCTTTGCTGAACCGGAAAGCCCCTCGTTAATCTACGATTACGAATTTGGAACCGCCATGATAGAACTGGGTGAGTTTGAATCCGCGCTCACATTGCTGGAACGAATGGCTACAAATTCCCAGTCGCCAAATGCTGACGTGATGTGGTTCCGATCGATTACCACGCCAAATGGACGAAAGTTCAGTTGCGATCCGCGCGCCAGGGCGCTGTTTGACCTGGCGAATTTACCGCCCCGGTTACCACAATTGGCATGCCGGTGATTCGCTCCGGACGAAGAATTTCTGACCCGAGGTTTTATTAATGAACTTAAACGTGACATTTATCGGGCTCGGCGTGATGGGCTACCCGATGGCCGGGTATCTCGCCAAAGCCGGCCACCAGGTTACCGTGTACAACAGGACTTCGGCAAAAGCAGCGCAATGGGCGTCTGAATACACAGGCGCCGATGCCCCCACACCAGCAGCGGCAGCTGAAGGCTCTGATTTCGTTTTTTGCTGCGTGGGTAACGACGACGATCTGCGCTCGGTGACCCTGGGCCCCGACGGGGCCTTCAAACGTATGCAACCAGGCGCCGTATTCGTGGACCACACCACCACGTCGGCGGAAGTGGCGCGCGAACTGCACGCCGAGGCTGCCCGGCTGGGTTTTTCGTTCGTTGATGCACCGGTGTCCGGCGGCCAGGCGGGCGCCGAGAACGGTCAGCTGACCGTGATGATCGGCGGCGATGAAGAAGCGGTTGCCAGGGCCGCCCCCCTTATCGATTGCTATGCCCGCATGCAGGCTCGCCTGGGGGATTCGGGATCAGGCCAACTGGCCAAGATGGTCAACCAGATCTGCATCGCCGGGCTGGTCCAGGGTTTGTCTGAAGCCCTTCACTTTGCCGGCCGTGCCGGCCTCGATGCCAAGGCTGTGGTTGAAGTGATTTCCAAGGGCGCCGCACAGTCCTGGCAGATGGACAATCGCGCCTCGACCATGATCGACGGCAAATTCGACTATGGTTTCGCGGTTGACTGGATGCGCAAGGATCTTGGCTACGTGCTCGGTGAAGCTCGCAACAACGGTGCAAACCTGCCGGTTACCGCCCTGGTGGACCAGTTTTATTCGCGGGTCCAGGCCATGGGTGGCGGGCGCTGGGATACTTCCAGCCTGATTATGCCGCTGCAAAAGTCCGGTAGCGACTGACCCTGTCGCATTGTAATTACCCCCTGGAACATGACCTGCATCTTTGACAGGTCGAATGGTAAATTATTTAATATAAGCCACGTTAATTCTCAAAAGTGGCCGGACATTGAACAGCAAATCTCCCCGTTTCTACTACAAGGGCAACCAGCTCAAGCAACTCCGGGCATTCTGTGCGGTGGCCAAGAGCGGAAAAATGACGGATGCCGCCGAACAACTGTTTCTCAGTCAGCCGGCTATCAGCTTGCAAATTCGAGCACTCGAACGCGAGCTCGATACCATGCTGTTCGAACGACATGGCCCCAAGATCAACCTGACCCGGGAGGGCCAGGAGCTTTACGAAATTGCGCGCCCGCTGGTGGAAGGTCTCGACACGTTGAACGCCCGTTTCAACCGGCAGATGAAAGGTGACCTCGACAGCGGCGAGGTGATAATCGCGGCCGGTGAATCAACCATCATCTACCTGCTTCCGCGGCTGGTGAAACAGTTCCGGGAACGTTACCCCAATATCCATGTGCAATTACGCAACGTCACCGGACGCGATGGGCTCGCGATGATACGCGACGACGAAGTCGACCTGGCGATCGGCTCGATGCTGGATGTTCCGTCTGATATCACCTACCGGCCGGTCTATTCCTTCGAACCGGCATTGATTATGCCCCTGGGCCATGACCTGGCGGAACGCAAGCGGGTCACCATTGAAGACATCGCGCCCTATGGCCTGATCTTGCCGCCGCGCAGGCTGACCACCTGGCGAATGGTGGACCGCGTATTCCAGCAGCACCAGGTGCCTTTCAACGTCACGCTGGAAGTGGGTGGCTGGGAAGTAATCAAACGCTACGTCGAACTGGATTTTGGCGTTTCCATCGTCACCGGAATCTGTCTGAAGGATGATGACAAGCTGGTCGCCAAGAACATGAGCGACTATTTTCCGAAACGCAGTTATGGAACGGTCATGCGCCGCGGCAAGTACCTGTCCGCACAGGCGCGGGCCTTCCTCGATGTCGCAGAGGAAGCCAGCATGCCGGACTCCCCATGGAAAGTTGGCCAGTCGGAGCGGTAAGCCCATGCAAAAAAAGCCCGGGACAATGCCCGGGCCAAGATCGCACCAAAGTGATAAAGAAAAGTCGTTATCAGGAAGCCGTAAACTCCGGATAGGCTTCCAAACCACATTCGCCAATGTCCAGCCCACCGTATTCTTCTTCTTCGCTGACCCGGAGACCCATCACTGCCTTGATAATCAGCCAGGTCACGAAACTGGCGCCAAATACCCAGCCAAAGATGGTTGCTGCCCCGACCAGCTGGCCGAGAAACGAAGTCCCGTCATTGGTGACCGGAACCAGCATGACACCGAGAAATCCGACGACACCATGCACAGAAATGGCGCCGACCGGATCGTCGATCTTCAGTTTGTCCAGGGCAATGATGCTGAAAACGACCAGGACGCCTGCCACCAGGCCAAACAGCGAAGCCTGCAAGGCAGTGGGGGTTGAGGGTTCCGCCGTGATCGCAACAAGGCCCGCCAGGGCACCGTTAAGGGCCATGGTCAGATCCGCCTTGCCAAACTTGATGTGGGCCACGATCAAGGCTCCGATCAATCCGGTAGCCGCAGCGGCGTTGGTATTCAGGAAAACCATGGCGACGCTGTGAGCACTCGCCGCGTCAGCCAATTTCAACACTGAACCGCCATTGAAACCAAACCAGCCCATCCACAG
>JAHEFT010000016.1:0-16741 GCA_024640025.1 Chromatiales bacterium
TACGGCATCCAGGCGCCGATCGACGTTCACCTGATGGTCGAACCGGTTGATGATCTTGTGAAACTGTTTGCCCAGGCGGGCGCCACCATGATCAGTTTTCATCCCGAAGCCAGCCGTCACGTGGACCGGACTATCCAGCTGATCCGCGAACTGGGCTGCAGCCCGGGTCTCGTGCTGAACCCCTCGACGCCGCTCGGGCAACTTCACTGGACCCTGGAAAAGCTGGACATGGTTTTATTGATGTCCGTGAATCCCGGTTTCGGTGGGCAGTCGTTCATTCCGCATGTGCTCGACAAGGTCCGCAAGGTGCGCGAGATGATCGACGCCAGCGGCCAGGAAATCCGCCTGGAGATTGACGGCGGCATCACGGTCGATAATGTCGCCGAAGTGGCAGCAGCCGGTGTGGATACCTTCGTTTCGGGCTCGGCCATTTTCGGCTCGGCCGATTACCGTGAGACCATCACCCGGATGAAGGCTGACGCGGCCCGCTAGCGGGGGTTGCCGGCACGGCCGTGACCACGTATCTCAGTGGCCCGCCTGCTGTGAGACTGTCAAAGGGATAACAGGTGACCAGGCTGATCCGGTCCCTGCCGGGATCGATCACCAGTTCTTCGTTCCGGCTGTCAACCACTTCGGAATAGCGCACCTCGAACCACCTCGAAGACTGGCGGGTTGTCAGTTGAATCAGGTCGCCGGTCTGCAGGAACTGCAGGAATCGGAAATGGGTGTCCCGGTGCCCGCTGATCACGTGATCGCGTCCGTTAAGCGTCCCATCCACGAACACCGGCCCGAAAGCCAGGTTGCGCCCCGAGTTCCCCTCCAGAACCACTTGCCGGATTCCAAGTCCCGGAATGGAAAGCACAGCGCCGGCACGCGTATCCGCCCAGGGCCATGGCCTCGAATCCGGGTCTCCACTCAAGGTCTTTTCCCAGCTCCGTTCGATCAGCCGTTGGGCGAGTACGGCCTTGAGGGGAATCCACAAAGCCTGGACCAGGAGCACCAGTGAAAAAAAGGCGGCGGTGGAGGGCACCGCCGCGAAAAACCAATGGCGGGGTCTCTTCACGGAACGGAAGATGCCATCGGCGAGCGATCACCACGGGTTGCCTTTGCCCGGGAGGGAGGTAAGTACAGAAGCATCCCGGTGGCGACAAAAACCGAGAACAAGGCCAGCAGCATGCGCGCGACCCAGCCGGTGGCGGTTCCGGAGAATCCCGAAGACATGCCGCGGCCGGCTGGAAGCAGGCTGGGAACATCCTCCCTGGCAAGGTCTTTCGAAGCCGGCCGCGCGGGAGTTTTGTCAACGGCCACCAGGCTCGTGTAGCGGGTGAGCAGACCGAAGTCCAGCGCAAGTTCCAGGATGTTAGCGCGGACGTATTCCGGATCTGCGCCAAATATCTGGCTGTCTTCCAGGGCTTCAATCTTGCTGCGGGCCCACAGCATGGCCAGGTTTGCGCCGCCCGCTGACGGAAGCGCTCTGCTTTCTGTTTCCCAGTAGTTGCCACCCAGTTCACCGCAAACGGTGACTTCGCGGGGCTGCAGGGGAAGGCGGGCATACAGCCAGAGGGGCTCACCTGCGTACAGGTCGGGAATCACTTCGGGGTAAAATTCGGCATCCATTCCCCAGTCGACACAGAGGTTCTGTATCGCAGGGTTCTCGATACGGGACCAGAGACTGGCCATCCGGGTTTCCACTTCTTCGAGCCGGCCGATATGGGTGTGGCTGCCGCGTCCGATCTCCGCTGATTTGCGCATGAACCAGGCATTTGGAGCGGGACCGATGGAAACGGTGAACAGACGGCCGGCGCCTAATCCCTCGCCGATCTGCAGCAGGAGATCCTGTTCGTTCCCCACGCTGCCATCGGTGACAAACACGATCTGGCGTAACAGGCCACCCTGTTCCGGCAGGCTCATCGCCATCGCCAGGGCCGGCGCCATGACGGTACCGCCGTTGGCGGACAGACCATCGATAAACCCTGTGGCTTCCTCCAGGTAGGAAGGGTAGACAGGTACGGATTGCGGGAACAGGCGTTCGCTGTCGGAACTGAAGCGGACCAGGTTGAAGCGATCATCCGGGCCGAGAAATTTGAGTCCCAGCTGGAGTGCGGCTTTTGCCTGTGCCAGTGAAGTCCCTTCCATCGATCCCGAGGTGTCAATCACGAACACGACTTCCCTGGCCTGCGGCGCAATGGCCTCGGCCAGGGGCGGCGCCAGCATCAGCAGGGCGTAAACGGCTTCGCCATCATCGAACGTTGACAAGGTCGAAACGGGCGCGGCTTCGAATTCAGGGATCCAGGTGAGCTCGAAAACCCGGTCAGTACGCGTATCCGGATCGGCCAGGAAAACGCGATAGCCCTGCAGCGACGGATGAATGTCGACGTCGTGGTAGCGGCTCTCGATACTGGCGAGGTTCATCCCGCTGCGCAGGTCCACGTCTATGGTCAGGCGGTGGTCATCATTAATGCGGGAGGGATTGTTGCCGGCTCGGCCTGTGAACACCAGGGGATCCCCATCCTTCGGATCGCCCCCCCAGCGTGGCGTAAAAGTCATCGGAATCTGCAAGCTGAACGATCCGTCCCGGTAATCGACGTGGACCAGGAAGCTGATGGAAACCCGGATGTCATCACCAGGCGCTATGTTGGCAAGCCGGGTTTCGAACTGGTTGGCCCGCTGCTGCTCTACCAGTGAAGTGACTTTGCCGTTGGATTTAGCCTGCTGGTACTGACGCCGGGCCTCTTCTTTCTCCCGGATTTCACCCTCCAGCACGCGGTTTCCAACGTGCACGCGCATCCTGTCGACCACCGAACCCGGAGGCAGCGGGTAACGGTAAACGGCCTCCATCCAGCTCCTGCCCGTATTCAGAAAAACCTGGGTGACTTCGACCCGCGCGGTCAGCCCGGTGACCTCAACCTGGATATCCGTATCCAGCGCCACCGACTGCTCCATGCCGACCTGATCCTGAAACTCAATGCCAAAAAAATCATCGTCGCCGCCACTGGCCCTGGCGGTCTCTACCCGAATGATCAGCAGCAGGAGCAGGACCGCTGAGAGTATCAGAAGAGCCCTGTCCTGCCACTTCAAGGGTCTCCGGTCCGGGGCGGGGAGGCAGGATTCATCCGGATTACGGTTCCGTTTGAGGCGCTGTGCGAACAGCCAGTGGTTGCGCCAGGCGTCGGCTTCGAGTTCATCGCGTATTGAAGAATGGTGAGGCATGTTCAACTCCGGTTTCGTCCCGGCGGTCATCGTGCGCCGGCGATGGCTTTATTGAACGACAGCGGTATGCCGTGAGCATGGCCTCAGGTGACCAAACAGCGTCTGAAATCTGGCAAGCTCGTGGCAAAAGAGGTTTCAGGCAGGCAACCAATTCACCTGCGGGCACTTGAGCCGTATGATGAGGTCATAAGAAAGGTTTCAGACAAACGGGAGGAACCATGGCGCGACATATCGCCATCGTCGAGGATGAAGCTGCTATCCGGCACAATTATGAAGATGCGCTGCGGCGTTACGGCTACCAGGTGTCCGGCTATGGCGACAGGCACTCCGCGCTGGCAGCCCTCAAAAGACGGTTGCCGGACCTGGTCATCATCGACGTGGGTCTCGGCGATGATGTCGAGGGTGGATTCGAGCTGTGCCGGGAATTGCGCAGCCTCTCCAGGAGCCTGCCCATTATTTTTCTGACCGCACGCGACTCCGACCTGGACGTCATTTCAGGATTGCGCCTGGGCGCGGACGATTATCTGACCAAGGACATCAGCCTGCAGCACCTGATCGCACGCATCGTGGCCCTGTTCCGCCGGGTTGAAGCCCTGTCGGGCGGCACCGGCAGTGAACAGTTGCTGGAGCGCGGCCCGCTTAAATTCTCTGTCGAGCGGATGGAAGTCGCCTGGAATGGCGTGCCGGTCCCCTTGACGGTCACGGAGTTCTGGCTGATTCATTCGCTGATCCGGCACCCCGGTCACGTGCGAACACGCGCGCAGTTGATGGACGACGCCAACGTGCTGGTAGACGACCAGACCATTACCAGTCATGTAAAAAGAATCCGGCGCAAGTTTATCCAGACCGACCCTGACTTTGACCGCCTCGACACCGTCTATGGGGCAGGGTATCGTTGGAAACCCGAAAGCAAAGCCGAAAACGGGGACCTCAACGGCGATACCGGATGAAGCTCAGGACCAAGCTGGTGGCGCTTTCCTTGCTGACCTTACTATTGCCTTGGTCAGGGTGGAAGTTGCTGCAGGAACTCGAGAGTTTTCTGCGCGTATCCCAGGAAAATGCCTTGTTGTCTTCGGCGCACACCATGGCGGGAGCAATCCCCATGGAGTTCCGCAGTCAATTGTTGTTCCTGCCAGAACTATATGTTCCGCTCAGAAATCTGCAACAGCCGGTTCTCGATGGCTACAGTGATGAATGGCCGGCAGCGGGACAGGGCCTGGAGTTTTTCTCCGGAGACAACGAACTCGGTGTTCGTTTTTTGGCCGGCCGCAACGAAGGCCGGCTTTTTGTCTTTTTCGATGTACAGGACACAAGCAGGGTATATGCCGGGCTTTCGGGCGGCGCCACATCCCTGGCGTCGGACGGTATCGCGCTGAGGGTGCGCAGTCCACGCGGGCTGTTCAGTTTCAACCTTAATCCGGAGGCGCCGGGACCGCTGCAACTTCACAGTGAACGGGGAGATTCGGGGCAGGTGGAAGGTTACTGGCTCGAAGTTGAAGGTGGCTACCATGTCGAGTTGGCATTGCCGGTCTCCTCCCCCAACACCGATATCAGCTTCCAGGTACAGGACCTCTCTACAGCCAGCGGGGCGGTGCAGCGCAGCGCGGGCCCGATGGGTAACCCCGACAGACCGCGCTGGATCAACCTTTCACCGGAATGGGAAGACCTCTCGAACTGGTTCGAGCGGTCGGAAATGGCAACAGCACGCACCTGGCTGGTCGATCCAAAAGGTTGGGTACTGGCTGATTCGGGGCCGGAAACCAGCGGGCCCGCGGACCGTGCAGAGCAAAGCACCACATGGGTTCAGCGCATCCTTTACCTGCTGGTGGCCGGTTCCCGCACGGAGCTGCTGGAAGACTGGCCCGAAGACCCGGTTCGCCTGGGTGACCAGGTGGTTGGGCAGGCGCTTTCCGGCGAAGATGCGATCAGCTGGACCCAGGACCTGGAAACCGCCGTGGTATGGACTACCGTGGCAGTGCCGGTGGTTCTGCAGGATGAAATACACGGGGCAATCGTAATGCAGTCGACATCCGACGGACTGCTGCTGGTCACCAACCGGGCGCTGGGCCGCTTGCTGTTCACCACGCTGGCCCTGTCTTTCGGGCTTGCTGCCGGCCTCTGGTATTTCGCCACCCGGTTGTCCGGACGGGTGCAGCGCCTTAGCGGCGCCGTGAGCCGCGCGATGGAAGGCCGCATCGATCTCGAAGCGCTGCCCCTCAGAAAAGACCGGGACGAACTGGGTGAGCTGGCGCGTAACAACCAGAAGCTGTTGCGGGCAGTGGCAGACTACAGCCAATACCTGCAGACACTGGCCGGCAAGTTGTCGCACGAACTGAAAACACCGCTGGCGATCACCCGGTCTTCGCTGGACAACCTGGCCAGCCAGGGGCTGGATGAAGAGTCGCGGAGGTTCCTGGAACGGGCCCAGGAAGGCGTTGAGCGGCAGGCCGCGATCGTCAGGGCGATGAGCGAGGCCAGCCGCCTGGAAGCCGCCATCGGCGTTGCCGAATGGGAAACTATCGATTTGTCCGGGCTGGTGCGCCGCTGCGCCGAAGGTTATGCAGAGGTTCACCAGGGTCGCAAACTGACAGCCAGCACCCCCGAAGGGGAACTTCCTTACCGATGCGCTCCAGACCTGCTTGCCCAGGCCCTGGATAAGCTGGTGGACAACGCCATGTCACTGAGCGGTGAGGATGACGAAGTCAATCTCATTCTGCGTGCTGGAGAAGGCTGTTTCGAACTGCTGGTGCGTAATACCGGCAGCAAGCTGCCCGGGGAATTGAAGGAAAGGCTATTTGATTCCCTGGTTTCGATGCGGCAACGGCGGGGTTCAGGCCCGCACCTCGGCCTGGGGCTGTACATCGTCCGGCTGGTTGCCGAGGCTCATAACGGCCGGGTCAGCGCGCTTGACCTGCCCGGCGGGCAGGGGGTTGAATTCCTGATTACGCTTCCCGTGTAGGCTATTTGGCCGAGCCTTGTTAGAATCCCTGTTGTCGTCTCGATAATATGGATCGCCGTGGACAGGGAAGCTTTCGAAAGACTCAGGGCCGAGGGCCATAACCGCATACCCGTATACCGCTCGGTGCTGGCGGACCTGGACACCCCGCTTTCCGTATACCTCAAGCTGGCCGATGGCCCGGACGCCTATCTCCTCGAGTCGGTCGAGGGCGGTGAAACCTGGGGCCGTTTTTCCATCATAGGTCTGCCTTGCAAGCGCAGGTATTCCCTTTCAGGCACCCGGCTGACGACCTATGAAAACGGCACCGGTGTTCACCGCGAGGACGTTGCCGACCCGCTCGGGTATCTTTCGGAATTACAGGGCTCATTCCAGGCACCAAGGCTGGCTGAACTTCCGGTGTTCACCGGTGGTTTCGTGGGCTACTTCGGTTACGAAATCGTTCAGCGTTTCGAGCCGCGCCTGATCGATGAAACCAAGCCCGATGAAATCAACACGCCTGACATGGTGCTGCTGCTGTCGGAAGAAGTCGCCGTGCTTGATAACCTGGCCGGCAGGCTGTTCCTGGTCGTCAATATCGATCCCGCCCGGCCGCAGGCCTGGGAAATGGCACAGAACCGCCTCGACGAGTTGGAGGGTCAGCTCAGGGGCAGAAGCGAGGGCTATGGAGTAGCGGTTTCGCATGACCGGATCGCCGAGAATGATTTCCACTATGGATTCAGTCGCAGCGACTTCATCCGTGCGGTTGAAAAGAGCAAGGAGTACATCCTTTCCGGAGACGTCTTCCAGGTGGTCCTTTCACAGCGCATGAGCGTTCCGTTCAAGGCCCGTCCGCTCGACGTGTACCGCGCCCTGCGCGCCCTGAACCCTTCGCCTTACATGTATTTCATCGACCTGGGCGATACCCAGATCGTCGGATCCTCGCCCGAAGTCCTGGTGCGTGTGCAAAACCGCCAGGTGACGCTGCGGCCGATTGCCGGCACCCGCCATCGCGGCGATTCTGTCGAAGAAGACAAGCGGCTGGAGGCTGAATTGCTGAGTGATCCCAAGGAACGCGCCGAGCACCTGATGCTGATAGACCTGGGCCGGAACGATGCCGGCAGGGTTTCCCGGATCGGTTCAGTCGAGGTGACTGAAACGATGGCTGTCGAGCGTTACTCTCACGTGATGCACATTGTGTCCCAGGTGCAGGGCGAACTGGCTGAAGGCCTGACTGCCACCGATGCAATCCGGTCCTCTTTTCCCGCGGGTACGCTGTCCGGCGCGCCCAAGATCCGGGCGATGGAAATCATCAACGAACTGGAACCGGTGCGTCGGAATGTTTATGCGGGCGCGGTGGGGTATATCAACTGGCACGATGATACCGACCTGGCTATCGCCATTCGCACCGCGGTGATCAAGGATGGAATGTTGCACGTGCAGGCCGGAGCCGGCATCGTGGCCGATTCCGATCCCGAGAAAGAATGGGAAGAGACCATGAACAAGGGCCGGGCCCTGATCGCGGCCGTCAACAGCGCTTCCATGGGGCTTTAAAACGGCGGTAGCCGAGTCGATCTCAGCGTTTTAGAATGGCACGCGCAGCGTTGTAGCCCGGCGCTCCGGTAACGCCGCCCCCGGGGTGCGTGCCTGCTCCGCACAGGTACAGGCCTTCAATCGGAGTTTTGTAGTGCGCCCAGCCGGGCAGGGGGCGCATGAAAAACAACTGGTCCAGCCGGATATCACCATGGAAAATGTTGCCTTCGGTGATGCCGAACCGCTGCTCCAGGTCCAGCGGTGTAATGACGTCGCGGGCGACCACCGCCGCTGGAACGTTCGGGGCATAGCGCCCGATGATCTCGATCACCCGGTCTCCGAGCCAATCGCGGTATTGATCCCAGCTGCCGCCGGCCGGTTCGAAAGGCAGGTACTGCACAAAAGTGGTCAGGACGTGGTGACCGGGCGTGGCCAGCTGAGGGTCGATCGCTGAAGCCCATACGCAATCCACCCAAAGCTCTTCTTCCAGTTCGCCGCACTGCGCGGCATTGTAGCACCGCTGAGCCTGTTCGAAGGTCGGCACGAGGGTGAACAGCATTTTCTGGAGCGCAGGCGCATCGGGGGGCATCCCGGTGACCCGCGGTTCCTCATTCAGCACCAGGTTCACCTTGGCCGCCGGGCCATCCATGTGGATGGACTGGACCTGTTTTCGGAAGTCTCCATCCAGTTGTTCCGGGTCAACCAGCTTGAGGAATGTGCGTTTCGGGTCGGCATTGGACGCGACAATGCCGGCCTGTATCGTATCTCCGCTGGACAAGGTTACACCGGTCACCCGCCCGTCCGATGTCTCAATGCGTTTTACCTCGGCACCTGTTTGAATGTTTACGCCGGCTTCGATGCACGCCGCCGACATCGCCTGTGTGATGGCTCCCATGCCGCCGATCACGTGACCGCTGAAACCCTGCTTCTCGTCTTCGCCGCCGCTCAGCAGGTGAAACAGCAGGCCCATGGCGGAACCGGGATCTCCGGGGCCGCCGTGTTTGCCATACAGATTGTTAGCCAGGACAAGCCGCTTGATCTCTTCTGACTCGAAGTACCGGTCAAGGAACTGCTCCAGGCTTCCGGTCAGGAAGGTCAACAGGTCGGAGATTACCCGTCCGTTGAGCCCACGGAACCGGCGGCCCACCCGGATCACCTCCAGCAGCCCGGCGAGGCCGGTGGCCGCCGTTTGCGGCGGCGGTTCCAGGAAAAACGGCTGCAGGTAACGAGCCAGCGATTTCAATTCGCGGTCCAGTTTGAAAAAGGCGTCAGCGTCTTTGCGGCTGAAACGGCTCAGTTCCGCATGCGTGCGTTTTTCGTCATTCCACCAGGGCAACACGATCCCACCCGGAAGCGCGATTTGCACGGCGGGATCGGCAGCGACCATTTTCAGTCCATGCCGGCCCAGCGACATGTCGCGAATAACTTCCGGCCGCAGCATGCTGGCCATGTATGCTGCGGTGGAAACACGGCATCCCGGAGCATTTTCAGGATCGATTTCCCCGGTCACGGCGCAGCCTCCGACTACCTCGCGCCGCTCGAGAACCAGTGTCCTGAGACGAGCCTTCGCCAGGTAGAATGCCGTGGTCAGGCCGTTGTGCCCGGCACCGATCACGATTACATCATAGGCTTTCAAAAAGGCCAGACCTCCAGTCCGTGGATGGCATTGCGCACATCCATCGAGAAATTCACGCGTGCAATTTCCATCCTGCTGTCCAGGTCGTATAACGTCACCGTCGATGGCGAGGATCCGGCTGCGATGATGCGGTCGTTAATGACACAGAGCCCGCGCGCGAAACCCTGTCGTGCCAGTTTGCCGTCCGCCAGTTCAGCGTGCTCCAGTTGGGAAACCTCGTAAACCGGCACCGGGATTGCAATCTGCGTGCCGTCACGGCCGACATAACGGACAACGTCGGAACCGGTATCGTTGAACAGAACGCCATCCCGGAACGGGCGGGCGTTGTGCATGCCTTCGGGCATGTCCACCATCTTGCTGACAACGTTTCCGTTACCAATGTGCAGGATGCCTTCCGTTTTCAGGCCACTGGCGAAAATACCGCGCTGGTCGGCATAAACGTTGTTCAGGTGTACCAGGTTTTGGGCTTTCGGGCCGTTGGCGCCGCCCGGGCCATTGATGCCCTGCGGATCGTACGCGATACCCCTGGGACCCTCTTCGCCCAGTGACAGGTGAATAGCCCAGAAAAAGGCCTGTTTATCGAGGTCGAAGGCCAGGATGCTGTCATGGCCGGTAGATGTCAGGTACAGGTGGTTGTTGAGCTGGAATATTTCGTGACAGTGCTTCAGATAGGTGCTGCGAAAAGACCGCTGGATCTTGAATGCCCGGTCGTAAACAAACAGTTCATCACTCGCGGCGATATAGATTTCATTGTTGAAGAATGCGATGCCGCGCAGGCCCCTGTCCCAGCCTCGTCCCTGGAAATCGATGTCGGAGGCATTCCAGTCGACCACCTGGATCACTTCCTGTTCGGCAAAGTTGATCAGGTAGATTCCACCATGGCTGTCGCCCTGCTCGGCGCCGCGCACCACGGAGGTCGCGATCAGGGTTGGAAGTTGAATGCTGTTTTCAGTCATCGCGATAGTATAGGCTATCGCGATCGTATGAAAACATACCCAACAGAAACGGAAAAAAAGCCCTCGGCCATCCGTTGGAAAATTCTCGCCATCCTGGCGCTGGCCAGTTTTGTTTCCTACGTTTTAAGAACCAATCTCTCCTTTGCCGCCCCTGAGATGATGGGCGACCTCGGGCTTGACGAAGTCCGGTGGGGCTGGGTGCTCGCGGCGTTCACAGCGGGTTACGCCCTGTTCCAGTTTCCAGGCGGGATACTGGGCGACCGGTTCGGGCCGCGGCGTGTACTGACCGTCATTGCCGTTTTGTGGACTCTTTTAACCCTGTTGACCTGCCTGATCCCCGGGCCGGAAGCGGCTTCAACCGGGCTGGTCATCACCGCATTATTCATCGTCAGGTTCCTGGTAGGCGCCACCCACGCCCCGATCTTTCCGGTTGTGAACGCCAGCGTCGTGCGCTGGTTTCCGGTTGGTGGCTGGGGCTTGCCGTCCGGCTTGACGAGCACAGCCCTCACGCTTGGCGGCGCCGCGGCGGCGATCGTCGTGCCGCTGGTTATCGTGCAGCTGGGCTGGCGTATCGCCTTTCTTTGCATCGCGCCACTCGGTTTGCTGAGCGCAGCGCTCTGGTGGTGGTATTCGCGTGATAATCCCGCCGACCATCGGGGCACTAACGAGGCGGAAGTAGAACTGATCATGCGCGGTCGCGAAATGCCCGGTGATCAGGCTGAGGACCGATCCCGGGCCGGCAGGGCAGATTGGATGCGGGTGCTGAAAAACCGAGATATCCTGTTCCTGACGCTCAGTTATTCGTCGATGAACTTCGTTTTCTATATCGTGTTCAACTGGTTTTTCTACTACCTCGTAGAGGTCCGGGAGTTCAGCGCCACGGATGCGGGTTTTGTTGCTTCTGCGCAATGGATCGCCGGCGCGGCAGGCGCCGCCCTGGGAGGTTGGCTGTGCGACCGCCTGTGCAGAAAACTGGGTCTGCGCTGGGGTTGCCGCTGGCCCGTGATCATCGGGATGACGGCTTCAGCCGTCCTGTTGCTGGTGGGCGCCCTGCATCCAACGGCCTACATTGCGGTCTCTTCGATGGTTCTGTTGTTCTTTTTCAACCAGATGAACGAAGGCCCTTACTGGGCGACCAGTATCGCGGTGGGCGGGCGGCACGCCGGAGCAGCCGGCGGGGTGATGAATACCGGGGCCAACCTGATGGGCATCGTTAACGCTCTGCTGGTGCCATTTTTTGCCCATGCTTTCGGCTGGACTTTCGCCATCGCATCCGGCGCCGTTTTTGCGATGCTGGGAGTGGCTTTCATGCTGATGGTCAGAGCAGACCGGGTTGTCGAATGATCCCCGTGGCAATTTTTCCTGAGTACAGGTACAGTCTCGGGATCGTCAATATCCCCTGATACCAGAGGTGGTCTGTGACCGAAAATACTGTGAAACGCACCGCAGAATGGAAAAGCGAAGACCATCGCCATTACCTGCATCCATTCACCGATCACAAGGATCTGGGCGAGAAGGGCGGCTCGCGCATCATCACGCGCGCCGACGGTGTCTATATCTACGATTCAGAGGGGAACAGGATTCTCGACGGCATGGCGGGGTTGTGGTGTGTCAACCTGGGATACGGGCGAACAGAACTGGTGGACGCCGCCGCCGCCCAAATGCGGGAGCTCCCCTATTACAACAGCTTTTTCCAGTGCACCCACCCTCCTGCCATTGAATTATCGGAACGGCTGAGTGAGCTTAGCCCGGGCAATTTCAACCACGTATTTTTCACGGGTTCCGGCTCTGAAGCCAACGACACCCAGATCCGGCTGATCCGCCGTTACTGGGACCTGCAAGGTCAGCCGGACCGGATGACCATCATCGCGCGGAAGAACGCCTACCATGGCAGCACGCTGGGTGGTGCGAGCCTGGGCGGCATGTCGGCAATGCACGAGCAGATGGTTCTTCCGGTGCCGGGGATTGTACACATCGAGCAGCCCTACCAGTTCGAACTGGGCGCTGATTTGTCTGCCGCCGATTTTGGTTTGCAGCAGGCGCGTTTGCTGGAAAAAAAGATTCTCGAGATCGGCGCCGACAAGGTGGCGGCCTTCATCGGCGAACCGGTGCAGGGCGCCGGCGGTGTGATTATCCCGCCCGACACCTATTGGCCTGAGATACAACGTATTTGCGATGAGTACGGCATTTTGCTGGTGGCCGACGAGGTCATCACGGCCTTCGGGCGTCTCGGCGAGTGGTTCGGTTCGACCCGCTTCGGCATGCGGCCCGACCTGATTTCTTTTGCCAAGGGCGTTTCATCCGGCTACCTGCCACTGGGCGGTGCGCTGGTGGGCGACCGGGTCGCCGAAGTGGTGATTGCCGAGGGCGGAGAATTTGCCCATGGTTACACCTACTCGGGCCATCCGGCCGCCTGCGCCGTCGGCCTTGCGGTGCTGAAAATCATGCAGCGGGAGAAAATCGTCGAACGGGTTCGGGAACATACCGAGCCTTACTTCCACGCGCGGTTCAAAACACTGGAGGATCACCCGATCGTGGGTGAAGTCCGCAGTATCGGCCTCGTCGGTGCGATCGAGATCGTAAAGGATAAATCCTCCCGGGAACGGTTCCACAAGGACCTCGGCGCCGGGACACGTTGCCGCGACTTCTGTGTGAACAATGGTCTGGTCATGCGGGCTGTTGGCAATACGATGATCGTGTCACCCCCCCTGGTTGTCGAGGATAAACATATCGACGAACTGGTCGAGAAGGCATGGAAATGCCTGGACCTGACGGCGGCTTCGCTGGCCCGGGAATAAGGTGCAGTATGTCGAATGACCTGAAGGGCTGGGATAATGCCTTTACCGCAAAAAGCCCTTACGGAACGGTCAAGGGTTCTCCCTCGTATGCCGGCGCCCTCAGTTTTATGCGCCGCCAGTTCAGCAAGGACCTGGATGGTGTCGACGTGGCAGTCGCCGGCATACCCATGGACACCGCCACGACCAACCGCCCCGGCGCCCGTTTTGGCCCCCGGGCAATCCGCTCTGCATCGCCCGGTATCAGCTGGGAGCGGCCGTGGCCCTGGGATTTCGATCCCTTTGAGCGGCTTGCGGTGGTGGACTACGGGGACTGCGAATTTGATTTCGGAATGCCGGATACGGTAGTGCCGTTCATTGAGCAGTTCATCGGCGGCATCCTGGCCGGCGGAGCGGCCAGCCTGGTGATGGGCGGTGATCATTTCGTCACGTACCCGGTACTGAAAGCCTATGCGAAAGTTCACGGACCCCTGTCCCTGGTTCATTTCGACGCCCACTCCGATACCTGGGGCGAAGAACAGCAGAGAATTGATCACGGCACCATGTTCTACCATGCGGTGCGCGAGGGCCTGGTGGACGACAGCCGTTCGGTGCAGATCGGTTTACGCACGACCAATGACGAACCGATGAACTTCAATATCCTCGATTCCCGGTGGGTACACGGGAACGGACCGGACGCAGTTGCGGCAGAGGTGAAACGGATCGTTGGGGACAACAAGGTTTACCTGACCTTCGACATCGATTGCCTGGACCCCAGTTTTGCGCCGGGCACGGGCACGCCGGTTTGCGGTGGGCTTTCGACTCACCAGGCGCTGGAAATCGTCCGTGGAATCGCTGGCATCAACCTGGTCGGAATGGATATTGTCGAGGTGGCGCCCGCTTACGATGTAGGCGAAATCACGGCCCTCGCCGGGGCCAGCCTGGCGGCCGAATTCCTGTGCCTGTTCGCGGCAAACCCGCACCGGCACAAATGAGAAAAAGAGGAATCGCATGACGTCCCTGGGTGACAAGCCCCTGATCGGGGTGATCTCTGACCGCAGGATGCAGGGCGAGCATCCTTTCCACATGGTCGGCGAAAAATACCTGCGCGCCATCGCTGATGGGGCTGATGCATACCCGGTGGGCTTACCGCTGTTGAACGACGGTTTCGACGTGTTGGAAATCCTGAACCGGCTGGATGGTATTTTCCTGACCGGAAGCCCTTCCAATGTCGAACCGCAACATTACATGGGCGATCCCAGTGAGCCGGGCACCTGGCATGACCCGCACCGGGACCTTGCGGCTTTGGCATTGATCCCTGCAGCGATCCGGGTGGGCATGCCTTTGCTGGCCATTTGCCGCGGCTTCCAGGAAATGAACGTATCCTTCGGCGGTTCATTGCACCAGAAAGTGCATGAGCTACCCGGGTATGGGATGCACAAGGAAAACCCCTCAGATCCGCTGGACATTCAGTACAGCGCCTCCCATGGCGTGACTTTCAGCAAGGGCGGTTTGCTGGAAAAAATCACCGGAACCGATAGCGCCAGGGTCAACTCCCTGCATTCCCAGGGTGTGAACCGCCTGGGCGAAGAACTCGAAGTGGAAGCGGTGGCGGACGATGGCCTGATCGAGGGCTTCAAGGTCAGGAATGCGCCAGGTTTCACCCTCGCCGTCCAATGGCATCCTGAATGGAAAGTGCTGGAAAACCCGGTATCTATCGCCATATTTAGTACCTATGGCGACGCCTGCAGAGCCTATCGTCCGGGGATGTTAAATTCCTGAAACCGGGAACTGGGATTTGAACCTGACATTGCCATGAGCGAAGCCATTCACCACCAAGGTAAGTTCCTCCATCCGCACCGGATTTTTACTGCGTTCAAGTGGCTGGTATACATCCTGCTGGCCTGGAATGGAGTCCAGTTCTTCCAGGAAGACCTGGCGGCCAGCGCAGAGACCTTCGGTAACACCATTTCATGGATCAACGTGGTGGAGGCTTTCTCAGCATCCATCGACACAACGGCCTGGCTGGTTCTGCTGCTCGTGTTTGAATTTGAAACGGCGATCATCTCCGATGAAGATTTGACGGGCGGCCTGAAATGGTTCCTGTCAGTCCTGAAGGTCGTTTGCTATTTCCTGATCATCTACGCCTTTTACGGCTATCTGAGCAAATACCTGGTCATCACTGACCTGTTGCCCTTTCAGATTTCCGACATTTGCAGCCTGGCCGGAAGTGACTGGAATTTCGTTCTCAGCCTGGATGACTATCCGCCGATTGACGCCGCGGCCTGCGCAGCGATGCAGGGCCAGGAGTTGTTGCAGATTTCCGGCCTGGAAATCGTCGGTACCCGGGCAGCCATGGATGCGGCATGGGGATTGGCCGTGATCGATATCATCAACGCGGCTACCTGGCTGGTCATCGTCATCCTCCTGGAAGCCGAGGTGTGGATGCAGTTGCGGGATGTTTTGACCGATCGCCTGATGCGCATGGGCAAATACCTGAAAGGCTTTTTCTACTCGATCCTGTTCGTTGCCGCTGTCTACTGGGGTTTCGAAGGCAGTTTCCTGGATTTCTGGGATGCCTTCCTGTGGCTGGTGGCCTTCATCTTCATCGAGCTGAATATCTTCCAGTGGCACGAGGAGGTCGAGGAACTGTATGAGGCCGGTGAGTCATAATTTCTGAAAGATCAGCAGTGGCTAGGGCTGCTCAGGATCTTCAGGTCCGACCGTGATCTCAGTCCCCTCCAGCTTATCCAGGTCCTTGATGGCGATAATGCCGCGCATATCCAGTGGTACTTCCGTTGCAGCCTGCTCTTGCTCCTCGGCCCCGGCCTGTTCCGAATCCTGCCCGGCGGCCTGTTCCGCTACCTGCTCTGAATTTTCCGGTGAGGTTCCTGAGGACTGTTCCTGAGTCTGTTGGTCAGGAGCCGCCTGTTCAGCTTCCTGCTGTGCCTGTGCAGCAGATTGTTGCGTTGCGGATTGCTGCTGTGCCTGGGCGCGACCACCCCTGAGGAAATCGAGTGCGCTTTCAGAAACTCCCGCTGTACTGACTTCATCTTCTGAACCGGAAGAACTCGACTGGTAGGGTTGATACGTTCCGGCGGAACCGGATCCGCTTTCACCCTCGCCACCGCTCTGTCCACCCTGGCCGTCACCCTGTTCGCCGCCTTGCTCGCCCTGTGAACCGTCACCCTGCTGGCCGGCTTCCTGTCCGGTCGGGTTGCCCGGTCCGGGAACCGGGCCGCGATGCGAACCGAAAGCCGCCGCCTCGCGTTCGTGGTATTTCTCAACCTGCTCGTCCCAGGCTTCCTGTTCCTTCTCCATCAATTCCGCATCAGATTCCGCGGCTTCGGTTGGCGCATAGGGATACTCTGCGAGAACATCGCTGGGCTCCCAATCACCGTTTTCCATGATGATGTCCACCAGTTGATCCCGGATATTGTCCCGTGACTCTTCCGGCAACTTATCGATTTTCTCCAGCTCGGTCGCCTGGCTGTACGTGTTGTCAACATACGTCCGGTCCCTTGACCTGGCGTCCTCGAGCTCCATCTGCCGGCGGTAAGAGTCCTCGCGCTGTTCCACCCGCGTACTGGAGTCATCTTCATCCGCCGCAGGTTCAGCATCCTGTGCAGACAACACCGGCAGGCCGAAAACACCCAGCAACAGAACCGACGCAAAAATATAGGAAAGTTTCTTCACT
>JAHEFT010000016.1:16841-35984 GCA_024640025.1 Chromatiales bacterium
AAGTCGTTGCGGTCTCCATTCTTCAAATTGAATCGTGCGGGAAGCCGCACTTCGCGCGACCCTGTGAACCATGAGCCTCCGCGGGTCATGCGTGAATTGCAGAGCCCCCGGCTCCAGGCGCTGCCGTCCGCGGGAGCGTCCAGATAGGACAGGTTCATGCAGTCCAGCGTCCACTCGGCCACGTTACCCACGACGTCATACACGCCAAAAGCATTGGCTTTGAATGATCCGGCCGGCAGCGTTTCGATGGCGGCCTGGTCCGAACACTCATTGTGCTGCCAGCGGAACCCGGATTCGCCACCGGCGATATTGCCGAATTCACAGACCCTGGCCGGGCTGCCGCCGAGCCAGTCACTTTCCTCGCCGGCCCGCGCGATGTATTCCCACTGGCTTTCACTGGGCAGGCTGTAGGATTGCCCGGTTTTTTTACTCAGCCACGAAGTGAATTCCTGCGTATCGTTCCAGGAAACCATGATCACCGGCCGCGAGCCCCGGCCCCAGCCATTATCGGGTGGGCGGGTGGTGCAGCCGCCTGCAGCGACGCACTGGCTCCATTGTTCCATGGTGACCTCGAATACACCGACCGCAAATGGCCGGGCGATGGTGACCATGTGCCTGGGCATCTCCATTTTCAGGGCAAGCGGCGCCGTTTCCTCCGAGCCCTGCCAGAACGAACCGGCGGGTACGACGATCATCGATGGACAATCCTCGCAATCCCGGAAGATTTTTCCAGGGCGAAGTGTGCGGTCGTCAATGGCTTCGAGAGCCTTTGCAACGTTGTTCCCTTGCGGAAATGCAGCGACATAGGATTCGTAGGCTTCAATGGTATTGAGCTTGCGGGCCGCTTCAAAGGCCCGGTTGTCGTTTATGTTGCTTTCTAACTGTCTGCGCAGGTTTCGGGCCTCGTCGCCATGCAGGCCGCCCGGCCACTCCTTGAGATATTGATCGATTGCAGTGATGGAGCGTGCGGTACGCGCGTTTTCCCAGGCCTGCTCGTCACGCTGTTCCTGTGCGTCCAGTTCACGTTGTGCGGCAGCCTCGGCCATTGTCAGTTTGTGCAAAAGAATTTTCGCATCTGCTTCGTGCCGTCCCCCCGGAAAAGCCTCCATGTAACTTTCGATGGCAGACTTTGTTCCCTGCTCTTCGGCATAACCCCAGGCCTGGTGGTCCAGCCGTTCCAGGTGGATGATTGCCTGGTCTTCGTGGATTGAGTCGGGGTAATCCTGCATGAATAACTGGTAGCCATATGCGGTATCCGCGTCCAGGGCGGCCTGCCAGCGCGCTGTTTCCTCCGCAGACGAGTAGCGCAGATCGGATGATGACTGATCGGAGTCAGAAGAACTGATTTCCCGCTTATCCGTGTATTCCGAAGGGTCTGAAGGGCTGCCGGTAAACAGGTATATGACCGCGCCGAGCAGCACAACAGCCAGCGCACTCAGAAGGATGATGGTTAACCACTCTCTTCCCTCCTGGGCCACTTCGGTCGCGGTTGAACCCGGGAGTGTTCCCGTTGTCTGCCCCGTCATTCCAAAAGCGGGCCGCCAGGCGGCGATGTTTTGCGGTCGGGAAGCCGGGTCCAGCGCCAGGCCTCGCATAATGGCGCCGGGAATGCCGGAGAAAGGCTGAGTCGGCAACAGTTTCCCGATGGTCTCAAGAGGGTCGGACTCGCCCTCTGACAGCGCGCTCTGCCTTTGAGCCGCAGCCACGGGAATTTGCCCGCTGATGCTGCGATAGAGTGTGGCCGCGAAACCGTAGATATCTGTCCATGGCCCTATCTGACCTGCGGCTTCGGATTGTTCCAGCGCCGCGTATCCTTCGCTGCCCAGTTTCCAGCGGGTGGATGCCCCGGCGCCCAGCCGCTGTCCGGCAGCGCCGAAATCCAGCAGGATGGGCTGACCTGTATCGGTGATGTAAATATTCGCCGGCTTTATGTCCTGGTGGACCAGCCCTCTGCCATGGATATATTCCAGGGCGCCCAGCAAGGGCCTGGCCAACGCCAGCGCCTCCTCCGATGTCAAAACACCACTGCGTTTGAGAAGCTTGTGCAGGGGCTCGCCGCGGTAATAGGGCATCAGCAGGTAGGCCGTTCCGTTGGCCTCAAAACATCGGAACACTTTGACGATATTGGGATGGTCGAGCTGTGCGACCGTGCGTCCTTCCGCGAGGAAATGTTCCAGGCCCGCTGCGAACAGTTCGCTGGCCTTCTGATTGACGGGTTGAAGACGTCCATTTTCATTGCGCGAGACCTGATCACGGGGCAGGTATTCTTTCAGCGCGAAGGTTTTGTTCAGAACCTGGTCTGTCACCAGGTAGGTAATGCCGAAAGTTCCGAGACCGAGCACCCGGTCTATGCGCAGTTTGTCGACGACCGCGCCCGGCGCCAGCGCCAGGGAAAAAGCCTCCGTCATTCCTTACCGCTCCCGGAGAAGTCCCGCGGTCTGATCTCGATGGTGCACTTTGCATCACCCAGAACCAGGGTATCGCCGGGTTCGATGAACATGATTTCGCCCTCCAGGCAGGGCACGCCATTGATCGAAGTGCCGTTGCTGGAACCCAGGTCTGCAACCGTGAGTTCCAGGCGGGTTCCATTGAGGTTTACATGCCGGCGGCTGACCGCCGGGCTCTCAATCCTCAGGTCGGCGTCATTCCGGCCGATCGTTATATTTATCGCATTTTCACTGACCGGGCAGGAATCCTCGAAGGGTGTTCCGTCGGCCAGAACTCCACGGATCAGCAACAGGCTGCCTGGTAAAGGCGGCGGTGCTTCCGTCTCCGCTTCATCCTGGAACCCGGTACCGGGCCCCTGGGTTCTGCTCTCCGTGGCGTCGCCGGATGGTCCGGCCCCCGATCGACGCAGTCGGTGCAGGACCAGGCCCAGACCGATCAGTATCAGCGCGGCGATCAGCCACGGCCATTTGCCCGGACCGGCTTTCTCACCCGAAGTCTCAATGTTGTCTTCATCCTGTTCCAGGGGAGGCAGGATTCCCTCCGGCAACTGTTCCGTATCGAGGACTTGTTCGGTAGCGGGCTCTTCTTCAGGAATGACGTCTTCCTGGACAGGGGGCTCTTCCGGCTCGGGAACTATCTTTTCAGGCTCTGCTATTTCGGGCTCCGCCAAATCGGGTTCCGGGGCAGGTTTCTCGGCAAGCCCGGAACAATCAAACTCACGCGCGGTGATCTGCAATTCGCCGAGTATATAGAGCAGGCCTTTTCTCCACTGGTAGCGGGTAGCGGGAGAGTGCTCCATGCTCTGCACGTCATCCGCCACGCTGACCCCGACCAGGCTGCCGCATCGGTCCACAAGTCCGCCCGTCACGTTGGGTAATGGCGTTTCACCGGAAATCGCGGGATTTCCGGTTTCCCTGAATACGACAATCGATGCCGGAAGGCTGAGGGGTGGTTCGCCCTGGGCAATCTGTTCAGCGGGCGGGAAAGCGGTCAATACGATTTCGCCGCCTTCCTCCGGATAACCCGCAGCCAGTGTCACACCGTTTCGCTTGAGACCATCTACCGCGAGAACCTGCAGGCCTTCTGCCGGGAATTTTCGTTCTATCCGGGCCGGTCTGCCATTTCGGATGATGTCTGTTCCGCCATCGAGGACAATGATCTCATCGCCAACGCGGGCGAAGTCCTCCGGCACCAGTACCAGCCCGGTATCTGAAATGACGATGCCCGTGGTCGGTTCGACGTGGGTGGACGAGACGAGTTTGAGGACAGGCACCGTCCAGGACGGCATCGACCCCGGGGGCAGGTAATAGGCGCCGCCCTGGCGTTGCAGGTTCTGCGCCTGGACCGTTCCGGCGGCTGCGAGAGAGATAAAGAAATTGAACGCCAGCAGTGAAAATAGTGCAGCGAAGTGTTTTTGCAGCGGGGTTTTGCCGGTTCCCTGGATCAACAACCGGTCCTCAGGGTGAATAGAGACGGTTAATGAGGTTATCCAGGCAGTACTGTCCAGCCTTATTCAGGGCATTTTCCTCCCTGCCCTGCACCACGTTCAGGATAAACACCAGCACCGAAGCCATGACCAGTGCCAGCAACGTTGTTGAAAATGCCACGCCCAGGCGCTCTGTCACCTGGTAGAGCATGTCCGGGCTCTCCACGTTGGCGCGGTCACCGGCGTAATTGAGGGCCAGCATGATGCCGATAACCGTGCCAATAAAGCCGAGCGAGGGTATCAGCCAGGTGATGTAACGAATCATGTTGTAGCGCAGGTCGATTTCGTGCAGGTACAACTCGAGGCTGGAATTGAGCAGGGAATTGGTCTGGTCAGCGGAATGGCTCAGGTTGAATCCCAGCACACATCGTTCGATCAGGCGTGGAACGAAGCAAATTTCACGGTATTTGCTGCTGCGGACCTTCTGGTAAATGGGCGTCATGTCATCGCCCGGGCGAAGCACCGTTTCCTCGTCTTCCGGGAGGTAGCCGCGGTCGATCTGGCTTGCTTCCAGGCGTCCGGCCCGCCAGCGTATGGACAATTCACCCAGCCCAACGAAAAAGGCCAGCCAGAGGACATTCTGAACCGTGAACGGCCAGGAAGAGCGCTTGATGTCCAGCAGGATTGCAGCAGCTTCCGGCGGTAAGAGTTTTGTCAACAGCGCGATTACGATCAGCGCAGTCACCAGGCTGACGAGCAATGTGATGATGCGCACTATTTGACCTCCTCGATAGTACCGGTCAGGGGATTACGCCGCGGGTTTTCCAGGACAATTTTCGGCCTGGGAAGATCTGCCGGAAAATGGTCGAACAACAGCGGTTTTCCCCGCACCGAGTAGCCTTCACGTAAGCGCACCCGGCTGTGGCCGCCGAACAGGCTGACCAGCTGGTCCATCGTGACCTCGTGATCTCCGAAACGAATACGGTCCTGGTTTCCCAGGATGACTTTCCGGGTTCTGATCCAGCGCCCGTTCCGGTGCAGGAATGTGCCGTTGCTTGAATGCGCGTCCTGGACCGCAAGATATCCTTCCTGGGTAACTTCTATGTCAGCATGCAGGCGGGAAACAGAATCGTGTTCCAGGACGAGGTCGCATTCACTGGCTCGTCCTATGGTTTTACCGCTAATTTTCATGCCGCTATGATACATTGTGTTTGATCCTGTGAGGGTACTTACCCATGATTTTCCGGCGAAAAAAGCAAACTGATATTCCTGCACAAACACCGGCCATGCGTGGCAGGGACCGCGCGGAAAACAGCGAGAACCCGCTCGCGCGCAGATTCCATCCGGAAGATGAACCCGACACCATCGACCTCCAACAGCCTGCGGGGTTCAATACAGAGCCCGGAACAGCGGACCTGTCGGCCAGGCGCCAGGCGCCGGAAAGCCTCAGCGTCATTACCCTCAATCCTGCTACCGGGAAAATTTATGCTCAACAGCGTGGCGGCGACTTAACTGTTTTTCTGGATGGCGAACCGGTACGGACGCCGACAGAGCTCAGACCGGGTGACCGGGTCCGGATTGGAGACCTCGAGTTGCAGCTTTCCAGGGCGCAGAAGGACCGCTAACGTTCAGGAACGGATTCGTCCGCGATTCTGGCGCCGCCGGCCTATGGGAGCTTTCATAGTGTAGCTACTCCGCCAGCGCCAGGAAGGCGCCGGAATTGGCGCGGGCCAGCGACTCCATGAATTCCACGGTTCCACGGTATTTGAAATAGTCGCCGACAGTGACGGCATGGATTTCCTTCGACCTCGAGTTGGATACCGTGATGCTGCGAACCAGGCTGCTCCCCGAAAGGTTGTTGTTGAACGCCGGGTTGGGCAAGCCGTCGCTGACCAGGATGATGGCGTCCGCCGGGCTTTGGAAAGCGACCTGGAATGCGCTGACCAGTGATGATGAACCTTCAAATTCATCGGACAGCCCATTCAGGAATCCAACAGCCTCCGACCGTGTTCTGTCCGACATGTTCGCCAGGCTACCGTCTGCCGGCCAGCGGTAGTATTTCGGCCCGCTGTCCTGTTGCTGAAATCCCAGGATGGCAAATTCATAGCCCGATTGAAGCGATTCCATGCCCCTGATCACGGTGCGGCGAACCAGGGACTCGTATCCGGCCAGGTACTTGTTCATATCGACCATGAACAGGATCCTTTTCTTGTCGGTTTTCAGGCCAAGGAAGCGGAACGTAACCTGGTTGCTGCCTTCCTTATCCGGTGTGACGACCGGGCTGGGAGGCGGCGGGGGAGGCTGGTCGTTACGGGCCTGCTGTTTGGCATTCAGTGTTTCAAGTTCACTTGAAACCACTTCGTGTTCAGCCTGCAGTTGCTGGTGGCGGGTCTGGGCGGCCAGCAGTGCTTCCAGGATATTCCTGCTGCCTTCTTCGGTCTGATCCAGCATGGCCTGCGTCTTACCGGCCAGTTCCTCCAGGTACTCGAGGTCCCCCTGGGAGCGGACTTCCTTCTGGTAATCGGGCATCAGAATGATGGTGATGATAATAAAAGCGCCCATTGCCGACGCAAACAGGTCCACCGCCGAGAGCGAGTACACCTCGAAATTTCGCCGCCGTGATCTCATCGTGAAACCCCTACGAAATCACCGCCGTTCTGCCTGGCCAGTGTTTGCAGAAACATGACCAGTCCGCGGTTCTGCGTATAGTCGCCAATCGCAACGGTGTGGATTTCCTTGTTTTCGTAACGGTTAAGCCCGGTAACATCCTGGACGATGAAGCCCGGTGCATTGTCGGGTTCGCCGTCACTCATCAGGATAATGGCCTTTGCCGGATACTGCATGGCCGACAGGATGGCATAGTGAGTCGGCGTAGATCCTGCGAAACGCCTCGCCAGGGATTGGGTGAACCCCCTGGCGGCGTCCAGGTTTTGCGGCGTGCCTTGCACCAGGCCGCCCGAGTCCGGATAAGTCCAGAGTATCGGCGAAGGATTGCCCTGGTACCCGATGATGGCGAATTCGTTGCTCGCGTCGAGCGGTTCAAGCAATTCGAGAACTGATTTGATCATCAGGTCGGTATAGGACAGCATGCTGCCGGACATATCCACCACGATCACGAACGATTTCGCCTCGGTAGCCAGTCCCAGGATGGAAAATTCGACGCCAGCGGTCAGTGCTTCAGGTTCCGGTTCTTCAATGATTTCCTCGACCGGCTCTGGAACCGGAACCGGCGTTTCAGCCAATTGTGTCTTGATGTCGGCCATCCGATTCCGGATCCGGGAAATCTGCGCTTCGATGCCGCGGTTTGCTTCGTTCATATCCTGTATCTCGCTTTGGGCAACCTGCTGGTCTGCCAGCAGGTCAGCCACTTCGCCGGAGGCCAGTCGACGGAGTTCCTGGATCTCCTGTGTCCGGGAGAACGCGGCGTCGTCACCGGCGTTGCGGTAATAGGGAAACAGAATCATGACGAGCAGGATGAAAGCACCCAGCGCAGACGCAAAAAGGTCGATCGCAGATGTCGTGAAAACGGAGGTTTCTCTGTCCGGTCTTCGCATAAGTTCCTGCAAGCTAACAAAAAGGCGCCACAGGGGCAATTGGCCATTGACCGCGGACGCATTGGACGCTATCTATGTGTAATGTTCCGCGGTCTTATCATGTTCCTGCTTGTTGCCCTGCCGGCCGGCGCACCCTTTGCGCAGTCCGGGGAGGCTTCCGCAGAGCGTCCTGCCGAGTACATGATTTACCAGTACCCGGGAGTATCCCTGGTCGTAAAAATCGAGGCGCCGGGAGTTTCCTTTGAATCGAGGATTTATGGTCCTGAAGATGCTCTGCTGAAGTCTTCCGGAATCCCGTCCGGGCGCATTGGGGCTTTGTACCAGTTCGTCGAAGCGGTAGACACGCCACGGCAGCTGATGATCAAGGTCAGTCCTGATCGCAGGGTTGACCGTTCGGTCATCGGCCTGGAGCTGATCCAGCTGCCTGACCGTGATCGCAACAGCGCCGCTCTCGCTCGTGCCTACCGGCTTCTGTCTTATGGCGCAGAACTCGTCCACAGCAACGACACGACCACCTGGGCCATGAAAACCTACACGCTGCAAAATGCGGCGAGTGCGTTTGCCGGCATGGGTTGGGAGGAAATGCGGCTGTGGTCTGAGTTCCACGCGGCACACCTGATACTTCACAAGTTGAATGATGAGTTGACGGCCATGGAGTTGGCAGGCGAAATCCAGCAAGCGGCGCGCAGGGCTGGATTTGAGGCCATTGAACTTGCGGCGCTGGTCCTCGAGGGCGACGCCCTGATGCTGGCCGGCGAAAAATCGAGCGGTCCGATGGCGGCAGCGCGATTTGAACAGTTGCATCCGGTGTTGGATCACGTGGTGATCCTGGCTCAGGCGCTGGGCCTGGAATCTGAACAGGCATATGCCTTGTACAATGACGGGCTCGCATATCAGAATCAGAATCAGCCGGGCGCGGCCATTAACCAATTTCAAAAAGCGCTCGATGTTTCATTGACCGCCGGCAACCCGGACCTGGTGAATGAAATCAGGAGCACTGCCGCCGCGGCATACGAATCAATGGGGAGTCCCGCTGACGCCATCAATTTGCTGGAGGAAATTGGTAGCGACCTGGAAAACGATGCGGGTCAGGAGCTGACGGATACCCTGTTCGAAAAGGGCCGGATACTCAATGACAATTTCCGTTACCGCGAGGCGGCGAGCGAACTCGGCCAGGCCCTGGATATTCAAAGATCGGGCTCAAAAGGCGCCGGTGCCTGGGGTCCGATTGGCCTGGCACTGGCATGGTCGCACTATTCAATGGGTGATCCGGAACAGGCCGCTGACCTGATCCTTGAATCGGTTCCCAGGACTCCACAGTCACAGAACATGGACGCCCTGGTCCAGGCATATAGCGGCCTGGCCAGCATTTATCGCGCCCGGGAAGACTTCTCGCAGATGGATTTATACCGTGAGAAACAAGGCGTGCTTGCCAGGTCGGATCAGCAGCACGTGGATTTCATGTTCGAGTCAGCCATGGATGCCTGGAGCAGGGAGGGTCCCCAATCCAGGGCAGCGCGCGAGAAGCTTGCCCGGGTCCGGACAGAATCAGCGGGACGTGGTTCCGGCCTGTCAGGGCAAAGGGCTGAATTGTACCTTTGTCTGTTGAACATTGAGCAGGGCGGGCGTGGAGCCTGCAGCGCGGGCGATGTCAGTAATTCGCACGAAGCGCTGCGTAATAGCGGGCTGCCCCGGCTGGCCCTGGATTCCGATTTCGTCATGGCGCAGATACTGCGTCGCGAAGGCCGGGAACGGGAAGCGCACGATGTGATGGAGGGGCTCATCAATGAAATATTCGTGCTCCGCAATGCGCTTCCCGGTGTTCTCGGCGCCTGGTTCTGGCAAACCAAGGACGCGATATTTTCAGAGTACATGGCAATTACACTCTCCCGGTCAGGCGCACAGGCCGGAAAACCCGTTGATGGAAAATCCACGTTGCTGGCCCTGAACCACATTCGGATGGTCGAATCCTCCGAGCAAGCTCAGAGGAGCGACCTCACGAACACCAGTGGGGACGATGCTATACGTTCACTTCTCGCCCGGCGCGAAGCGGCTGCGGCTGACGGAACCGCAGGAGAAGCTCTCGCCGCACAGGCGAACCGGGCCTTGAAGAACATTGCGGGGACCATTGATACGGCCTCGAGCGGGCTTAGTCCTGCGTCGCTGGACAAGGTCATGGCCAGGCTTTCCGCGGATGAAACACTGTTGACCTACTACCTGGATGATTCTTCAGATTACGTGATTGTCGGTACGCGCAGGGCGGTGTCGCTGTTAAAACTTTCCGGTTCATCGCCGGTGTCCGTCCGGCTGCTCGACCTGCGCGCCCAGATCCAGGCAGGCACCGCTGAGGATTTCTGGGTTCTGCCCGAACTGGAGAGGATCGGAAAAGTGCTCATCGGCCCGGTATCGGACTACCTGGCGAACAGAGTCTATCTGCTTCCGGGCGGCGCCTTGAATGGCTTCCCTTTTAACGCGCTCAGATTGAATGGCCGGTTTCTGGCTGAGGATCACGAAGTCATTAATGTGGCAAACCTGTCCGATTCAACAGCTTTCCAGCCGGTCCTGCAGCAAAATTATTCGGAGCAAGTTTTTCTGGCCGGTAATCCGCAGACCAGCCAGGAATTGTTCAGTTACGATGTGCAGATCTCGCCGGAAATCAGCGCCGTCACAGACCGCTTTGTCGGACCGGGTCTGCAGGTTGTTCAGGGGGTTGCCTTGAGCGCTGACGAGTTCCGGGACCGTCGCTTTGTTCGGGCCGGTCTCATTCATCTCGCCATGCCGGGTATCCTGGATCTGGGTAATCCGGACCGGTCAAGGCTGTTGCTTTCAGGAACAGGCATGGAGTTTGGAATGGAGGTTCTCACACCACCGGACATTCGCAGTCTCGACTTCCAGGCAGGCCTGGCTGTGCTCAGCCACACGGATGCTGTGGGGGCCAGTCCATCGAGCTTCGATAGTCGCATAGGCTTTGTTGCCGATTTTCTGGAAGCCGGTGTGAGCAGCGTAGTGGCCAGTCTCTGGGTGGATGCAGATTACGATCCCACGGGTTTCGTGAACGAGTTTTATACTCATCTGGAAGCAACGGGGGATGTGACCAAAGCCCTTTCACTGACCCGAATGAATTACCTGCGATCGCAAGATGATACGAATTTCAGATCATGGGCAGGTTTCCAGCTTTTTATAAGGTAGAATGTGCTGTACCCGGTTTCGGGGTTGATTAAAAACAGAATTTTGTCCGGAGGGTTATTAAGTGGAAAAACGAAAATACCTGGTCGTCGTCGATCCGTCTCATGACAGGCATCTCGCTCTGGAGCGCATGCTCGAAATTGTCCGACAGCAGAAAAAGTGGGAGCTGGAGTTCCACCTGATCATGGGATTCGAGATTGGCGACAAAACCGATCCCGATACGCCCATGGAGGTCGTTCGGAACAGCGACTGGTTCGGTGAGCTGTTACGTCCCCTGGATGAATTGGGTGTGAAATACACAACCGAGTATTTCTGGACGAGCGACTGGCGCAAATCCATCACCGGTGCTGCCGCCCGTTACAACTGCGACACCATCATGCTGTGCGAAGCATCTGCGGAACACAAGAAAGGAATACGCGATTCCAAGTGGGACCTGGTCCGGCATTCTTCCTGCGACGTGGTGATCGCCGATGTGGGAACGACGGCCCCTTTCAAAGTCATTCTTGCTGCGGTCAATACCCAGCAACAGGATGAAGCGCATGTTGCTCTCGCAGAGAAGGTTCTTGAACGTGGCTTATTTCTGGCCGAGTATTTTGAGGCGGAACTGCACGTGGTTAACGCCTACAAAGACAGTGAGAATTTTCCGGACCGCTCGCTGATTCGAAGGATGAGTGGCCTGCCACGTGAAAACGTTCATCGCGACATGGGCAAGCCTGATGAGGTCATTGCCCTGTGTGCGGCGAAAGTCAAAGCCGACATGGTGATTCTCGGCATCAGCCCGCGCAAGGGCCTTTCTGCGACATTCAGCAGCCACACGGTCGAAAAGGTCATGGAGAGAATCGATATTGACGTGGTAGCCATCAGCTAGCCGGTTTTCGAAGCACAAAAAAAAGCCCCGGTTTCCGGGGCTTTTTCTCTATTTGGATTTTAGCCTAATCCTGCGTGTCGATCACGTTTTCCAGCGCGTCACGTTCACGTGCCTGGTATTCGGGCGCTTCCTGTTGCATCAGTTCACGCCGTTTGACTTCGCTGTCTACGTAGGCAATCCACTGCGTTGCAGCTCGCTTTGAACGGCTATCCTTGGCGGCCTGCGCGAAAGCGTTCCTGGCCTGTTCGAGGCGTTTCTGGTTGAAAAGGGCCATTCCCAGCATGATGTTGGCCGTATCGTCCCGCTTGAGTCCACCGAGTTTCAAACCCTGCCGAACCGCTTTGGCTGCTTCGTCCCATTCTTCCAGGTTGATATACGCCTGGGCTAGCCTGATGTAGAGTTCACCGTCGTTGGAAATCTCTGCGGCACGTTGCAGCGGCGGGACGGCCTTCTGATCTTCACGGGCCTGGTACCACGACTGCGACAATAACCGCAGGTTGCGTTCATTGGCGTCAACGATGTTTGCGTTCATTTCCTTTTCAAGCAAAACCGCAGCCTTATAGGGCAGACCATGCAAAAGGTAAAGGTTGGCCAGGTTGGTGATGTTGGAAGCGGTGTTGAGATACCCTTTTTCATACAGAACTTCGGTTAAAACCAGCTGTTTCTTGGTTTCACCGAGTTCACTGTAGATGCCTGCAAGAGTCAGGATGTAGGTGTCTTTCGGGTAGTACACGAGCAGTTCCTTCACGACACCGATCATGCTTTCGTAGTCTTTCTGTTCGAAGTAAATGACCCGCAACAGCAGCAACCAGTTTTCTTTCGGAATTTGGCCCGAACTGCGATACATGTCGATGGCGGTCTTGATGGGTATCAACGCTTCGTCATAGCGGGTGAGTTGAAACAGCGCCTGCCCTTCCAGCATCAGTACGTCAGCGCTGGGTTCCGGTACAACCTTGATCAATTGGCGAACGGTCGTCAACGCACCAGTGTAATCTTCCTGGGTGAACTGGAGCTGAGCCTTGGTCTTTAGCGTGCTGAGCATCAGTGCCTCGGGCAAATCGGGTTGCGCCATTACCTGGTCATAAGCCTTGATGGCGTCGCCATAACGTTCCTGGAGGTAATAAGAATAACCGGTGATGTTCCAAAGCTGGGCAAATTCGTAAGGCGTCAGGCCTTTCTTTTCTTTGAGCTCTTCGATCAGTCGTTGAGCCGAGGCGTAGTCTTTGGCTTCGATCAGTTCCTGGATCTCAGTCAGTTTTTCGTAAACCTGCTGGCTCATGGCCACGGTTTCCTTGGTCTTCCTGGTATTCTCATCATCGGCAGCAACTGCGATGCCGGTAGTACCCAGCAACAAGGCGCCCGTTATGATGACTACGGTCAGTTTTGACATGAATTGGTCCATAGGTGTTTGCGCCTATTCCTGAATTTCGTAGGTGAACTTGTTCTGTACACCCGGTACTTCAACAGCCTGGCCGTCGATAACCCGGGGCTTGTACTTGAACTTCAGTGCGGCTTGAATAGATGCCCGGTGAAAAAGAGAACTGGTGCAAGCCTCTTCCACGACAAATGGATCGCGAATGGTGCCGTTCCTGGTCACTACGTATTGAACAACGCAATATCCTTCGATGCTTCTTGACAAGGCCCGCTGAGGATAAATGGGTGCGACCTTAACGATGGGCAGGTAATCTCCCTCACCTACGCCCAGGCTGAATCCTCCGCTCATTTCAATATCGGTTTGAACCGGTGCGGCGGAAATGGCGATTTTCTCGGCATTCGGGTCCAGGCTATCCAGTTGTGGAGTTGGCGGTTGCGGTGGCGGTGCATCCGGCGGTGGCGGCTTTTTCGGTTTCAGTTGCCGACGCTCAATGGACTCGTCACGTTTCAGCCGGACAAAGTCGATCAGGTGGCCGGACGTGCCCTCGTTGAGGCCACGGTCCGCCGTTTCGATCAGGTACTGCATGAACCAGAAAAGCCCTGCCGTAATAACGACTCCGAGCAGGATGCCTATCAGCATCCGGATGATATTACCGGTTTTGCTTATAGCTAATGTTTCAATAATCGTGGCCGACATGGCTCACCTCTTTAGGGTTCGTTGGCCGCAATTGATACATTGAATACCCCTGCTGAGCGGGCTGCATCCATCACCTGGATCAAGGTGTCCGTTTTTGACTCCTTGTCTGCCTGGATCACAACCGAACCCTGCGGGTTTTCAGCATGCAGCCTTTCGATATTCGGTCTGACCGAGCGAATATCGATCTGGCGGCGATCAATCCAGATGTCATTGTTCGGGCCTATGGCCACCAGGATGTTGGCTTTTTCCTGCTTAACAGCGGTTGCCGCGTCGGGCCGGTTGACCTCGATGCCAGCTTCTTTCACAAAGGTCGCGGTCACGATGAAGAAAATCAGCATGATGAACACCACGTCCAGCATGGGCGTAATGTTGATCTCCGATTCTTCTTCGTCGTACTGCGTGGCTAAATGTTGCCGCATATTTCTTTCTCCTAGATAAGCAGGCTAAAGGGACGACCCTTTAGCCGTGCTCAATGAGTAATTCGTCTGCTATGAACTCACGCTCTCTGCGTGCCTTGTTTTCCAGGTATGCCGACATGGCCACGCCGGAAAGCGCAGCTACCATTCCTGCCATCGTGGGTACGGTGGCCTTGGAAACGCCGGAGGCCATAGACCGGGGATTGCCCGATCCGGCAATGGCCATTACCTCGAACACTTCGATCATGCCCGTCACCGTGCCGAGCAGGCCCAGCAAGGGGCACAGCGCGACACAGGTCTTGATCAGGGCCATGTTCCGCTCAGCGTTCGCGGAAACCTGCGAAATGATGCGGGTCCTGATCTGGTGGGCCTGCCAGGACGAGAAATCGCTTCGATCGTCCCAGTAGTTGTGAGCCCTTCTGACGAGCGCACGATGACCGGTACGAAAGTACACGATACGCTCGATGATCAGCATCCACATGAACAGGGTCACGATCGCGATGACGTTGAGGACCGGGCCACCGAGCTCGAAAAAGTCTCTGATCGTTTCGAGGAAAGGCAGATAGTAGTAAATGACGTCCATCAGGTTTACGCCGCTCTTTCAGCACGTTCGGACAGCATTCCGGCCGCTTCTTCCTGCAGGATCTGAGTCAGCCGCTTGGCGCGGCTCTGGACCAGCGTATGCAGGAACACCATTGGAATGGCCACGACCAGGCCGAGCACCGTGGTGACCAGCGCGGTTGAAATACCACCCGCCATCAACTTCGGATCGCCGGCGCCGTAAAGAGTAATCGCCTGGAAGGTGATGATCATACCGGTAACCGTACCCAGCAGACCCAGCAGAGGAGCGACAACCGAAATGATTTTCATGAACGAGAGCATGGAGTTGAACTTCGGCGTTTCCTTCAAAATGGCCTCGCCCAATTTCAGTTCCAGCGATTCCACGTCAGAATTCGGATTGTCGTGCGCAATCTTCAACACATGGCCCAGCGGATTGTCGCCAGGTTTCTCGAGGTTCTTGACCTGATGACTGACTTTCGCTGCGGTAGCGGAAAGGCGAAGCAGTCGCCAGATAGCGATGAGAAGACCTACGAACCCGAGGACGATGATCACGTAGCCGACTTCCTTACCCTGCGCGATACGCTCCATCAGGCTGGGCGATTGCACCAGGAGCGCCAGCAGTTGTCCGCGTGTCGGGTCGATCGCGAAACCGTTGACGCCACTTGTGGATTCCTGGAGGTCTTCCGCACGGCCGGTGTAGCGGCTGGCCGGTTGACGCTGCAGTTCTACCAGGCGGCCGGTTTCCGGAACGTATTCCAGGTACTTGCCATCCGAAACCACGTTGAACAGACCGATACGAACCACTTCACGTTCTTCCTCTTCACCGTTTGCATTGATCACGGTGGTGTTGAGCTTGGCGACGCGGGCCGACTCGGTCATTTCGCGCTGCAGCTCAAACCAGATGCGTTCAATTTCCTGTAAGGTGGGCATACGCGTCGTTGAACCCATCTTCTGGGCAAACTCGGTCAGCCATTCACCACGTTCAGGAAACTGGATTTGCGTGACAGAGGTGTCGAAGTTGCCGCGAGCATCACCGGCTGCCTGCTGCAGTACACCGAACAGCTCTTTCAGTTCGCCAAGGCGTTCCTGCAGGGCCCGTTCGAGGTCGATGATTTGTGCATCATTGGCTTCGAAAGTGTTTTCCAGTTGCTCTGAAAGCCTTTCCTGCCGGGCTTGCTCGCCCTGCATGTCTTTCAGCAACTGTTGCTGACGGCTGCGGTCTTTCTGGAATTCTTCGATGCGCTTCTGGTTTTCAGCGGCGTCTTTAACACGACCGGCTTTGACCTGCTGAAGCAGTTCGTCCATGGATACAGCCTGCGCCGCATACGCGGTGTTGCCCAGGCCGATGATGAGTCCAGCGATTGCTGCTGCTTTTAATATTTTGCTTATCATGATCATTCCTCTCCAGGTGCGGCGACGGGAATGATAAGTAGATCGGGAGCGACCTGCTTGCGTGCTACCCGAAGACCGTCGGCGATCTGGTTTTTAAATTCTGCTGGATCAAGTTCAACCCATTGCCCGGCGTCAGCATCCCATGCGCCCGTGTGGGCACCGCCAACCGACTGGTAGGCCAGGGCGACGCGGCCGATGCGCAGGAAGTCCACTTCCTGCTGGTTGCCGTCGATGGGAACGGAACCCTTGTAGGCTTCGATGGTGCGGCCGTAGTCGTTCTCGATCTGGTAAGCCTCGATTACCCGGCGGAATTTCTCGGCGGATGAAACGTCTGACCGCTCCATCATTTCGCGTAACCTTTCCAGGCGCTCCGTGCGTTCTGTCATTAGAAATGGAGTATCCAACTGGATGAACTGCTCCAGTGAGTCCAGCATTCTCGTCATCAGCGGTATGATCTGACGTTCGATCAGCGCAACATTGTCGATGGACTCAGCCAGGGCAGCTTTCTCAATTTCCTGGTTATTCACCTGTCGCTGTAAAAGACTGTTATAAGTAATCAGTCCGTCTACGACCTTTGACAACGTGTTGTAGTCGTTAAGGAGGTTATCGGTCTGGGTGGCAATTTGCTCGACACGCTGCTGTTCTGCAGCGCCAGCGTCGGCGCGTTTCTCGCCTTCCTGGGTGACCTGGTCCACTGTAGCCTGGGCAAAAACAGGTGCGGAGAAACTCACGGGGAGGGCCGCAACCAGAATTGCGCACAGCAAGAGCCTTTTGTTCATTTGTTTAATAAGCATGCTAGATCTCGGTTGTGAAAAATGGATAACGGATGAACTTTAAAATTACATGTTCCGGATCACGAAGGGTATAACTTGCAGAATGCATGAGTCAATTGTTTATACTCTGGAAACGCTGTCATTTTGGCTCAACTAACAAAAATTTTACATAAATGTCCTCGAAAGACTCAAAATAAGCCGGAATGAAAAAAATCTTCGCCAAAATGGTTTTTGTTTGTATCCTGTCGGTGGCACGCACGGTGGCGGCTGAAACTTCGGATCTGGTCATTCTCGGCTGGGTGGAAAAAGCCTACCTGGTTGACCCGGGGATCGGCATTGAGGCCAAGCTCGATACGGGCGCGGAAACTTCATCTCTTGATGCGCATATCATCAAGAAATTCAGAAAGGGGGGTAAGCGATGGATCAGGTTTGCAGTAACGGATCGCGATACCGGGGAGGAATTCATCCTGGTGCGAAAGCGGATCAGAACCATCGGCGTTGTGCAGCATGACGGATCAACCCAGACACGTCCCGTCGTACTGCTGGAAGTCTGCATCGGGGGTGAACTGTTGAAAACCGAAGTAAGCCTGATCGATCGCACTGAGTTCGATTTCCCGCTGTTGCTCGGGCGCAGCGCCCTGGCTTCGTTTGCACTCGTCGATCCGGGCAGTGATTTTTTGAGTGAACCCGACTGCGGTTCACAGGATCAAGGTAAGCCCGCGCTATGACAAGGGACCGCCAATGGGTGGTGCTGTCTATCCTGTTGATATTGTTGGGTGGTTTGATCTGCACTTACAAAATAGTTTTCCTGGGGTTTCCCTATCTGCCGGATCAGACCAGCGAACAGTGGAGCATCCAGGCCCGCCTGAAAATCGAGCCGGTGGAAGGGCCGGTCCGAGTCAGCCTGATGTTACCGGTGCGGCCCAGCGGCTTCTCCATCAATGACGAAAATTTTGTCTCAAGGGGATTCGGGCTGACCATCGAAGAGGATCATTTCCGGCGACAGGCGGACTGGGCCATTCGCAACCTTTCCAGATCAAAGTCGATTTATTACCGGGCCACGGTTTTCGCGGACACGCGCCGCCAGCGAATTATGAGCGCGCCGGACGTTCCGGCATTCCCGGTACTCGAAGAGCCGTGGGCCAGTGCATTGATTGACCTCGTCGTGGATGTACAGACCGAGTCGGCTGATGCACAGACCTTTGCAGCGGAAGTTCTGGACCGGATAAATGCCGGTTCGAAAGACGCGAATATCAAACTGTTTCTGGATAATGTCGACTCAGCGGCCGATCGGGCCAGGCTGGCCCAGACATTTTTGGCGGGCGCACAGATTCCATCGGTATTGATTCACGGGATCATATTGCGGAAAGATGTTCAGCGCTCGACGGTCAGCACGATGCTGGCGGTTTGGGCGGATGACGACTGGCTGGTATTCGATCCGCAAACCGGCCAGAAAGGGTTGCCTCCGGAATTCATGATCTGGTGGCGTGGTGATGAGGAACTGGCGAATATCAGCGGGGCCAGGATCGATGACCTGCAGATCTCGGTCAAGCGCCGCGTGGCAAGTATGCTGGACCTGGCGACTCGAAGGAGTGAACTGAGAGATTCATTCATTGGACGCCTGTCACTGCTGGAATTGCCGGTTCAAACACAATCCGTCTATGAGGTCCTGCTGCTGGTTCCGTTTGGAATCCTGGTCATCGTATTGCTGAGAAATTTCATCGGCCTGAGTTCTTTCGGCACATTTGCCCCGGTTTTAATAGCGCTGGCTTTCCGCGAGACGGAACTGGTCAAGGGCATCCTGCTGTTCATAATGATTGTATCGCTGGGCCTGATATTCCGCTTCTACATGGAGCGGCTGCGGTTGCTGCTGGTGCCGAGGCTGGCCGCAGTCGTTACGATCGTTGTGCTTCTGATGACCGCCATCAGCCTAATCAGTGACCGGTTCGGGATGGAAACCGGCCTTTCTGTCTCGCTGTTTCCGATGGTTATTATTTCGATGGTGATCGAGCGCATGTCGATTGTCTGGGAAGAGCGTGGCGCCGCGACCTCGATTCGGGAAGGACTGGGCAGCCTTTTAATGGCGTCGCTTGCCTACTCGATGATGTCCTTCGATGTCCTTGGGTACTGGGTCACCGTGTTTCCCGAAATTAACTTCATCGTCCTTGGACTGATCGTCGCGCTCGGCCGCTACACAGGGTTCCGATTGACAGAACTCAAACGTTTCCGCCAACTTGCTCTCCAGGATCAACCGTAGCGATGCTGGAGCGGGTCAGGCAACTGAAAGCGGCCGGTGTACTCGGACTCAACCGCCGCAATGGCGACTACATCCTGAAATGGAACCGGCGGCGGTTTTTCCCGTTGGTGGATGACAAGGTACTGTGCAAAAAGAGACTCCAGGAGTGCGGTCTTGCGGTTCCGGAGCTCATTGCTGTCGCAACGTTCATG
>JAHEFT010000093.1 GCA_024640025.1 Chromatiales bacterium
TGAGACGCGGATCGTTCTGCTCAGCGAGTTCATGAACACCCACGAGATCCACGGCCATGGCCGGGGAGGAAATCAACAACCCCGCGCTAACCAGGCAAGACAACTTGAAATTTATCGACATGCTTAACTCCAGAAAACTCAGAATTCAAATACCGGCGGCGGCTCGGAATTCACCAGCCGCGGAAGGTCCGTCTCAAATAGACTCTCTTCCGTCCAGTTTGTTACATCCAGCCGGGTCAACAGCTTTGACTCCATCGCCGGAGACTCGCCGGTAATAACGAACAACCGGCCGCCGGGATTTACCCAGCCTTTGAACTGTTCGGGAACCGCCGGAATAGACCCGGTTACGACAACCACGTCATGCGCCTGTTCCGGCTGCCAGCCATTCATAACATCTCCAACGAACAGTTCTGTGTTGGAGATGTGTTTGTCGTTCAACTTCATGGACGCTTCCGCGTGCAGCTCCTCGAAAATTTCTACACTGACAACACGTTTGGCGAGCGCAGCCAGGCAGGCCGTGACAAACCCGCTGCCGGTTCCGATTTCCAATACGGTTTCATCTTCACCAAGACCCAGGGCCTGCAGCATTCGCGCCTCGATTTTGGGCCGCATCATTACCTGGTTGCAGTCCAGTGGCACCGCAATGTCGGCGAAAGCCAGTTTACGGTAGCGTACAGGGACAAAGTCCTCGCGGTGAATCGTCTCCAGGAGCGATAAAACGCGGCTGTCCAACACTTCCCACGGCCGTATCTGTTGCTCCACCATGTTGAAGCGTGCTTGTTCAAAGTTCATATTTACGTCCCGGCCCCTGGCCTTGTGTCGTCATTTTGAGTAACAGCCAAGGTTAAGCTTTCAACGACAATGCTTCAAGCGAAAGAGTGCGCATTCATGACGCAGTAATTAAGTGCCATTAGTCACATCCTCCTGGTTGCGTTCACTGGCGCCCTCACGTTATGGTTCACGGCAATTTCCCACGAAACGGGCATTTGGGCGCCAAATATTTTGCAAGCACTCACTAACATTTCCGGTCATGAATCCTGAAGTCCGCCGTCAGGCGAAATTTAACCGGATGGCTGAAGCCTATGGCGCAGACCTGTATCGGTACGCCATGTGGATTTGCGGCAATGACGCCCTGGCGAAGGATTTGGTCCAGGAAACGTTCCTGAGAGCCTGGAAAGCCCTGGACAAACTGAACGATCCCAAGGCGGCGAAGAGTTGGCTGATCACCATTCTGCGCCGGGAATACGCCAGGACTTTTGAACGAAAAGTGCCCAGGTTCACGGACGTTGATAGCGTTGTGCTCGTTGAAGACACAGAGCCTGAACCGGAAGACCAGCTCGAGATTCGCCTTTTGCGTCAGGGGATTATGAAATTGGCGCCCAAATACAGGGAGCCTCTGCTGATGCAGGTGGTGCTGGGTTATAGCTGCGAGGAGATATCCCAGGCACTGAAGATCAGCAAAAGCGCCGTGATGACGCAGTTGTTCCGGGCACGGGAACAGCTGAAATCACGTCAACAGAAAGATGGAGTGACAGGTAATGTCCATGAACTTTTCTGAGTTCAAGCGTTTATTGGGGGCTGATCCGCGCAACGGGGATCCTGGCTTCCTGCGCGCCCGTCATTCAGCACCGGAATTTGAACAAGCGGCCATCGAGGCGGAACGATTCGAAGACCTTTTGGATCGTGCCATAGATATCCCGGCGCCGGCATCTCTCCTGAATGAAATCCTTGCCATTGGCCAAACACCTCCGGAAACCGGCCAGCCCTCACGCTGGGTACCCATGGCTCTCGCCGCCACCGTCCTGATTGCGGTCGGGGCGGCCGGAATGGCCTGGAAATGGAACCGGGGCTGGGATTCGGTGGAAGAATACGTGGTCGACCATTACCGTCACGACAGTGATCTGGCATTGGGGGGGATCAGCGTGGGCAAGGTGCAGGAACTCTTTGCCGGGCTGAGCGCTCAGGCCGCGCCGGCTCTTGCCAATATCGTAGGGGTGATCAAGTACTGCCCGACCCCGGACGGCAAGGGCATCCACATGATTCTGAATACGGAAAGCGGCCCTGTTACCGTCATCTATATGCCCGAAACCCGGGTAACTGACCGGGAAATGTTCGCTTTTGACAACGTCGAGGCCATCCTGGTTGACCTTCAAAGAGGCTCAGCGGCAATCGTTGGACCCGATCAGCAAAGTATTTCCAGCCTTTACGCTTTCGTACATGATTCCATCCTGCCCGCTGTGGACAATTCCTGACCAAAGACACAGCGAAACCGGCCTCCTTCTGGTATCTTCAGTAACATGATGAAATCAATTTCCCTGAAATCCCGAGCCGTCTGGCTGGGCATCCCCTCGGTATTGGCGGTGGTCTGCCTGGTCATGATGTTTTATCTCAATTATGAACCGCCCCTGTTCAATCCGGTTGCCCGTGCAACGCTCCACGCCCAGGAGCATCATCACAAGGTGGTGACCGGTTACACCACGACCGCTACATTGATTGAAACCGTCAACATTCTGTTGACCAAGCGTGGCGGCTACATGTCCAATGACATCATGCCGCCCTGGGTCTTTCTGGATAACGTTCCAAACTGGGAGTTTGGCGTTCTGATCCAGGTTCGGGACCTGTCCCGGGCGATGAGAAACGATTTCAGCCGTTCCCAGACCCAGTCAACGGAAGATGTTGATCTGGCCGTGGCGGAACCGATGTTCAATTACGACAGCGAGCGCTGGTTTCCGCCCGACACCGAGGGGAGATATGCAAAAGCGAATGCTTCACTGGAAAGCTACCTGACCAACCTGTCTTCACCGAGTGAGCCGGGGGCACAGTTCTATGCCCGCGCGGACAATCTCGTGGAATGGTTGGCCATCGTAGAGAAACGCCTGGGTTCCCTGTCACAACGACTGTCCGCAAGCGTCGGCCAGGCCCGCTTGAATACGGACCTTTCTGGCGACACCGAAGCTCGGCAGTCCACCGTTTCTCCCGGTGTCGTGATGGTGAAAACCCCCTGGACCCAGGTGGACGATGTTTTCTACGAATCCCGCGGAACTGCCTGGGCCCTCGTGAATTTCCTGCACGCGATGGAAGTGGACTTCGAAGACGTTCTGAGTAAGAAAAATGCAACGGTGAGTTTCAGGCAGATCATCCGGGAACTAGAGTCCACCCAGGAGCCCCTGCGCAGCCCGATGGTGCTGAACGGCAGCCAGTTCGGTTTGTTCGCGAACCACTCCCTGATCATGGCCAATTACATCGCCCGGGCGAACGCGGCCATTATCGATTTGAGGTCGTTGCTGCAGGACGGATGATTGAAATGGGTTACCGGATGATCAACGTGGTTCTGCTCGTATTTATGTCATCCTGCGCCACGGACTCGATTGATAGCCGTCGGCACGGTCAACAACTGGTTTGCCACGACGGGAATAAGACCCTGACGGTTTCCAATGCCGACAGCTTTGTGCATCTTCAACACGGCGATGCAGTCGGCCCCTGTGCCAAAGACGAACCCTGACAGGGACGACACTCCTTGAACGACCCGGCTATTCTCGAGAGATTTCTTTCCTACGCCACGCGCCTGGAATCGCGGGCCGTCCAGCATATAAACCTTGTAGTTATCCATTGCACGGAACTTCCTGACCTGGCGACGGCCCGGACCTATGGCGAGCGCATCCATTACCCGCAAAGCGGAACCGGGAACAGTGGGCATTTCTATATAGAACGAAATGGAAAAATAGAACAATGGGTTCCGCTTGACCGCGTCGCTCACCATGTCAGTACCTGGAACCATCACAGCATAGGCATCGAACTGGTTAACAACGGGCGCTATCCGGATTGGTTTGATTCACGCAAGCAGGCGCTATCAGAGCCTTACCCTACGCCTCAAATCACCAGCCTGATTAAGCTCCTGGCAAGACTGAACCATGAATTAGGTAAACTGGAGTGGGTCGCGGGGCATGAAGATCTTGATACTTCAAAGGTTCCGGCCGACGATAATCCGAAAATACTTGTTCAGCGCAAAAGGGACCCGGGGCCGCTTTTTCCATGGCAAGAAATACTGGCAAATTCTGCGCTCAAAAGATTGCTTTCCGCACAGGATTATAGTTCCGGTTAAAACTTACTCCTGTGGCTTTTTTGCTTGCTTCAGCGGTGTCCAACCTGGACGGCAACAACCCGCCCTTTGTATATGACAATAATGTGCTCCAGGCTGCGTGAACTGTTTTTGTAGTACCAGCGTTCAACGCTGGTTTCCCGGGAGACACGATCGATCCTTATGGTTTCGCGTCCGCGATCCTTGTGCCGGGGTTCGCCGCAGACCCTGGCCAACTCGCCGGTTGAATCCCCTACATTGATCAGTTTCCTGCCGCACCGAAAACTGTCCGCAGCCAGTTCCTGGCAGTTTGTGACCAAAAAGAAAATCGCAAATACCGGTTTCAGACGCCATGTATGCATGGAGGAATCATAAAAGAATAACGTGCCGCAGGCGGAGAGCATATCCGCCCATCCTTGCGTAGGAATTACTCCCCGAAGCGGTAACCGAGCCCGTACACAGACTGGATCAGGTCGTCGTCTCCGGATGCCCTGGCCAGTTTTTTTCGAAGGTTTTTTACGTGCGTATCAACCGCACGATCGCTGACCACGCGGTAGTCGGTATACATGGCGTTCATGAGTTGGTCCCTGGAAAATACCTTTCCTGCAAAATTTGATAACGTCTTTAGAAGTGCAAACTCAACCGGGGTAAGGCCAAGATCCTTACCGTTCAGTTTTGCGACGAATTTTTCCTCATCAATTTCAAGTCTCTGCTGCGAGTTACCCGTCCCGGGCGAGTCACTCCGCCGTAATACCGCTTTGACGCGGGCAACCACTTCCCGCGGAGAAAACGGTTTGCAGATATAATCATCCGCTCCCAGCTCAAGCCCGAGCAGGCGATCGATTTCATCCACGCGCGCCGTCACCATGATGATGGGCACCTGACTATGGGTGCGCAGTAGCTTACAGACCTCGATCCCATCCAGTCCAGGCAGCATCAGGTCCAGCAATACCAGGTCCGGTTGCTCCTTCCGGAACGACTCCAAAACCGCATCGCCCCGGTCCACCGTGGACGTTAGAAAACCGCCCTGCATACGGAGATAGTCCGCCAGCAAAGCAGCAATTTTGGGTTCGTCTTCAACGATGAGTATGCGTTTTTCCATACGGGGGATTCTTGCGTCACTCAGTCCGGTAAACGGACCCGAATCTTCAGGCCGCCCAGCAGGGAGGGTTCGGCCCTGATGTTTCCGCCATGGGCCTCCGCAATGTTCCTGCAAATGGAAAGCCCGAGTCCACTGCCGCCACCGGACCGGGAGCGACTGCCCTCAACCCGGTAGAAACGTTCAAACAACCGCTGAATCTGTTCGCTTTCAAGACCTGGCCCGCTGTCCTCCAGAACCAGTTCCGTCTCGTCCCGGTTACGGGTCAGGCTCAGCCTGATTTTGCCGCCTTCTTCCGTGTAGCGGCTGCAGTTTTCAAGCAGGTTTAGCAGCAGCTGTCTCAGGCGGTGCTGGTCCGCCATCAGGCTCACCGCCTCTTCGACTCGAAGATCAACGGCTATCCCGCGCCCCGCCAGGCGGTCCTGAAATGAGTCCACAACCTGAAGCACCAGAACCGAGAGATCCACCGGCTCTTTCTGGATATTCAGCGCTCCGGCGTCTGACAGGGCCAGGGTTTGAAGATCGTCAACCAGGCTGACTAACTGATCGATTTCCTCCCGAAGCGATGCTGACATTCTCTCATCAGCCAACCTTACTCCATCTGCCAGCGCTTCGACTTCTCCCTTCAGTATGGCAACCGGTGTACGAAGCTCATGAGCAATATCCGCCATCCAGCGCTGACGGGCCGTACGGTTTTTCTGCAAGGTTTCCGCCAGCTGATTGACGTTCCCGGCCAGTGCTCCAATTTCATCCCGTGAAGCCACCGAAGCCCGGGGGCTGTAATCACCCCGGCTAAGACTTCTGACCGTATCCCCCAGTTCCCGCACGGGGCGGCTTACCTTGCGCGCCAGAAGATAAGCCAGTGCGACCGCAACCGCGAGCGCAACCATGAAAGCGATCACCGTGATCCGGACCTGTCCACTCAGGAAGCGTTCCGCTTCCGGAGACAGGGTTCTGCCCAGGGGCGCAAATCCTATCCAGCCGACGGTAACATCATCGACCACGATGGGCTGTAGCGCTCCGGCCTGGGAAGGCGCCGCCCCTGAACCGGCGACCCACGAGCGGTTTTCATCCAGCAGGAAGAGCCGATCCCTGAACATTCCCCGCTCCGGTGGCCCCATCCAACGCAGCAGCTGAAATTCCGTTTGCGGCTCTTCGGGCGGTCCGGCGCGGTCTCCCGGCCCGCCGCGTCGCAGGCCGGATCCATCCCTCCGGGGGCCGCCGTTTTGTACTCGTGACAAGTGCCAGATTCGCTGCCAGTTCCGGGGGTTGTCCTGCAGAAAATCCCAACCTCCCCTGGATGCATAAAGGTCGGCAAAAACCGGGACAAGGGTCTGTAGAACATTTGGCTCCTGCGTTTCCAGAAAACCCTTGAAGCTGAGGCCGAGGCTCACCCGGGTTATAGCTGTCGCCACGAACAGGGCCAGCAGAACGGCCACTATCTGCGCCAGAAGAATCCTGGAAAATAATGTTTTCATGTCCTACATCCTGCACCGCATCAGAACGTGCATACAAGTGACGACTGAAAACTTCATTTTTTCTCCACACTTTATTCCCATTTGGCGCACAGACTTCATCATGCAAAACCGATAAGGGGTGTGGCCCCGAGCCACCTCCCGCCACAGCAAGCAATGGAGAATTATGATGAAAACCTTCTTGAAAACAACAGCGTCAGTGATGGTACTCGCCAGTTTTTTGGCCGTTGGTAACGCCAATGCCCAACCCCCAAAGGCTGACAGGGACTGGCATAAAGGGCCACCGAGCGTTGAAGAAAAACTGGCGCGTATCAGCAACGCTTTGGACCTCAGCGATGAGCAATCCGCGGAAATGCTGGCCATTTTACAGGGGCAGGAGGGCGACCGGAAGGCCCTGCACGAGCACACCATGGCGATCATGGGCGCGGAAATCTGTGCTCAAAGGGCCCAGGCCGAGGAGGAAATCCTGTCCATTCTGGATGCTGACCAGGCGGAATTGTTCCGGCAGATGAAAGCCGATCGCAAGGCCAGGGGTGGTGACAGAAACCGGTCCCGCAGGAGCGGAGGCGACCTGGATTGCGCCGAATTCGAGGACGACGACTCCTGACCGATGCTTCGCCGGCGGCTACTTCCGGGCCACCACGATGGCCCGGACCGGCGCTGGAAAGCCCTCAACTGTGAGGGTTTGATCTGCCGGGTCAAGCGCCTGGCCAAGTGACTCGAATCGCATCCAGTCTGTACTACTCTGTTCCTGGCAGGTGGTGGGCGTGACGTCTACCACCTTCGCCGCATGGAAGCCGGCTCCTGAAACCCAGTCCAGCAAACGGCTGGTTCCCGGGATTCCCCAGACGTTACGCATACGCGCATAACGGTCGTCAGGAACCAGTAGATCATCTTCCCTACCCTCCGGCAGCACCAGGGTTTCAAGCACCAGGGTGCCGCCGTTTTTCAACAGGGTGCGAATCTGCCCCAGGTGGCGCTCCGGGGCTTTCCGGTGGTACAGGACGCCCATGGAAAAAACCGTATCCATATCCGCCGGTCCTTCCGGCAACTCCTCGATACCCAGAGGAAGTACATAATTGGGTATGTCTCCGCTGAAGTGGCGGCAAGCCAACCACTGCATGACAAACACCAGTGTAGGGTCAATTCCGACGACGAACTTTGCGCCCGCCCCCAGCATTCTCATTCCGAAATAGCCGTTTCCCGAGCCAATATCCAGGACATGATGCCCTTTCAGGTCGATGTGTGGCGACACGCGGCGCCACTTCCAGTCAGACCGCCACTCCGTTTCAATCATCATTCCACCGAGTTGCAGCGGGCCTTTGCGCCAGGGATGAAACTCCATCAGGGACTCGCGTAACGGGTCCGGGTCCATCACTTGCCCACCCAGCCGGGGTATGGCTTCATCCAGGACCGCAGCCGGCTGGACCGGCGGCAGCCTGCCCAGCGCCATCCGCCACCTCTTCAAGTCACCATGGGGGTGTTCCTCCAGCTTTGCCTCCGCCAGATCGCAAGCCGCCTGCAACCACTGGTCCTGCCGATTCATCTCACGCAAAGAATTGTATAAAGTACTCACGCGGACTATATCATTGCAACCATCGAAACGAAATTGAAGCCCTGGAACCAGGGGTAAATGTGTTCAAACCCGGCTTCGATCAATCTTTGTCGATGTCGCTGCATGCTATCCGGTTTCATTACATTTTCAAGGGCATCCCGCTTACGGGCTATTTCCAGTTCCGAGTACCCCTGCGCCCGTTTGAATTCATGATGCCAGAGAGTCTGAAGTTGCTGCTCCGCGGGGTCTTCAAACCGTATCTTCTCGGATAAAACCAGGATGCCTCCCGGGTTGAGCCCTTCGGCCACTTGTTTCAGCAGGCCAATCCTTTTGTCCCGCTCAATAAATTGCAGTGTGAAGTTGAGTACGACGACAGAAGCATTTTCAATCCGTGTCTCAAGAATATCCTGGTGCAGCGCTTGAACCGGCACCAGGCCGGTGCGCCGGTCTTCCCGAAGCATGGATTGCAGCTGCCGTATCATTCCGGGGGAGTTATCTACCGCCCATATACTGGCACCCTGGGCACGAACCGCGGATCTCATCGCAAACGACGCAGCCCCCAATGAACACCCCAGGTCATAAAGGTTGCTTTGGTCCTGAGCATATTGCCTGGCCAATAGGCCAATCATCGGTATGACGAGGCTGTATCCGGGTATCGACCGGTTGATCATGTCCGGAAAGACATCGACCACGCGCTCATCAAAAACGAAATCCCCTGTTTCCAGAATTCCCGTGTCAAAAATTCGATCCTTTTGATTCATTTGCGCGACACCGACACTGTTGACGTCCAATGCAGGGATTTTCTCATGTCGTGACTTTTGGCGCATTACGATGGCAAATCATTTTGCTATGGTTCGAATGGGAAAAAATTCCTGCCACCACATGTCCTAAAAGGGGGCTCAGGAGCTTTTATTCGCATTGCAGGTATCGCGGAAGTCGCCAGGGCAACTTTCGCCAAGGATAAACCCGGCTGAGGTTGTCGCATGGAATGGTTAGAACATATCGTTTTCTGGCACTGGTGGATACTGGCCGGCATGCTGCTGATCCTCGAGCTTTCTTACCCGGTTTTCTTTTTCCTGTGGCTGGGTTTTTCCGCGGCCGCGGTGGGGTTCCTGCTGCTGGTGTTTCCCAATATTCCCATCGAGGTGCAACTGGTCCTGTTCGGCATCCTGTCCGTCATGGCGGTGCTGGCGTGGAGAAAATACCGCGAAGTCCGCCCGCCTGTCCCGGACCAGCCTTTGTTGAATCAGCGAGGCCAGCAATACACGGGGCGCGTGTTCACGCTGGAGCATCCGATTGTTAACGGCGTCGGCAAGTTGCAGGTGGACGATTCCACCTGGCGGGTCAAGGGTCCGGATCTTGTCGCAGGCACCCATGTGCGCGTAATTGGTGTCGACGGTGTTGTCTTTATCGTAGAGAACGCTGAATCACCGTGATCAGCTGAACCTTCTGTCAATCGCGGTCTGCGATTATACTAGGCGGTTTGAGTTTCCGGATTCGGGCCTGCGCATTGGTGTGCGCACGACTCACTCCCAGGCGGCTAAATATCATGACTTTTCAGGAATTCATTCAAATACTCGAGGCTTACTGGTCCGAACAGGGCTGCGTCCTTGTTCAGCCTCTTGACCTCGAGGTGGGTGCGGGTACTTTTCATCCTGCTACCTTTCTGCGCTCGATCGGCCCTGAGCCGTGGAATGCGGCCTACGTGCAGCCCAGCCGCCGGCCCACCGACGGGCGTTATGGCGAAAATCCGAATCGACTGCAGCATT
>JAHEFT010000144.1 GCA_024640025.1 Chromatiales bacterium
GCTTTTTCTGCTCGATGACGGTGCTGGCCGGATTGCTGCTCAGCATCCCGGCGGCGCAGGCCCAGGACAGCGCCGAACTGGCCAAGCAGCTATCCAACCCCGTCGCGGCGCTGATCTCGGTGCCCTTTCAATTCAATTTCGACAACGACATCGGGCCGCTGGACCAGGGCTCCCGCCTGACCATGAACGTCCAGCCAGTCATTCCGTTCTCGCTGAACGATGAGTGGAACCTGATCAGCCGCACCATCCTGCCCGTTGTCAGCCAGGAAGACCTCTTTCCCGGCAGCGGCGATCAGTTCGGCCTCGGCGACACCGTGCAAAGCGTATTTTTCTCGCCCAAGGCCCTGACCGGCAACGGCTGGATCTGGGGCGCGGGTCCCGTGTTCCTGCTGCCGACCGCGACCGACGATCTGCTCGGTGCGGATAAGTGGGGCGTGGGCCCGTCCGCGGTGGCGCTGAAACAGGCCGGGTCCTGGACTTTCGGTGCCCTGGCCAACCACATCTGGTCCTTTGCCGGCGACAGCGACCGCAACGACATCAGCAGCACCTTCCTGCAGCCCTTCGTCAGCTATACCACGCCCACCGCGTGGACCTTCAGCGCCAACGTCGAAGCAACCTATGACTGGAAGGCTGAGCAGTGGAACATCCCGCTGTTCCTGGGGGTGTCCAAGGTCACGCGCATCGGCAAGCAGATGCTGTCGATCCAGGCGGGGCCGCGCTACTATCTCGAATCAACGCCAAACGGCCCGGAGGGGTGGGGGTTTCGCGCCGCTGTGACCCTGCTGTTCCCGGCCGGGTAAAGCAACAGGAGTCAAAACAGCAGGGGTCAGAGTAAAGGGCCGGAGTGGCCCACTCTGGCCCTTTACTCTGACCCCATCCTTTGACTGAATGGGGCCTATGAAATTTCTTGCAGTTTCCGGAATTGGGCGCACACTTGCGCTGCGAATTGCGCGCTTTCCATACCGGACCATTCGATGAACGCCAGGTTTCTGCTACGAATAACTACTCTGCTGCTCTGTGGCTTCTGTCTGTCCGCCTGCGTCGTCGGTCAACAGCTCAAACTTGACAGCACACCGCAATCCATAGAAGCAGTGGGTAAGGGTGAGCCGGTACGCGTGGAGGTTCAGGATCTGCGCGAGGATGTCGTTAACGGCAAACAAAAACCCTGGGTGGTCGGGCAATACCGCGCCGGCCTCGGCAATCCCTGGAAGGTGACGACCGAAGGCAACGTTCCCCTCAACCTGCAGCTGACAACCGACCTGAAGGAAGAGTTGGCCAGCCTGGGCTTCACGGAAGGAACAGCCGGCAAAACGCTCCAGGTCCTGGTAAATGCGTGGGATTTCACCGGTTATCAGAATGGGCGTTTTTGGTACGAGCTGGTCATCAATGCCCTGAGTTCGGCGGGAACGCTCATCGTATCCGATACCCAGGGTAAGGAAATTGAGGTCAAGGGCACTCTTTTGCTCGGCGCCAGGGGCGGTTTCGAGCGCGATATGCCGGAAATTTACGCTCGCATCGTTGCTTCCGTAGTACGGGATAACCCGCAGGTCCTGGACGCCTTGAGCGACTGACACTGTGGTGCGCCGGTATCGCGTGGCCCATGCCAGCTTCTCGACAGGAGGTGAGCTTGCAGCCACTGTTACCTGGCTGAATTCCGAAAAAGGTTCTTTATACTTCCTTTCCGCGCCCTTGCCGCTCGACCTACCCTGACTTCCCCAGGATCTCGCTCAGTTTGAGCAACTCACGCTGCGTCTGGTTGCTGATTTCAAGGGACTTCGATGTATTTTCCATGGCCTTGGCCATGTTCGAAATGTTGCCTGTCACTTCCAGCAGCGTGCGCTGCATCGGACGCAACACGAAATAGTAGAAGCAGATGGTGGCGATGATCAGCACGAGGCAAATGATGATCAGTATCGTGACCGACCAGAATTTGAGATCGCCGAGGAATTCGCTTCCCTGTTCGACGAGCGTATCGCGGGAGCGTTCGACCAGCGATGGCAATGCATCCACGGAAGTCCGTGTTGCTTCGACCAGGTGATCCAGGTTCTCCATGATCTGAACCAGCTGCTGCTGTTGTTCCAGGTCCAGTTGGCCGCCTTCCGCAATCAGCCTGAAAGAGTCTGAGATTTCACTGATCGACTCGCTGGTGGTGCGCAGGGACTCGTTGATGGCGTCCATCTCGAAGCTCACGTTGACCTGGACCAGCGGCCTCTGCTCAGGTTCCTGTGGGTCCGACCCAATTGCCGGGATCGACGTGAGCACACATAACAGCAAGAAAGACAATCTTGGCATCTCGCGACCTCTTTGGCTTCGAATTCCTGCTCCGCCCCGCCCGCCACTCGCGGAACGAGATGGCCGGCGGCGCTGCTATCAGGATGATGGGCCAGCCGGTCATTCGAGGCAAGCCGATCAATACAAGGCGCCATGAACCCCATATCCAAATACAGCAGCATGAGTTCGGCTCGGGCACACTGAGGTGGAGTACCTACGATGCGGTGGGGCATAATCTACCCTTGTTGGACGATGTGCCGGCCACGATCCAGGAACGCGCCTGGGGCTCGCCCATCTGGTACCGACCCTGATCCATATTCGGAGCTACCCATGAGACTGTTCACCCCAATCAGCGGAATCAACCACTGGATGTTCGCCCTCTGCCTGTTGCTCCTGGCGACACCGGCACTGGCCGCGCTCGAATGGCCGCAGGAAATCACCGCCCCCGAGGGCACCATCGTGGTCTATCAACCGCAGCCGGAAGGCCTGGCCGGCAACGTGCTGAGCGGCCGCGCGGCGATTTCGCTGGAACTCGAGAACCAGGCGGAGCCGATCTTCGGCGCCATGTGGTTCACCGCCAG
>JAHEFT010000094.1 GCA_024640025.1 Chromatiales bacterium
TTATCTTCAGCAGTTCTACGTTCGCCTATGAATCCTACGATGGCTGCGAGAGTTGCCATGGAAGCTTCACCAGCGACAGCTATGTCTCTAATGTTGATGGTGCGGAGTGGGGTGAGTCCCTCATGGATGGACATGAGGCATTCGTAGGAAATAACTGTAATGCCTGCCACAAGAGCGGCGACTTTGACGAGGTATACCTGAACTCATCAAGCGACAGCACCTTGTCCATCAGTTGCGTGGGTTGTCACGGCCGTCTGGAGGACGTGAACGGCAGCTGTGTCGGTGGTGGCGGAGCCCAGGTGGAATGTGGCTCCGGCGCGGGATTGCGCCAGGTGCATGGGGCGACCTGCAGCTCATGCCATTCCGGCGACCCCACACCGGTTGGAGAGAGTACCGATCCGTCCTATTACGGCGAAAGCAGCGTTGTTATGAACAGTGCCTGTGACGCCGATGGTTCTGAAAGCCAGTACGGCGACGGCGGGCTGGACAATGACGGCAACGGGCAGCGGGATGCAGGCGATAGTACTTGCCAGGCAAACAGCCCGCCCACCCAACCGGGCATGTTGTCGGCCTCCGCGATAACCTCCAGTTCCGCCACCATCAACTGGACAGCGTCCAGCGACCCTGATGGCGACTCCATCACCTACCGGGTCGAATATCGCCTCAATGGCGATGTCTCCTGGAGTGACGGCGGCAGCACCAGCAACACTTCGCAGCCATTGAGCGGCCTGGATGAGGAGCAGTCATACGATGTCCAGGTGACGCCAAATGATGGCACTTCGGATGGCCCCGCCCAGAGCATGCTTAACCTGTTCACAACTACGGCTGGTAGTGGTGGGTCATTCGTGATCAATGATGCACTCAGCGATGCATGGTACTACCCGGAAACCAGTGGACAAGGCTTCCTCATCATTGTGTGGGAAACCCGGAAGTTGGTGTTCCTCGCCTGGTATACCTACGATACGGAGCGTCCGCCGGAAGACGTCACTGCGATCCTGGGTGAGCCCGGCCACCGCTGGGTTACTGCGCTGGGTCCATATGAGGGCGATACTGCCCTGATGGATGTGTACCTGTCACAGGGCATGATCTTTGATTCGGCTGAGCCCCCGGTTGACACGCAGGCTTATGAGGGCGCGACCATAGAAGTCGTCTGGACAGACTGCAATGCGGCTGTCGTGACCTATGATATTCCCACCCTGGAGCTCTCTGGTGAAATACCCATTGAGCGCAGTGCGCTGGATCATGTGCCTGCCTGTGAGGAAGCCCAGTTGCCGTAGCTTTTTACGCGGAACTCACCCTGCAGCAGCGGCGCCTTCCCGGGCCGCTGTTGCAGGGTAATGAATTCCGGGTCGAGGTCGCTTATCTCAGCGGCCTCGACAATGCTATGGAGACCTCTGTTTTCCGAATCAGCCTGCTCACAAATGCAGCAAGACAGGAATGTCTGCATGCTCCAGCATGTATTCCGTCATGCCCCCGAAAATCAGGCGACTCATCCGGCTTCGGGTATACGCCCCCATGACCAGCAGTTCGGAGCCGGTGGATTTGTAGAGCTCCATGATCTCTTGATGTTCGTCCCTGCCTTTTCCGGCATAACGTTTCGTAGTAACTCCCCAGTATCTGAGATACGACGCAAGGTGGGCTGTCAGGGGGCCAGCCCGGTTTTCGGGGCCGCTTCTCAAAATCGAGACAGACTCGGCTTTGAGCAACAAGGGCATGGCGGCACTCACGGCCCGGGCCGCCTCGCCGCTTTGGTTCCAGGCGATGCTGATATGTTTCATGGTGGGCGTTTGTTTTTTTTGCGGCAGTACCAGTACCGGTCGTGAAGATTTCAGCAATGCTGCAGATAAAAACATTCGTGCGAGCTTTCCGCCCTTGTTGGCCGGCCGGGAGACAACCAGCAAATCAGACACTGGCCCCAAAATGCCGATGACTTTGCCGGGTGATCCGGCTTTCTCCATCCAGACAGCACCCGGCGAGACGCGTGGTGTGCGAGTGAGTTCATACCCATGACTCTCTGCCAGGCGGGAGAACAGTTCGCCGGCGGCGGCCTTGGCTTTTCCATTGTTGTCCGGTTTCGCGCTGAGCTGCCATTCAGCTTCGTCATTGTTCATTGCCGCCGTATTTAGGCTCGAAAGCAAGGTCACGGGTGAATCGCCATGCGGCCGGATATGGCAGCCAATGACACTCGCTGCAACGGATTTGCCGAGTGCAAAAGCGGTGTTCAGAGCGGCGGCACATTCGGGTCGGTCTGCAACAGGTACAAAAATCACACGCATTTCATTTCTCCTGCCGTGAATTCAAGTATCTCTTCACCTTACATCTGGTTGACAGCCTGCTGACGCAAGATGTTCCCCCAAAGATTATTATCTCAGGGATGAGCGGAGTGCTTCCTGATCCATCTCAGGCTGTTGCGGGACGATGTACCCCTGTAGGATATGCAAAGTTGTTTGAATTTCGGGAGGGTTCATGCAGGCACTGGGAATAGACGTCGGCGGGAGCGGTATCAAGGGGGCGTTGGTTGACCTGGAAACGGGCGAATTGGTCACCGAGCGCATCCGCATGGTCTCACCCCGTTCTTTTGAACTTGAAGCTGTGACGAAAACGATTGCCAGGCTGGTCAGAAAATTTGACCACGAGGGACCGGTCGGAGTCGGGTTCCCGGCAGCCGTTGCTAACGGCGTTGTTCTCACGCCTCCAACCGCACATGAAGTTCCCGGGTGGGTAGGTGAATCCGTCGACCGGATATTCTCGGATGCTACAGGACGTCATGTAACCGTCCTGAACGACGCCGACGCCGCAGGCCTGGCAGAGATGCGTTATGGAGCCGGCAAAGGCGTGCAGGGGGTGGTGATTACCATCACCCTGGGGACCGGGGTCGGGGGCGGCCTTTTCATCGACGGCAGGCTCGTGCCCAATCTCGAGATCGGCAAGATTTTCCTGTCTGGCCACGATGAAGTAGTCGAACAATACATGGCCAGCCGCATCAAGAAAGAACAGCATTTGACCTGGAAGAAATACGGCAAACGTCTGAATGAATTCTGCCTGCATGTCGAGCATGTTTTTTCACCGCAGATGATCATCATCGGCGGCGGTATCAGTGAAAAACACCAGAAGTTTCTGCCAGGCTTTCCTCTGAAGCGCACCCTGCTTGTGCCGGCAAAGATGTTCAACGAGGCGGGAATTTCGGGTGCCGCTGTTTGGGCTTCAATCAGCTGAGGTCTTGTGTCGTTTCGGTAATTAACCGCCGCAGCCACTGGTGAGCTGGATTGTGCTGCAACAAAGGACTCCAGGCCATTTTCAGCTCAATCTCCGGGATTTCGAACGGCGGTTGCAAAATTATGACGTCCGGATCGTTCTTTAAGAGGTTTGCCGCCTTGCTCGGCAGCGTAACGATCAGATCGCGCAATTCCGCCAGTTGCATTGCTGCCTGGTAGTGACGGGTAAATACCCGGATTCTGCGTGTTTTCCCCAGCTTCGCCAGGGCATCGTCAACCCAACCGAGTTGCTGCAGGGCCCCTGGCTCCACGCCCACACCAACGCCCATGCCGGTTTTGCTGACCCAGACGTGGCTCGCTTCGAGGTAACTTTCCAGGTTGAAATGATGGCGAATGGGATTGTGGTGGCTGATCAGACAGGAAAAACTGTCACGCCAGATGGTTTTCTGATGAAAGGACTGGGGCAGGGCGTCAAATCGATTGATCACCAGGTCGACATTTCCGCGCTCCACATCTTCATAACTCACGTCGCTGGGCGTGAGAATATCCAGTGTGATGTTGGGAGCATTTGAGCGCATGCGACGCAAAAGGTGGAGCAGCAGCGTGGACTCACTGTAGTCGCTCACTGAGATCCTGAAGACACGTTCAGATTTTGACGCATCAAATCCTTTATCCGGTTCGACCGCCCTTTCAACCGAAACCACGATTTCCCGGACCAGTGGCTGCAATGCGACAGCGCGCTCGGTGGGGTTCATCCCGTTGCTGGCACGGACCAGCAACGGATCGGAAAAAAGTTTCCGCAAACGCTGCAGGGCATTACTCATGGCGGGCTGACTGATCCCCAGGCTTTCTGCCGCCCGGGTCACATTGCGCAGGCGTAGCAGAACGTCAAGGTACACCAGTAGATTTAGGTCAATGCTGCGGATATTCATTTCGTATAACCTCAAGTGACCAGGGTGCTAATGGGCCCCGGGTAGGTATTCATGTAATAAATGATGGATATTATATCCATTGATTCGATAAATTCATCAGGCGTGGTTAAAATACCTTCAGGTTTATATAAGCCCCGCTCGATATTTCACCCGAAATTCAATAAGTAAAGAGGATTGACCATGTCAAAATACACCGACGATATCGCTTCTCTGGAAGGCGTAGTTAGAGCAGCCGGTGGTTCCTGGGATGCCATCCATCCGGAGGCCGCCGCTCGCATGCGCGCTCAGAACCGCTTTAAGACTGGTCTTGAAATTGCCCAGTACACGGCCGATATCATGCGGCGTGATATGGATGAGTACGATGCTGATTCTTCGCAGTACACTCAATCCCTGGGCTGCTGGCATGGTTTCATCGGCCAGCAGAAAATGATCTCGATCAAGAAGCACTTTGGCAGTACGAAGAAGAAGTACTTGTATTTGTCCGGCTGGATGGTCGCCGCGCTGCGGTCTGAATTCGGTCCCTTGCCGGATCAATCCATGCATGAAAAAACCACGGTTCCCCACCTGATCGAGGAGCTATACACCTTTCTGCGACAGGCTGACTCGCGTGAGCTGAACGGTTTGTTCCGCGAACTGGATGCGGCCCGGGCGGCCGGTGACGCACTGAATGAAGCCGGAATACAAAAGAAAATCGACAACTACGAAACACACGTGGTGCCCATCATTGCTGACATCGATGCTGGCTTTGGCAACGCCGAAGCGACTTATTTGCTGGCCAAGCAAATGATTGAAGCCGGTGCCTGCTGTCTGCAAATCGAAAACCAGGTATCCGACGAGAAACAGTGTGGCCACCAGGACGGCAAAGTCACTGTTCCGCATTCTGATTTCCTGGCCAAGATCAATGCGTGCCGCTATGCATTCCTGGAACTGGGTATCGATAATGGCATCATCGTCGCCCGCACTGACTCCCTCGGCGCCGGTCTCACCAAGCAGATCGCCGTGACCCATGAGCCGGGCGACCTCGGTGACCAGTACAATTCATTCCTCGACTGCGAGGAAATCCACCTTGAAGATATGCACAATGGCGACATTGTTCTGAAACGTGATGGCAAGCTGCTGCGTCCCAAACGGCTGGAATCCAACCTGTTCCAGTTCCGCGCCGGCACCGGTGAGGACCGTTGCGTGCTCGATTGCATCACGTCTCTGCAAAATGGCGCCGACATGATCTGGATCGAGACAGAAAAGCCGCATATTGGTCAAATCGGCGGCATGGTCGACCGCGTTCGCGCGGTTATTCCCAATGCCAAGCTGGTGTACAACAACAGCCCGTCTTTCAACTGGACGCTGAACTTCCGTCAGCAGGTGTATGACGCCTGGGTTGAGGAAGGCAAAGACGTATCTGCCTATGATCGTGACCACCTGATGAGCGTGAACTATGATGACAGCGAGCTGGGCAGGGAAGCGGATGACCATATCCGTACATTCCAGGCTGATGCTGCCCGTGATGCAGGTATCTTCCATCACCTGATTACCTTGCCCACATATCACACTGCTGCCCTTTCCACCGACACCTTGTCGAAAGAGTACTTCGGTGACCTGGCCATGCTGGGCTATGTGCTGCATGTTCAGCGCGAGGAGATTCGCAACGGTATCGCCTGCGTGAAACACCAGATCATGTCGGGTTCCAATATCGGTGATGACCACAAGGAGTATTTTGCCGGTGAGGCCGCACTCAAGGCTGGCGGCAAAGACAACACGATGAACCAGTTTGCCAATTTGTGAGCCGTGTATAAGCGGTCAGGGTAAATACTTACTCTGACGCCAGCCAAATTCCGGTTAGAATCAAACCCCGCGGTGGGCAACTATCGCGGGGTTTTTACTATTGCGGTTTTCAACGTTTCAATCGAACCAGGAATAAATCATGACCAAGCGGGACCAAAACTGGCTGGACGAGTTACCGGAAGCTTTCAAAATTTACCGCGACGGCCGGGTGGTCGATGAAGTGGAGTGCATCGTTCCGGATCTTGCCGGCATGTCCCGGGGTAAAACGATGCCGGTGCGCATTTTCAATCCGGATCATGAGACCTATCTGCCCATTTCGATTTTTTATCAAACCATTACCGGCAAAGACGTCGAAATGGAAATCGCTAACCAGTGGGCGGAGGGGGACATGGTGCTGAAGCCGGACATGTCCAGCGCCAGAGCGGTGCCATGGGCGAAGACGCCTACCTTGCAGGTCATCCACGACCTGTTCAACCGCGACGGCACTCCGGTCAGCATTGCGCCGCGGAATGTTCTGAGGCGCGTAATGGGGTTATATGCGGAACAAGGCTGGAGACCGGTCGTGGCGCCGGAACTGGAGTTTTACCTTATCAAGCCCAACCTGGACCCCAACGAGCCGATCCAGCCGCCGGTCGGCCGCACCGGGCGACGGGGCAGCAGCAACCAGTCATATTCGATGTCGGCCGTGGATGAGTACGGTTCTGTCATCGATACCATTTATGACTATGCGCAGGACGCGGGATTGGCCATCGATACCGTTATCCAGGAAGACGGCGCAGGCCAGGTGGAAATCAACCTGACCCACGGTGACCCCCTGCGGTTGGCGGACCAGGTTTTCTATTTCAAGCGCATCATTCGTGAAGCGGCGCTGAACCATGGAATGTTTGCCACCTTCATGGCCAAACCCATGCGCGACCAACCCGGCTCGGCCATGCACGTACACCAGAGCATTGTGGACATTCACACCGGGGACAATATTTTCAGTGACGGAAATGGCGATATCAGCGAGCTCTTTCTATACTTTATCGGAGGCTGCCAGAAGTACCTGCCCCGGGCCTTGCCGCTGTTGGCGCCGTATGTGAACAGTTATCGTCGATTCGAATCTGAATCAAGCGCTCCAACCAACTTTTCCTGGGGGTATGACAACCGGGCCACCGGTCTGCGTGTACCCAACTCGGGCGCCCAGGACCGTCGCGTGGAGAACCGCGTGGTTGGTGTGGACTGCAACCCGTACCTTGCCATTGCCGTGGGTCTGGCCTGTGGCTACCTGGGCATGATGGAAAAAATCAATCCCGGCGAGCCGGCTGCCGGCGAACTGGAGGGTGAAGAGTACGCCATTCCCACGACGCTGGATGAAGCACTTGACCTGTTTGAAGAGGCAACTGAGCTGCGGGAGGTGATGGGGGAGGAATTCTGCATGATATATGGCGAAGTGAAATATGAAGAATTGCGTCATTTTCATCGCGAAATCAGCCCCTGGGAACGTGAGCACCTGTTGCTGAACGTGTAAGGCGGATCGATGATTTTTGATTTGCATTCACACACTGCTTATTCCGATGGTGTGCTCACACCATCGGAGCTGATTAACCGAGCCCTGGAAAAACAGGTGGATGTGCTGTCCATTACGGATCACGACACGGTAGATGCTTACCGGGATCTGCAATTGGCTGTCGAAGCCATCAGGCTGGTGCCGGGGATTGAATTCTCCACCCAGTGGGAAAACACCGGCATCCATGTGCTGGGCTTGAATATCCAGCTGGCAAGCGATGCGATGCGTGCCGGAGTTGAATTTCAGACCACTGCCCGCCTGCAACGAGCCTGGCGGATTGGTGAAAACCTGGAAAAAAAACACATCCCGGACGCGTTTGCGGGGGCAGGGGAAATGTCTCAGGGTGGCTATATCGGCCGGCCGCATTTTGCTCGGTACCTGGTCAAGATTGGCAAGGTGAACTCGATCCAGGCCGCGTTCGACAAGTATCTCGGTGACGGCAAGCCGGGAGATGTCAGGCAGCACTGGGCCGAATTGCCACAGATTATTCAATGGATACGGGATGCTGATGGCATAGCTGTACTGGCGCACCCGCTAAAATATAAACTGACCCGGTCGAAGTTGAAACGACTTATTGACGACTTCGTGCGTGCCGGAGGGCAAGGCATTGAAGTCGTTTCAGGCCAGCAAACGCCACAGTCGACAACAGACATGGCGAGGCTGTGCGAGCAGAAAAACCTGCTGGCTTCCTGTGGTTCGGATTTTCATATGCCAGGTAAGCATTGGGGTGAACTCGGAGTGTTCGCACCCTTGCCTGAATATGTCACTCCGGTTTGGGAACTGTTCTAGTCAGAACTTAAATTTTTTTCGGAATACAGGGCATTGGCCCGCTCCATCAGGCGCGCCCGTTCGACGGGATTCCGGCGCGTGTTGGCGATGAAGGAGTATTGGGCAAATATCCGGGCCCGCAGGCTGTCATTCCAGGGTGCTACAGCCAGGGCATCGTCAAAGATCCGGTATTGCTCCTCGATCGTGGTCCCCTCCAGGAATGTCTGAAAACCTGTCAGATAACGGAACTCCGCCGCCAGGGTTTGCCTGAGCCTGAGTGTCTCCGGCGGATCCAGTTCCTGGGCGGCGAGAAAGTCGGGAAAAGCCTTCAATTTCATTTCGACAATGAGAGCGTGGTTGGCGATGAATTTCGTATCCCGGTCCCGGGCAAAATCCCATGGGTAGTAAAACTCGTAACGGGGAAATTCCAGGCTGTTGACCGGAGTTTCCGCCACGGCTTCACGTATGACGGAATCTCCTGCGATGTAATGGGGAATGACGGCTTCCGCCGATGTGAGTCCATAGGGGGCGAGATTGCTCATCGCGCCGGGATCTTCGGCAAATCGCTGCCGGAGTTCATCAAGCCGCACAGGAATCAGTTCATTGGATCCCACCAGGATGGTATTGAACGGGCCGCGCTTGTGTGCGGGCAGGAAATACCAGAGTTGAACGTGCGGAAAGCTGCCTGAAAAAGTTCTCAGGACCATGCGGTACAAGTCCGGAGGCAGGGTGGTCGGTACCCATTGTATGGCGATTCCGCCCGGGGCCAGGTGCCCGCGTAACAGATCGTAATATTCCATGGAATATGAGAACCCGTTGGAGGCATATTCGTCAGCCGTTTTTTCGTCTGCAGAAATAACCTGGTAGCGATCGGAACTCGTGCGCAAAAAGCTGCCGATATCGTCGACGATAATGGTCAGACGCGGATCATTCAGCACATGATGGTTTTCGTCGCTAAACCATCCGGCGCCCTCCACGACACCCGGTTCAATTTCCACGCCCGTTATTTCCTGCAGCCTGGAATGAAGTGCGCTTTCTCCCAGCAAAATACCCGAACCAACCCCGACAGAAAGTTCACTGGAAACATCGTCAAGGAGCAGCTTTGGCAGATGTGCAAGCAACAGTTGTTTGAATTCAGAATATCCCGTTCCGCCGATGACGATACCATCGACACTGATGTGTTTTTCTCCGTTCCCCGGGTCCTGGAATACCTTGGTCGTTGCAAGAGGACCTTCACGGTAGAAAAGAGTCTGGAAATCCTCGCGCTCCCCATCGGATGGAAACTGGAATTGAAGTGGCACGCGGCTCAATAGCGCGACTGCCAGGATCAGCGCAACCGGCAGCAGGAAGCGCCAGCGGGTTTGCAGCGGGCGCCCTGCCAGGCATAGGAATATCACGAGGAAGCCGAGCCCCACGTTGATCATCGCCATCGCAAGGATGCCTTTCTGGATACCCAGCCAGCCCAGCAGAAAAAGTCCCGGCAACAAAGCTCCAAAAACGTTTCCCACGGTGTTCACCGCATACACCCTGC
>JAHEFT010000017.1 GCA_024640025.1 Chromatiales bacterium
AATGGTTTCATCGTCCCGAATATTTTCGTTCCAGGTTTCCTGCAGAAGCGCCAGCTCTGCGCGGACATTGGCCACTTTTGCGGGGTCGGTCATGCGCTCCGACTTAATTTCGAGGATAGTGATTTTGTCCAGGACTTCGCCGGGGGAAACGGGTACGCGCAGGTGATCCATGAGTTCTCCTTAAACCTTGAAACTGTAATCCTTGTCGGGATCGCGTTCTATGTCAGGCGGATAGCTTTCCCGCTTATCAGTATAGTACTGCTCGCGGGAATCGCCCTCGGCAAGCTTGTTGTAGGTGATGTAGAGAACGCGTCTGGCATCCGAAGTGCGGTTGGGTTGTGAGCGATGTGGCGCATAGGAATCGAAGAACACCGCGTCACCGGGCCGGCAATGCACGGCGACATATTCAGCATGTCCCGTGTCGTCGTCGGTCAGCGGCGCCCACATGGAACCGAGCACCCCTTGCCTGTGCATGCCGGCAATCATTTCAAGGCTGCCGTTCGCCTCGTTGGTTTCGTCAATGGCGATCATCGCGGTGATGTGGATGGCAGCGTAATCATCCCAGCCGGCCTGGACGTCCTGGTGCTCCTTGAAACCGTCACCACCCGGCAGCTTGAAGTTGATCTTGTCCTTGAACAACACCGCTTCCTCGCCGAACAGTTCTGAAACCGCCTGCTGCATGCGGCGAGCGGTGATCAGTCTGGCGAAGCCTTCATGATAGGGCACAAAATTCTCGATGCGGCACAGGATGCGCGAACCGTCGTCCTGGCTGTTCTCGAAATACATCATGGCTTTGCCGGGGACTTCAGGCCGGGCAGCAACCTCGTCGGTCCACTCGCTGATGGCGGCGATTTCTTCAGCCGAATACATGCCCCGCACGACGAGAAAGCCATCGCGTTTGAATTGTTCGACCTGTTGCGGGGTCAGAATTCTCTCAGACTTCATTTGAATACTCCTCCAGCGGGATTCTAGCGGCGCGCCCACAGGCTCTTGATGACGGAAATCAGGTTGTTGGTGGTCCAGTAAAGCACCATTCCCGCCGGGAAGGTGTAGAACAGCACGAAGAACGCGGTGGCCAGTAGCAGCATGTTGCGCACCTGCTTTTTCCGCAGTTCAGTGGTCAGCGCCAACGGATTGTGCAGGGCCGAGGCAACGACCGAGAGCCCGGTCATCAAAAATGGCAAGGCGTTCAGTTCACTGCCGAAGAACGGCAGAGTGAACGGCAGGTTGAAGAGGTCATCGGGGCGGGACAGATCGGAAATCCAGAGAAACCCCGTATTCAACAGGTGGATGTTTTCCGCCAGCATGTCAAAGGCGCCGATAAACACCGGGATCACCACGGCCACTCCCACCAGGCTTTTCAGGCTGTATAGCGGATGCACCCGTTCAGTCTTGTACAGAGCCAGGATTTTTGCGGACTGCTCCTCCCCTTTGTAATTCTTCTTGATGCGCTGCAATTCCGGAGCCAACCGCGCCTCCGTGTCATTGACCTGGTCCTGAAAACGTTGGGCGATACGGCTGAGCGGCGTCATCAGGATGTTGACGCCCAGGGACATAGCCATCACCGCCAGGCCCCAGGAAGGGATAAACGCGTGTATGCCCGCCAGGAAGTGGAACATCGCAAAACAGATCCAGCGCAGCCAGAACCACAAGCCGGCATACAGAAGCTTTTGCAGATCAGGACTCGCATGACTTAATGCAGTCGGCTCTATTGGTCCTAAATAGAACGTCCATGCGCCATTGGACATATCGATATCAATTAAGGCATCGCTGTTATCTTCGGCCGTCCGCAGCCTGGCGATGACCCCGGCAGGCGGCGCCGCCATCAATGTCCAGTAACGGTTGCGGTAACCCACCCACTGGTCGGCTTCCACCTGCGTAGTATCGGTGTCATCGAAACCAATCTGGCTGACAGTTCCGGACTGAAGTGCCACGTAGCGGCTTTGCTCCAGCCAGTTACCGAAGCCGGCCGCCTCCCTCGGCCTGAACGACTCACCTGAACGGATCGACATGGTGCGAATGCCTGACTGCTCCAGTTCGACCCGGTAGCCGCGCAACGGCACGCGCCACGTCAGTGCCGCACCCGGTTCCTGACGAAAGGTGAGCTCGACATGAGTATCGGTGCGGTTCTGAAAAGGTATCCACCGCCCTTTTCCAGCGGGCTCAAAACGAATAGCCGAATCATCACTGAACTGCTGGATGCGGACGTTTTCACCCTGGCAGGCAGGAAAGCAGGCGAAAGCTGACCTCAGGTTACCCTCGGAATCAAAGGTCAACCGCAGGGTATCCGTGTTGACCAGGGTTTCCGCGTTGACATCCGAATGCGCGCACACAGCCAGGACTCCCAGAAGCAACCAGTGCACAAGCCGGACTCTCATGGCTGGCGCCCTCTCCTGGCAGCCTGTCTTTCATCCGCCAGGCGAACGATCTCCTGCGCGCCATCGGGAATGCTGTGCCCGAGACGAAACACCAGCTTCTCGCGCAGTTCCTGCATTTTCGTGCGGAACCGTTCGGGTTCGCTCAACAGCCGTTCCACGGCTGCCGGGGCGTCCTGCAACGAATCGGGTGAGACGACTTCCCCGACCCGGGTCCGGATAACCGCCTCAATCGGCTCAATGCCCAGTTCACGCCAGTTTGGATTGCGTACCCGCCGGGGAACGTCGATAAACAAGACCGGCTTTTCCAGGCCCATCGCGTATTCCAGCGCCATCGCCGACCAGTCGCTGACGAGTATGTCAGAACGCATGATGGAGTCGGTTTCGCCCATCCGGTCAATGTATTCGAAGCGGTCGTTCCCGGCAAAGGCCTTCCTGGTCGCAGCGATCACGTCGGGGGTCTGACGGTTGCTCTGGTAATGCGGGCGCATGATCACCCGGTACCCTGCCTCCAGCAGTACGCGGATCAATTCCCGGCCGCAAGTGTTGAAGATCGATTGCTCCCCCCAGGTCGGTGCGATCAGCACAGTAGCCGCTTCGGTCAGTGATTTTCCCGCGGTATATGTGCGGCCTTGTTCAATCACTGCTTCCAGCCTGGGGTGTCCGTAATCAAAAAGGTGCTTGGGCGGCAGCCCCTTCAGCTGTTCGCGCTTCCTGATTTCCTTCACCTGGTGAGGGCCGGCGCAAAACAGGGTTTCGTAGTGGTCGAACGAGTCTTCATTGTCGACCATGTGGGTACTGCCCATGCTGTGAAACAGGTATACGTAGTGGACCGGGTAGGTTGACCTTTTAAGGTTGAGGTTGTGCAGATCCATCATGGTCAACACGAAAATATCTGACCGGTTGACCTGAAAAAAAACGGTCAGGAACAACCCTTCGGGAATCCAGATAGCACGGTAGTTTTCATGCCGGCGTTCCAACCCCGGATCCGCCGGGTCCGATGTGACGTAACAGACTTTGCGCGCCAGCGGTCCATTCAATTGCTCGATGAGGCCGGAAAACTGGTGCCAGTCCTGGCCGCTTTCCGAGTAGATAACGATGTTTCGCCAATCCCAGGGCAGCTTGCGGAACTGACGCCACCCCCGCCAGCCGGACATCAGGCCCATGCCGGCGCCCCACGCGTAATCGCAAATGAAGGCTCGCAAGTGCGTCGCCTGCAGCCTCGTGGCCTTTCCCTTGCGTTACTCGGATACATCCTGCGACGAGGAACCGGACTTGTCGCCGCGCTTGAAGAAACCCTTGATCTTGTACCAATAGGTCTTAACCGCCAGTGCGATCGAGGCGAAAATACCGACAATAGCCGAAACGACCATGCTGCCGGTGCTGGGGTCCAGGTAGGCAAACGCAGCCGGCGAAACCAGTAGCGAGCACAGCATCACTGCGCCAAGTATTTGGATAGCGGGTTTATTTGAATGTTTCATTGCCCGATTTTATCACCCATAGAAGGCTGCCAGGCATCCTGGAATAACACCGAGGAAAGCGCCGCCAGCAAGCGTTCCATGTCGTAACGGCTGATGTCCCCCATGGTCGAAATCCGGAACATCTCCGATACCAGTCTGCCCTGGCCGGCGTAAATGATGAATCCGCGCTGCTTCAGCCCATCGTGGATCTCGGCATAGGTCTTTCCGGAGGGCAGGCAGTAGGCATTGAGCACACAGGATGAATCGCCCGGCTCCAGCAGCGGCTTGACGCCCTGCCGGGACAGCGCCCGCCTGACCTGGCCTGCCAGGCTGCTGTAATGCGCATGCCGGGCTTTCCACCCGCCCTGATTCCGCAATTCCGCCAACGCCTTATCGAGCGCCAGCAGGCTGTTCACGGGAGGTGTAAACGGCGTGCCTTGCTGATCCTGGGCGGTGACCCAGAGCGGCAGGTGCAGGTACAGGCTGCGCGGCGGCTCGGCGGCTGTTTCCAGGGATGTTTTCCGGGACAGAACGAAACAAAGGCCTGGAATGCCGTGCAGACACTTGTTGGCCGTGGCGGCACAGGCGATCAGCGCCGGTGATCCAAAGGGAATATTCTCCGCGCCGAAACTTGACACCGTATCGAGCAGTAAACCGGCGCCGGCCTGTTCACACAATTCCGCCAACCGTCCCATGTCATTCAGGCGCCCGGTCGTGGTTTCATGATGCACCGCTGCCACGTGGGTAAAATCACCCGCGGACAGGGCCTCCTCGACCCGCTCAAAATCGATGGGGTCCGTCCACTCGTGCTGAACGGCGCTGAATTCAATATTGTGAATGCCGGCGATTCGGCTGATACGCTCGCCATACACGCCATTCTCAACCACCAGCAAGCGCGCCTGCCGGGGAAGCAGCGAGGAGAGCATGGCTTCCAGGGCAGTGGTTCCGGAGCCGCCAAGTAACACGGAAGTCCACTCGTCCGGGCTGCAGTTGTAGACATCCAGCAAACCGCTGCGGATGCGGTCCTGCAAGACGTAATACTCGGGTTCACGATGGCACAGGTCGGTGGCGACGGCCGCTTTTCTCACGCCATCGCTGATACTCACCGGCCCGGGATTCAGAAGGATATATCGCATGCTCTGCCTGCTCAGCCGGCCGCGCGGTACCAGAGGAGAATACCCGCCCCGACCTCGAAAACGGTGTAGACCAGTTCACCGTTGCGGATCATGGATTGTCGCAAATCCCACTCGGCGTCCGGGTTCGACTTCCATTTCAGGCTGGTGGGAAACATGCCCGGAATGTTCCGGCTCCAGGCACGCCATTCATCCCCGAAAATACCTTCCAGCTTGTGATCCTCGTAACGAATCGCAGCGGGGTAGTAAAATGCAAAAAAGCAAGCGACCGCGGCCACGACATACCCGTTGCCGGAGGCGATAGCGAAACCCACGAGAATCAGGAAATTACCAAGGTACAGGGGGTGGCGCACCAGCGAATAGGCCCCGGTAGAAGCCAGTTGCCGGTTCTTGTGAATCACGCCGGCCGCGTAAATTCTCCAGGCCTGGCCAATGGCGGCAAGGGCAAAGCCGAGGAAGATTCTGGGCTCGCCTGCCGGCGCGGTGAAATAGGCACAGACCAGCAGGAGGATGAGCCCCAGTCCCTGGCGGGACGCTTCATGGTAACGAAGGCGATCGATCAGGCCAGCCAGCCCGGTACGGTTACCCATTTTTTCAATGCGGCTGGATGTCATGAAATGCTCCTTGTGTGCGCCGGTATGCTGTGGCCCAGGCGCTATTGTAAGAGTGCAGGTTCCAACTAGCCAGACTATAGCGACAACCAGGGCGCTTCCACACCAAGGTGCCGCATCAGCCGTTGTTTCACCTCGCGCGGGGAGACATCCGGCCGCGGCAGTCCTTCGGGTATGCCCCGCCGGGTTTTCAATTGCAGCAGAGAAGGTCCCTGAGCCGCCTTCAGAAAGACGTCGAGTTCCGCACGCGAAACCGATTCGCGGGCCTCACGATATCCACACGCTTTCGCTACAGCGGCGAAACTGACGGCGGGGCTCACCGTGGCCTGCCCCCCGGTCGATTCATGCACCCCGTTATCAAGCAGCAGGTGCCTGAAATTGCTTTCTCCATAGGCGCCGATGGTCGCCAGGTTGCCCATTCGCATCAGGGCAGCGCCATCGCCGTCCGCCACCAGGACCTGCTTTTCCGGCAAGGCCAGCGAAAGACCCAGACCCAGCGAAGAGGCGCACCCCATCGACCCCACCATGTACAGGTGATTGGGCCGGTCGGCGATGGCAAACAACTCCCGACCCGTATAACCGGTAGTACCGATCAGCACGCTCGTATCGACCGGCGTACTCTCAACCATGGCGCTCAGCGCCTGCTGCCGGCTCAATTCAGGCTCTTCCGTGCAGAAATCCTCCGCTGCAAAACCAGCCGGCCTCGCTTCAGGCAGCCAACGAGTGTTCAACTCAGCCTTCTCTACCGAACCTTTTCGCATAATCAGGGCGTAGGGCAATCCGGTTCGCTCCATCTGCCAGGTGGCAACGGTCAACACCCCTTCAACCTCATCCGCCTGGCGCGGAAACCAGACCCAGGGAATCTGGAGTTCATCCAGTATCCGGCCGGTAATCTGCCCCATCAGTTCGTGTTGCGGCTCATCCGGCAGACCGGGCTCGCCACGCAAGGTGATGATCAGCAGGATCGGAACACGAAATACCCAGTTCAGTGAACTCAACGGGCTGACCGCGTTTCCCAGTCCGGAATTCTGCATCATCGCCACCGTCCGTTGTCCGGCCAGTGCGGCGCCGGTGGCGGTCGCCACGGCGTCACCTTCATTCGAAGACGCGATGTACGTCATATCCGGATCATCGATCACGCTGTTGATGAACGGGGTTAAAAACGAACAGGGCACGCCGGCCCAGGTTTTAAAACCGAAATCCTTTGCGGGATTGATGAAGTCTGTGGCTTGAATCATGGGCGTTTTGGACCTCAGGAATCGTGGCGGTGAGCAAAATCACCGGCTCTTTGCAGGTCTTCCAGGTTGTTGATATCCATCCAGTGGCCGGAAATGTATTGCACCTGCGGGGCGTGACCGTTAAGCACCAGGCGATTGATCAGGTCCGGCAAACCCAGACTGTCGAAGCCGGCACCCGCCTGGAGCTGCTTCAGCGCTTCCAGCAGATGGGCCCTGCCCCCGCCGCGGGCGCGCATCATTCCAATCCACCGCCCGTCCGGATTGCGGCCATTCCAATCGCCGGCGCTGCTGATCTGTTCCAACGTGACCTTCTGCTGGTACATGGCGCGATCGTCCGGGGCCGAGCAATAGGCCAGATCGTGCTTGTTTCCCTGCGCCTGATGAATCGGGGAAGAATCCACCACGACCAGGAGTTCGCCATCCCAGTCCATCAGGTTATTCAGGATGTAGCTGCGGAACAGGAGGTCACCGTAAATCAGCACCGTGTCCGTCGCAACCGAATCCAGGGCGCAGGTCAGAGAAACCAGTTCGTCGCTGTTTTCCCAATCTTCATTGACCACCAGGGCCGAACCCTGAACGTCAATGGCCTCGCTTTGGTATCCACCCACCACGGTGATGTCGTTTATGCCCTGCGCCTTGAACCGGTCCACGTGGCGGCGCAAAACGGTCTTACCGGCCACCGGGATCATCACCTTGGGGCGGGTGCGGGTCAGTTCATCCATACCCTGTCCCCGACTGGCCGCCAGGATGATCGCCGAGGTGTCCTGCCGAGCGCTTTTTGCATAGATTTTTTCCGCCTCGAGCAGTTCGTCCGCCCCCTGCAGGCGAAAAATTTCAGACACCGTGGCCACCCTTCCCTCCACATCGACCAGGGATTCCGATTCGAACAGCGTGCGCGCCGTAGCCTGCATGGCCGCAATATTGGTTCGTACCAGATGATTGGCCCAGATTACCAGGCTGATTTTGTGCTGACGGAATACCTCGGTGGGTGTTGAATAATACTTCGTGGGCACGATCACCAGCGGGCAGCGATTACCCCACTCATCGGCGAAAGCCAGGATTTCATCGGGCTGTGACAGCTTGCTGTGGATCAGGATGGCGTCTGCGCCGGCCTGCCGGTAGGCCTCGCCGCGCTTGACGGCCTCCTCCAGCCCCCAACCGGCGATCAGGGCCTCGACCCGGGCGACAATGCAGAAATCGTCATCAACCTGCGCATCCTTGCCTGCCTTGATTTTGCCGCAAAATGTGTCGATGTCTTCCAGTTCCTGTTTTTCGCCCTGGATGAAACTGTTGGTCTTGGGAAACAGCTTATCCTCGATGCAGACGCCTGCGACGTCACGCTGTTCCAGTTTGCGCACCAACCGACGCATGTTGTTGAAATCGCCGTAACCCGTATCACCATCCAGCAGGATGGGAATGGCGGTCGCATCAGACATGAATTCCAGCACATTCACGACCTGGGTCCAGCTGAGTTCGTTATTGTCGCGCACCGCGTGCTGCGCCGATAACGCGAGTCCCGAGGCCCATATACCACTGAATCCGGCCTCTTCGACAATCTTTGCCGAAAGGCCGTTGTGGGCCTCGAGAATGAACTCTGTCCGGTCGGACAGGAGCAGGTTCTTCAACTGGGTAGGCTTGTTTACCGCGCTCATTTCCGGGGCCTCAAAATTTCGGATAGTCCTTACGGATCTCGGGAAGCACCGCTTCGCCCGCCCGCACCACATCTTCAGGGAAGTCGATTTCAATCCACGGCAAACCGGTCACGTCCTCGAATCCGAACCAGTCCGGCTGCCGGAGTAACACATTCCGCAGGGCTTCCTCGTGCGGCGCATCGCCCAGGCCTTCAGCCTCAAATCGCGCACATTCTGTTGCAATGGCCGCCGCACACGCGGGCCCGAAGCGGAAAAAGCCGACCGACTCACCGAGCATATCGTATTTCAACCCGTCAGCCAGCTGCTTGCGGAATTCCACCATGGCGCCATCACGCACGGCAATCTTGACGGGTTCATCGCCGGGCGTGAAGTCCCGGTCCAGCAGATAGCAATTTTCAACCGGCGTATCCACCAGCCTTTGCAGGATCGCCGGGTGGTAGAGTACGTCGGCATCCATCACGATCACCGGGGTCCCCGACTCCAGGGTCTCACGGGCCGCCAAAAGGCTCAGAACACTGCCCTGCTCAAAGCGCGGATTGAAATGGAACGCCACGTCGGGGCGGGAAAAAAGCGTGCCCACGTGTTCGATAATGAGGTCGGCCCCGTAGCCTACCACCAGGTCGGCATGACGCACGCCGGACTGGTTCAGCACGTCCAGGTGCCGGTCCAACAGGCTGCGGCCGCCAAACTCCATCAGGCACTTCGGATGCCCTTCCGGATTATGTTCCGCCAGCCGGCTTCCACGGCCGGCAGCAAGGATAATTGCGCGCATGGCTTATTGTAGCGCGAACCGTTTTTTAGTGGCTACGGAGACCGCGCTGTGCAGCACCTCGATTGCCTCTTCGCCGAAGGCTGATAGACTGGTAGATCAGGATTGACTCGACCGTATTCAGAGCACCACCACCAGACAGAGGATTGCGCACATGACTTTTCCCAAACCCGAATTCAAGACCCGCTACGAGAACTTCATCGATGGCCAGTGGACGCCGCCGGCCGGTGGTGAATATTTCGACAACTCATCACCCGTGGATGGCGCCAACTTCTGCGAGATACCGCGCTCCAGGGCCGCGGATATTGATTTGGCCATCGCTGCAGGAGAGCGCGCCTTTCCAGCCTGGTCCAAAACATCAGTAGCAGAGCGCAGCGGTATCCTCCTGAAAATCGCAGATCGTATCGAACAAAACCTGGAAATGCTGGCTGCCGTGGAAACCTGGGACAACGGCAAGAGTATCCGCGAATGCCTGGCGGCCGATCTGCCGCTGGCGATCGATCATTTCCGCTACTACGCCGGCGTTATTCGCGCCGAGGCGGGTGATGTGGCCAACCTCGATGCATCGACGGTTTCGATGGAAGTACACGAACCCCTCGGCGTGGTCGGCCAGATCATTCCCTGGAACTTCCCGATCCTGATGGCGACCTGGAAACTGGCCCCGGCCCTGGCGGCCGGCAACTGCGTGGTGCTGAAGCCGGCTGAGCAAACCCCGGCCTCGATCCTGGTGCTGATGGAACTGATCAGTGACCTGTTGCCGCCTGGCGTACTGAACATCGTCAATGGTTTCGGCATTGAAGCGGGTAAACCACTGGCATCCTCCCCGCGCATCGCCAAGGTTGCCTTTACCGGTGAGACCACCACTGGACGCCTGATCATGCAATATGCCTCGGAGAACATCATTCCGGTTACGCTGGAACTGGGCGGCAAGTCACCGAATATCTTCTTCTCCAGCATCATGGACAAGGATGATGAATTCCTCGACAAGGCGATCGAAGGCTTTGTGATGTTCGCACTCAACCAGGGCGAAGTGTGCACCTGTCCGTCGCGAGCGCTGATCCACGAGTCAATCTATGACGCCTTCATGGAGCGCGTGCTGAAACGCGTCGCCGCGATCAAGCAGGGCGATCCGCTGGATCCCACGACCATGATCGGAGCCCAGGCTTCCAGCGACCAGCATGAGAAAATACTCAGTTACCTGGATATCGGCAAGGCGGAAGGCGCAGAAGTACTGATCGGCGGTGAAGCGGGCAGCGTTGAGCAATATCCAAACGGCTATTACATCCAGCCGACGGTATTCAAGGGAAACAACAGGATGCGTGTATTCCAGGAAGAGATCTTTGGACCGGTGGTCAGCGTGACAACCTTCAAGGATGACGAGGAGGCCATGCAAATCGCCAATGACACGATCTACGGCCTGGGCTCCGGTATCTGGACGCGGGACATCCACCAGGGTCAGGCATTCATCAGCGGCATAGAGGCGGGTCGTGTGTGGGTCAATTGCTACCACCTGTATCCGGCGCACGCTTCTTTCGGCGGCTACAAGAAATCCGGCATCGGGCGCGAAACCCACAAGATGATGCTGAACCACTACCGCCACACCAAGAATGTGCTGATGTCCTTTGACAAAAACCCGATGGGTTTCTTCTAGACCGGCCAGGGCACCATGTCGCAGCGGGTCGACATCACGGACGCGGCGCGGGAGGTCATCGACCGCCTGCGCGCGGACCATGGTGAGTTGATGTTTCACCAGAGCGGAGGCTGCTGTGACGGCTCTTCACCGATGTGTTTCCCGCTGGGCGAGTTTCGCCTGGGCGGCAGCGACGTGCTGCTGGGGCGGATTCACGACTGCCCCTTCTACATGGCGCGTGATCAGTTCGAACTCTGGCAGAACACGCATTTGACCGTTGACGTAGTCCCTGGGCGGGGCGCGAGCTTTTCCGCGGAAATCCCGCTGGGCCTGCGTTTCGTGATCCGTTCCCGCCTGTTCAGTGACGAGGAATTATCCACCCTTCCTGCGGTAGAAAATGCACAAGGCTCTGATTGATTCCCGTCAGGCAGGATTCGCCGATATTAAGGCAGAATACCGCTATGACCCCTCCTGAAAAACAGGACGTTCTGGACGCCCTCGTCATCGGTGCAGGCTTCTCCGGAATCTGCATGGGCAAGCGGCTGCTGGATGCCGGCATTACCAACTTCCGTATTTATGACAGGGCCCAGAAAGTCGGCGGAACCTGGTACTGGAACAGCTATCCCGGCGCCGCCTGCGACGTGATGTCGCATTTCTACTGTTTTTCCTTTGCGCCCAACCCGGACTGGCCGCGCAAGTATTCCCCCTGGAACGAGATCCAGGCCTACTCGGAGCGCTGTGTCGACAGCCTGGGACTGCGGCCATACATCGAGCTGGGAACAGGGGTCGAACTGTCCCGGTTCGACGATCAAAGCGGGCTATGGGAAGTGACGCTGACCAGCGGCGACCAGGTTCGGGCCCGGCACGTGATCGATGGCTCCGGCGCCCTGCATGTACCCCTGACCCCTTATATTAAGGGAGCGGAGACGTTCGAGGGCGAGCATTGGCATTCATCCTTGTGGCGGCACGATGTTGACCTGGCAGGCAAAAACATTGCGGTGATTGGTTCCGCCGCCAGTGCTGTCCAGATCGTGCCGGAAATCGCAAAATCAGCAGCCCGGGTCAGCCTGTTCCAGCGCACGGCCAACTACCTGATCCCACGCCACGATCGCGCCTATACGGCGTTTGAGAAATGGTGTTTCCGACATGTTCCGCTGTATGGAAAGCTCTACCGCCTGTTCCTGTTTCTCCGGTACGACTGGCTCGCTTACCCCATCGTCAGGACCCCTACTGAAAATTTCGCCCGCCGTTACGCCATGCGGCAGTTTCGCGGGCTGCTGAAAAAAAGCGGCGCAGATCCCGCGCTGATCGAAAAACTCACGCCGGACTACCCGATCGGCTGCAAACGTGTCCTGATTTCCGACGAGTTCTTCTCTTCGCTCACGCGGGAAAATGTCTCGCTGATCACCGAGGGTATCGAGCGCATCACGCCCCGGGGCGTAAAGACCGCAGACGGCCGTGAACACGCGGCGGACGTGCTGGTCTATGCCACCGGCTTCGATACGCAGGGCCACCATACGGATGAGCGGGTCATCGGCCCGAACGGCCACTCACTGGCAGAAGCCTGGGCCGATGCACCGATTGCCTATGAGGGCACCATGGTCGCGGGTTTTCCCAATTACCACTTTGTGACCGGTCCGAACACCGGCGTCGGATCGACTTCAATCATTTTCATGATCGAACAGGCGGCCAACCTGATCATGAATTGCATCAAGGCCGCTGGAGACGACGGATTGATAGCCCCTACCGAAGAGGCCATGCTGGCTTACGACGCTGAAATTCAGGCGGCACTGGCCACCACCGTCTGGGCGACTTCCTGCAGAAGCTGGTACAAGCGTGAGGACGGCCACATCACCATCCTCTACCCCTACAACGCACAGACCTACCGGAAGCGGCATCTGAAATTCAACCGGGACCATTTCGAAATTCGCCAGCGCTTGACCTGATCCCTTTTTATCGTTGTTTTTCATCCAATTTTTCCCGCAAAAGGGCAATAATTGCGCAAACAGAATTCCCGGCGCCCAGGAACAATGGAAGAAAAAGACCAGCGCAAATATTTCCGCAACCTGCTGCTGCATTTCAGGCCCAGCACGGTTCCGGAACGCACGCTCAGGCTGTCACTGACCTGGGGTCTCGGCGGCATGGCCGTTGTGCTGGTATTTCTGCTGATCGCAACGGGCCTGTTGCTGAAGTTCATTTACGAACCCGTGCCGGGATCAGCCTATGACTCAATCCTTTACCTGCAGAGCCGGGTTCCCTTCGGGCAACTGCTCAGAAACCTGCACCGCTGGAGCGGAAACGCGCTCATCCTGTTGACCTTCCTGCATTTTTTGCGGGTCTTTTACACCGGCGCTTTCGATCCGGCCCGCCGTTTCAACTGGACGATCGGGTTGATCCTTTTTGCCGCCGTGGTGTTTTCCAATTTCACCGGCTACCTGCTGCCCTGGGACCAGATCGCTTACTGGGCGATTACCATCAGCACGTCCATGCTGGATTACCTGCCCGTTGTCGGAGTGGGCATTAAACGGCTGATCCTCGGGGGAACAGAGCCCGGCACTGCTACCCTGATGAATTTCTATGCCATCCATACGGCAATCCTGCCGGCCCTGTTGCTCTTCATTTTGCCTTTTCACTTCTGGCGCATCCGCAAGGCGAACGGCCTCGTCATTCCACGTTCGCCTTCAGAGGATACCGGGTACCCGGGTCCGCAAGTGGATGCCATGCCCCACCTGATCGTGCGCGAGGTCACTACAGCGCTCATTCTGCTCGCAGTGATCCTGCTGATCTCAATGTTTTATAACGCTCCGTTGGCAGACCAGGCCAATCCCGGTTTAAGTCCCAATCCGACCAAGGCGCCCTGGTATTTCATGGGTATCCAGGAATTGCTGATGCATTTTCACCCCGTTTTCTCTCTGCTGGTTCTGCCATCAATGCTCATGGTCGGGCTTTTCGCACTGCCGTACATCGACGACCCGACTGAAACAGCGGGGACCTGGTTCCGTTCCCGCAAGGGCCGGAAGATGGCCCTGATCGCTATGGGCGTTTCAATAATCGGCACGGTGGCCGGCGTGTTGCTCGATGAATTTCAATTCGGCCTCAACCCGTCCGGCCCGCCCGATATGATCACCAACGGTCTTTGGCCGTTTGCCATCATCCTGGCGTTCTGTGCGGGATTTTACTTGCTGATGAAAAAGCTATTTTCCGCGACGGGCAGTGAGGTGATCCAGGCGATCTTCACACTGCTGGCAACCGCTTTCGTCGTTTTGACCGTCATAGGCATCTGGTTCCGCGGCGCCGGCATGCAATTGATGTGGGCAGGATAAGGATGGGGAACAAAAAAAGCCAGGAAGCCACAGACTCGGGCGCCCCGATTTCCCGCCGCGTGCTCCTCAACAGAATATGGGCCCTGGCGGGCGGTCTCGCGTTTGCCGAACTTATCATCCTGCTGATTGCCTTTTTCAGGCCGCGCAGACCCAGGTCGGATATTTCGGCACAGGACGCGGTCATCATTGCCGGAGCGGTCGACCGTTTCGAGCCCGGCACGGTCAGCGCCTTTGTCCAGGGGAAGTTCTATCTGGCCCGCCTGGAAGACGGCGGTTTCCTGGCCATGTCCCGCACCTGCACCCACCTCAGCTGCACGGTTCCCTGGGTGGCCGGGGAAGACCGTTTCATCTGTCCCTGCCATGCATCGGAATTTGATATCCGGGGCGATGTGATCAATCCGCCCGCCCCCCGGGCGCTTGACCTCTATGCCGTGAGCATCGAAAACAATGTGCTCAAAGTGGACACCGGAAAGCTCACCAGGAGATCTGAATTTTCCACCGACCAGGTTACCTATCCGAAAAGCACATGAAGCGGCCATCCAACACAACTTCGACCTGGGAATGGACGGGACTTGCAGCCGCCCTGGTCATCGTGGTGTCACTTCCACTTTATTACATGTTTTTTGTTAAGAATAATATATATCCCATTGAATTACATACTGAATATAAATTCGTTGGTAGCACTCAGTGCCGCGACTGCCACAACCGGGAATTCGACAGCTGGGAAGGCTCGCACCACGACCTGGCCATGGCTGTGGCCAGCGAGGAAACCGTGCTGGGGGACTTCAACAACACGGAATTCACCCTCCACGGGATCACCTCGCGTTTCTTCAGAAAAGACGAAAAATTCTTCGTATATACCAATGGCCCGGGCGGCGAAATGGGTGAGTTTGAAATCACTCATACGTTCGGCTGGTTTCCCTTGCAACAATATTTGATCCCCTTCCCCGGCGGCCGGCTCCAGACCCTGCATATCGCCTGGGACTCGCGCGACAACCGCTGGTTCCGGGTGCCGCCCGAGGGACCCATCGACCCGGACGACTGGCTATACTGGACCAATGCGGCCCAGAACTGGAACGGCATGTGCGCCCAGTGTCACAGCACCAACCTGGAAAAGAATTACGACCCCGTCGCTGACAGTTACAACACCACCTGGTCGGATATTGATGTCGGCTGTGAAGCTTGCCACGGTCCCGGGTCGCTGCATGTCGACTGGGCGGAAATGTCTGAAATGGCCAGGCCAGTGACCGCCAACTACAAGTTGGCCGTGCAGACATCCGGTATTGACTCCAGGCAGCTGGTGGAATTGTGTGCGCCCTGCCATTCACGCCGCGGTGCCATGGGCGATTATCAGCACACCGAAACGGACCTGTTGGACAATTTTCTGCCCAGCCTGCTGAACGAGGAGCTGTACTTCGCCGATGGGCAGATACAGGATGAGGTATACGTGTACGGATCTTTTACCCAGAGCAAAATGTACCGGCACGATGTGCGCTGCAACGACTGCCATGACGTTCATTCGATTGAACTGATCAAAGAAGGCAATGAACTCTGCCTGCAGTGCCATCGAGAGGAACAATACGACACCACCGACCATCATTTTCACAAGCAGGAATTCGAGCAGGGTGACCCGATACGCTCCGCCGATGGAGAAGTGTTGTTCGAGGTGGGGACTGGCGCACAGTGCGTCCAGTGCCACATGCCGGGGCGTTATTACATGGGCGTTGACTACCGCCCCGACCACAGTTTCCGGATTCCTGATCCTGCTCTGGATGCCGCCATCGATGCCCCGGACGCCTGCCTGCGCTGCCACATCGACGAGGATTCCTCGTGGTCGCAGGAAACCATGATCGAGTGGTATGGACCCGGGCGCAGAAAGCATTATGGTGAAATCATTGCCCGCGCCAGGTCAGGCGACCCGAACGCCGCAACCAGCCTGATCCGTTTGGCGGGCGATGCGCTTTACCCGGTGAACGTGCGGGCCACGGCCTTATCACTGCTGGCCGGTTACCCGGGACCCGCGACGCAACAGGCGATGGAAATCGCCCTGATGGATGAAGAGGCCCTGATCCGCCACAGCGCCGTGTCTTCCATCCAGCCCTCCACCCCGCAGGAACTGGCAAAACTGCTCGGCCCGGTACTCTATGACCCGGTCAAGACGGTTCGTATCGAGGCCGCAAGACGGCTGGCCGGGGATATCAGCCAGCAACTGGATGAAGACCAGCGCATGGTATTCCGGGACGTATTGCAGGAGTTTGAAGACGCGATGCTGTACACCGCTGATTTCTCATACTCGCGCCACAACCTGGGCAACCTGTATGCCAGCCTGGAGCGGCCGGAAGAAGCGATCACGCAATACCGGGAAGCCATCCGGATCGACAATCAATTTTATCCGGCAAAGGTCAACCTCGCACTCCTCTACAACCAGCTTGGGCAAAATGAGCAAGCCGAACTGCTGTTACGGGAAGTGGTAGCTGCCGAACCCGCGCAATTCGAACTGGCCTATTCCCTGGGCCTGCTGCTGGCAGAAATGCAAAAGTACCGTGAAGCCGTCCCCTTTCTGGAACAGGCCTCGGCCGGCCTGCCCGAACGGGCCCGTATTCACTACAACCTTGGCTTGATTTACCAATACTTGCAGAACATGGTGAAAGCCGAGAGCGAACTTCGCGCCGCGCTCGAACTCGAACCGATGAGCCTGGATTTTCAGTACGGTCTGGCCGATCACTATCTGAAGCAGGGACGGTTCGAGGACGCCAGACCGATTGCGGAGGACATGGTTTTCATGCACCCGGAAAACCCCATCGGCAGCCAGATGCTGGAATTCATCCGGCGCAACACGGGCCGGTAGAATTCCGCGAACCAGTGGAACTAGCGTACGGTGCAGGCGCCAAAAACCAGGAAGCCTATCTCCTCTCCCGCTGCAGTCAGCGTCATGCTGCCGGATTCTTCCGAGATGATGGCGCTCCATGAGTACTGCCCGTCATCGCCCTGCAAACTTAACCTCCCGTTAGGCAGGTGATCTACTGATTCAATTTTGGAAACCCGATTATCCTTGTTCTGCCGGGTCGTGGAAACGGTTTGAGTCTTGAAATCCACTTCCGAAAAAACCGGGAGGTTAAAATTCCATGGCGGCCCGGAAACACAATCCTGGGATTCTGCACGGCATTCGGTCGCAAAAAGAGAGGCGCAAACCAGGGGTTTGGATCCGTCGAAGTCACCGGCTGAAGAGGCCAGCGGTGTCAAGGCGGCGATGAGAAAGGTAACCAGGCTGGAACTCATTGATTTCGTCATTTCACACCTCTCGTTCAATTGACGGTATAGCCACGGCCGCGAAGGCAGGTGGCGTATGCCTGGTTGAAGTTGTTCTGGGACTGCGCATACTGATCGGCCTGCTGCTGCGCCCATGCCTGCTGTTGCGCATTGGCATTTGCGGCCTGGTCGCGGCCGCGTGCTCCGCCAACCAACGCTCCGGTACCCGCGCCGATGGCAGCGCCTTTTCCGGCGTCACCGGCAATGGCGCCAACCGTGACCCCTACCAGTGCGCCACGCAGCAAACCCCTGCCGGCGCTGGAAGTTGGCGCCTGGGTCTGTGGTGGAGGCGTGGTCGTCTGGAGCGGCGCGGTCGGGTCAAATCCGGTCTGGCCGGATGCCCAACTCATGCAGGCGCCCTCGTCTTCCTGTTGTTTTTCAGGACTTTGCCCGCCTGCGGGATACACATACAGGCCAGCCTGAGCCAGTGCAGGAGCAATCAGCGCAACGGCCAATCCAACTGCAATTAAACATTTCCGAATCATTAAATTTTCTCCGTTCCGAATGTATGTAAATACAGCGATCAAGCACTTCATTGTCTCACAGCACAGGCCCGAGCATCCCCATTAAATTGTTCCAGAAGCGCCTGGTGACTGACCACGCGTCAATATCTCCCAGGGTCACCGGGTTTGAAGACGCCAGGTACTGATCCTGTCGACCACGCACGGCGAAAGTAAGTTCCGGATCGCATAACAGGATGTTGTTTTCATAGTTGAGATCAAAGCTGCGCCGGTCCATGTTCGCCGAACCGATCAGGGCAATATCATCATCGACCGTCATGGTCTTGGTGTGCAGCAAGCCGCCAACGTACTCGTGAACCTGAACCCCTGCCGCAACGAGTTCGCGGTAATAGCTGCGACTGGCGGCGGCTACCTGCCAGGAGTCGTTGCGCGCCGGAAAAATGATGACTGTATCGACCCCGCGACGCGCGGCTGCACATAATGCCGCCTGCATTGACTCGTTCGGCACAAAATACGGTGTCGTAATCAGCAGTCTTTTCCGGGCGGTGTGCATCAAAGACGTAAATACCTCGGGCATCGCAGAATTTCGAACCGTGGGGCCTGTCGCAATAACCTGGGCTGGAAAACCCGCTTGGCCCGGCGCTACCGGCGCCTCCAGTATCTGGCGAATGTCTTCATTAACATCTGTCATCCAGTCGCCAACGAAGACGTGCTGATTCTGACGCGCGATCGGTCCCTCGAAGCGCACCAGAATGTCCACCCACGGCGCGAATTTCGGCTTTACCCGGAACTCGGGATCGGCGCAGTTCTGGCTGCCGCAGTAGGTGATCCGGTCATCGATGACGACGATCTTGCGATGGTTGCGCAAATCAATCCGGCCCTGGAAGGGACGCAGCAGCGGATTGGTAAGGGGAAGAGCGATTGCGACATGAACACCGGCTGCACTCATATCCTTCCAGTGCGTGGAGCGAATCATTGCACGCGAGCCCAGCCCATCGGCCATGGCGCGGCAGGCCACGCCGCGCGCCGCTGCGCGTTTTAGCGCCGCGGCCACTTTCAGGCCATTGTTGTCTTCCAGCCAGATATAAAAAATCAGGTGAATGTGATCAGTGGCGGCGTCCATGTCGGCGACCATGGCATCGATGCCGGAATTGGAATCCGCCATCAGCTCTGCCGAATTGCCGCCCACGGGCCGGAAGCCATTGACCGATTCACCCAGCCGGAACAGGGGCACGTGCCGGTCGGAAAATGAAGGTTGATTGCGGGGGTCGGTCTCGAAAGAAGCCGGCGCTGCAGGCGGCAGGTTGCGCATTATTTCACGGGCACGCGCCACGCGTTTGCGCCCGATGTTTGTCTCACCCAGCAAAAGGTAAAGAAGCATCCCCAGCCCCGGCAAAGCGGCAATGACGGCTATCCAGGCAATTCGCGACGCCGGTTCCCGGTGAGGCCGCAAGACCGCCCGCGCCAGCACGGCCAGCCAAAGCAGCACAAATGCCGTGTACGCAAGCGCAAGCCCTATGGGAAACGCCTCGTTCACAATTCAGGCTCAATAAACAGGAAACCTCCTAACCTTTCTTCTCTGCTATGTAGTCAAGCACCAGTTCTTCCAGCAGGCAGCCAACAATCGTGAGTGTTTTCCTGATCATAATCGAGGGATTGGGGTGAATAAAGTCTCAGTTTATCGCAACCTTAATACATTGGCATCATTAGAGAGTCATGGATTTTTCATAATCCGTACCATCAATTTCTTTTATACTTGAACAGTAGGAAAAGGATCCAGCGAATCATGAGCAGAACCCAGTCCGGCGCCAAGTTCATCCCTCTACGCGTGGCCGTAGTCACCATTTCTGACAGCAGGACACCCGACAACGACGCTTCGGGCGACTACCTGGCAGGTTCCTTACAGGAAGAGGGCCACAAGCTCGCGCACCACAAGATTATCAAGGATGACAAGTACGTGTTGCGAGCCGAATTCTCCGCGCTGATCATCGACGAGGAAGTCGATGTCATCCTGAGTACCGGCAGTACCGGCCTGACCGGCCGGGATGTTGCACCGGAGGCCCTGACGCCCTTGTTCGACAAAACTATCGAAGGATTTGGCGAGTTGTTCAGATCGGCTTCCATTCCCGATATTGGCGCCGCCACCATACAGTCGCGCGCCTTTGCAGGTTTAGCCAATGGCACGGTGATTTTCTGTGTTCCGGGTTCTCCGGGGGCCTGCCGAACTGCCTGGGAAGACGTCATCCGTCCACAGCTCGACTCACGGACCAGACCCTGCAACCTGGCCAACCTGATGCCGCGTTTCCTGGAGCGTTGAGTCTCCGACTCCGTCCGGAAAGGCATCTTGCAACCACCGACCGGTAGTCTCCGATGCTGATTGAATTCCCAGTGTGGATAACGATTTGCGCCCTTGGTGTGATTCTTTCGCTGGCGGGCGAGCATCGCTCAAACCCGGTCCTTGCCGCTACGGGCAAACTCGTCGCTGCCACCGCATATCTGGCGGCGGCATGGTCGCTGGGCGCCACCAGCACGGACTACGGCCGGGTTCTGCTATCAGGCATGGCCTTGTGCTGGATGGGCGACCTTTTCCTTGTTTCCAACAACCGCCCCAGGCTGTTTCTGATGGGCCTGGCGAGTTTTCTGCTGGGACACGTTGCTTACATCGCCGCATTCGCGGTTCGCGGCGTATCAAATACGGCGCTGCTGACTGCAGGATTTTTGATGGCACTCTTCGCCTGGCAGGTTCTGCGCTGGTTGAATCCGTTTCTGGATGACCGCATGCGGCGACCCGTGTGGCTTTACGTGACGGCCATTTCCCTGATGATGACATTGGCAGTCGGAACGTACGCCTTCGATGAAAACTGGACGATCCCTGCAGGCGCTTTGCTGTTCCTGCTCTCGGATCTTGCCGTCGCCCGTGACCGCTTTATCGCCCGGGGCTTTATCAACCGGGCCTGGGGATTACCGCTGTACTTCTGCGGCCAGTTAGTTTTGGCTTCGTCTGTGGATTACTTGTAAACCGGGCCGACGTTCAGGTTGGGCGCAGCCTGACCCCGCAGGCAGCGCCGGGCGTTACTCTTAATTTTCTGCCTTCAGCAACCGGGAATGTTCCTGAACCCACTCACCGTTGATGCGATTTCCTCATAAACCTCAATGATCCGGTCCTGGTCCATATCGAACTCGCCACTGTCGGCGACAGCTTTGGCAGCACCGAAAACGTCGGATTCCTGTCCCGCTTTCCGTTGACTGCATAGTTCGTTGGCCACGGCGATGGCAACTCTCAGATCGTGCAGATAGCTGCAGGTGTCTTCCCAATGTCCTTTATGGGGCTTGAATTGGACAGCTTCCAGGACGATGTCCCGAAGATGATCACCGCTGCCTGTGCATTTGCTGAGTTGACGATGCATGTCGGCCAGAAGCATCTTGCCGTGTTCAGTCAACCAAAGCTTGCCTTCAGCCATTTCCCGCTCGATAAGCATCGAGTCCAGCAACTCATGTAATTTACGCGCATGGAGGGCGTCACCCTCCTGCGCATCATGCAGAAAAGCATCCAGAGAGGCGTTGATGGCGCCTTCACTCATTCGCGTGGTAATCATGATTTCTCCTCCTGAACAGACGATTCGTTCTATCAGTTTCGACTTCAGCCACTTTCGGCCCGGGAGGCTATCGGATTTTTATTCGCGCATTGGTATGGGTAGCCTGGCGAACAAGCAGCACACTATCAGTATGCGCCTGCAAGCTTAACAGGAGCTTAAAATGGTCAGCACCCCGCTATTAGTCGACTTCCCAGTCAAGGCAACCCCTGAGGGCGGGGTCAATCTCAGTTTCCAGCAGTGCTACCAGTTGGCGGTGTGACACATTGCGGGCAGCGCGAAATATAAACGTGACCCTTGCTTTTTCAGGGTTCTTTTTTTCGCTCATGATCAGGCTGCCTTTCTTCTCGAGGGCGGCGCGATAGGAAGAAGCTGCTTCGGCCACCCGCTCGAGAGGAAGCGCCCTGATATTGATGCGATAGGTGATACGGGAATTGAGGACATAGATCAGGACAAATCCGAATGCAGTCGCCAGGACTGCCACGTGCGGCAGGTCCAGCCCGCACGACAGGCCGATAAGCGTGACAAAAATAACGTGACCGGTCAGGCTCGCTGAATTAAGGACCGTGCGAAAACGGATCAATCCTCCGATACCGAACAGCACAAACCCCACGACCAGGCCATACTTGATGACCATGATGCCGATAAGGGCGCCAATCACGGAATAAGTGATGAAAACCTTGGGCGCTTCGATTTCTTTCAGCGTATCCGCTGTTTGCAGGTGCTTGGGATGGAAGGCGATCACGGCGCCCAGAACAGCTGCCAGGGTGAGCGTCAACAGGGCATTGATCATGAAGCCCACATCGGTAAAGCCTTTCCACCCTTCCCCCATGGAACCGGGTTGCTGAGCAAAGAACTCGGGCACATGCTGCGCCCATGCCGTAGATGCGAACAGCAGCAAGCTGAACGCAAGCCAAAGAATTCTCATCACTCGTCAATCCTCGCGCAACAGGTTTTGCATGGCCCGGGGATTATCCCGTTATTCGCTGGCAATCTGGTCCCTGGCCTGCTCTGGTGTCTCTCCGAGCGCCACGGAAACTTCCTCGACCAGTAAAGCCAGTGACTTTTTCATGTGTTCACGGTCTGTAGCCCGCAGGGAACCCTCAGCTTCGAGCTTGCTCAAACCTTTGTATACATCTGCATAAGCGAACGGGTCACCCGCTTCCATCGCCACCTGGTTGGCATTAGCGCGGGATTTCCACTCTTTCCTGACGTTCCCGTCCCATCCGTCGAGATGGTCCAGCAACTGCTTTGCCTCGGTGGCGCTGATGGGTTTGCGAACAGTCTCTGCAAGATCTTCTTCGCGCAACATCAGCGTCAGACCCTCACGTTCGAAAAAAACCTGTGCAAACGTGGTTTCCTTTTCTCCTGAAAAACTTCTCTTGCGAATGGATTGAACCTTACCGATTCCGTGGATGGGGTGGTGGACGTCATCTCCTTGCTTGATGCTAATGGCTATTCTCCTGGAAAGTATTTGGTGGGCCGTATATGTATTTATTAATCAATATGTTACACGATTTTTTCAATTCGAGCAATGTAAATCTGCAGTCACAGTGCAAATGAACGAACAAAATCCCGGGAGGCGGGCCGCCAGGGGTCAGTGAATACGGTCGAGCAAAGCCTGGAATCGCTTGTCTTTACGCAAAGAATCCAGGTCGCTGTCTGTCTCCAGCCAGGCACGGTCGCCCCAGCCGCTTTCAACGGCGCGTTCGAGCAATTCAAGTGCGCGCTCAGAGTCCCCGCTCATGGCAAAAAAACAGGCGATGTTGTAGAGCACCAGCGGTTCATTCTCTTCACGCGACAGCGCTTCCTCGGCCATCGCCATTCCCCTGTCCAATTCACCGACGTTACTCAGTTGATTGGCAGCCATGCACAGGGCCCTGGTGTCATGCGGATTCATTATGAGGTGACGTTCGATCAGGTCGATCGAATAGAGGCGCGCTTTCATCTCTTCATGTCTTTTGCCGAGCGAGTGGTATGCCTGGCCCAGAAAAACAGCCGGCTGATAATCAGTCGGACTGACTTCCATCGCTTTCTTGTACATACCGACGGCCCGATCAAAGTCGCCTTGCGAGGTGAATGCCAACCCCGAGTAGTAGTAAGCCTCGAACAGGTTTGGATTGAGTTCGATTGCCTTGCCAAATTCCTGCTCGGCCTCGGTGTATTCTTCGCTGATGAACATCGCCAAGCCGCGTGAGGCGCGCGCTTCAGCAGAGTCAGGATCCAGGGCAATGGCTTTTTCACTGGCTTGCCTGGCGTTTTCCGCATTCTCATGGCTGGCGTCCGCATACCGGAACATGTGCGAATAAGCGTCTGCAATCCCCGCGTAGGCCAGCGCATACTTGGCATCCAATGCGATCGCCTGGTTGAACATACCGATGGCATGCTCATAGTCACGCTGCGTCATGGTGTACATATAGCTTCGGCCGCGCAGGTAAAAATCGTAGGCCCTGGCGTCCGAGGTGGCGACATTCTGAATGGCCCGACGCTCTTTCGGCGAAAGGGTAAGCTGCAGGGCGTCGGTGATGCTTTGGGCAATGTCGTCCTGGATGGCGAACACGTCCTTCATCTCCCGGTCATAAGTTTCTGACCACAGGTGGGAATCGCTGCCCGCATCAATCAACTGGGCCGTGATACGCACGCGATCTCCCGCCCGTCGAATACTGCCTTCCAGCACTGAACTGACCCGCAATTCTTTCGCCACCTGGGGAATGCTGACTTCCTTGCCCTTGAAAATGAACGATGAGGTTCTTGAAGCCACCCGCAGTTCCGGCAGCTTGACCAACAGGTTCAGTATTTCCTCGGATATCCCGTCGCTGAAATATTCGTTTTCGACATCACCGCTCATGTTGACAAAGGGCAAAACAGCGATGGACTTACGGTGGTCAATTTCAGCTGGGGCTGCGCGAGCAGCGGGTGGGGCTGTCGCGGGTTCAGGGGACGATTGTTCGCTGAGCCGGTGTTGATTTGTCTCAGCAGGCGGCCCGGAGTCACGGTGTACGCCTCCCGGACCAATGTCGAATGCCCAGGCCAGCATGATGGCGATGAAAAACCCCAACACAACCAACACGGTAACCAGGGTCGAGGTCCAGTCCGGCAGGTTCAGATTGGGTAAAACCGTGGAGGCTACTTCGATGACAAACCAGCCGGCGATGGCGTACAGAACGATGACCCGAACCACTCTCCGGCGTTTCAATTCTGCCCACAAACCACCTATTGAGGACTGACCGGGTTGTTCACCCATCTATTCTCGCTCCTTGGCGCCAGTTGATTGAGCCATGATCATACAGGCAACACGTGAATGGGTGTAGGTCTATGTCCCGCTGAGCCACTAACGCGCAGAGGTCGCCAACTTCAGCGCCAGCCCCACGAAAATCGTTCCGGCGATACGGTTCAGGATGACTTGTGCCCGCTGTGACTTGCCCAAGCGCTCACCCAGGAAACCGGCAAACCAGGCGATCGAACCAAACACCAACAACGCAGCCACGATAAAGATGGCGCCAAACAACACAAGTTGCAGGGGCAGTGAGCCGCGCGAAGGATCGGCAAACTGTGGCAGAAAGGCCAGAAAAAAAATGGCTACTTTCGGGTTAGTAACATTCATGACCACACCGCGCGCATACAGGTGGTGCGACGGGATCGCCGTATTTCTTTCTTTCAGGATGTCAGTTGCACCCGCCCTGAACGCCTGCCAGGCGAGATACACAAGGTACCCGGCGCCAATAAACTTCAACGCGTTGAAAGCGACCGCGGAAGTGGCGAATATAGCGGCTACGCCAAGGGAAACCGCCGCGGTGTGCACCAGGAGTCCGGTACACAGCCCCAGCGTCACGTAAAGCCCTGCCGCCTTGCCCTGGATCGCCGATTGAGTGAGCACATAGATATTGTCGGGTCCCGGCGCCAGCGCCAATGCGACGGACGCGGCAAAGAAGACGGCTATGCTCTCAAATGGAATCATGAAATCCAGAACCTCGATGAATGCCTGCCATGATATCCGAATGTTTTGCAGACTCGTTCACAGCGGCAGGTAAAAAACCGTATTGGATATCAGCACCATGATGAAAATCAGGCAGGTTACCATGGGGCCCAGGTAGATACTTCCTGTCACCCTGAAGAAGTAGCGGTTGAAATACGGAAGCACGAACATCATCGGCACCACGGCGAACAGCAGGTTCACGTAAAGCCATCCATCGGTCCAGTACACCGTTCCGGTGACCGCGAACGCGATGTACTGGACCAGGACGATCAGGAAAAGCCCCAGTGAATTGGCCACGCCGGATAACAGCATACCCTTCCATTCCGGATCACCCTCAAAACGCATTGCGCCGTTAACCCGCAGGGAATTGGACAGGAAGAAGATGAAAAAGAACGGGACATACATGCCCAGCAGCACCAGCAATTCCGGACGGAAAACCCGCACGCCCATGAACAGGAAGTTGTAGTCCACGTGGAACAGGAAATAGTCCAGGAAAACCAACAGGAAGTAGTAGAAAAACAGCGTAAGGGCCAATAAAAAAGTCCTGAACAGCAGAGGCCGGCTGATGCGTGCGCCCCACATTTCCGGTCTGACCCCATGCCGATTTCCGTAAAACCGGTAACTGAGGAAAAACAGCAGGTAGCCCAGGGACCCGTTCAAAACAGCCCAGAGCATGACCGCGTTATTCATTCTTTGCGGGAAAAACCAGGTCATCTGGCGGCTCGATGCATCGACAAACAGTTGCTGGGACAACTCGGCCATCGGGATATAGGAAAAACAGGCCACCAGAGCCGCGAAGACAAATAGGCCCCAAAAAATCGCCCTGCCCCGGCCCCTGGGGCGAGGTAGAGCCGGCGGCAACGGCTTCACAAGGGGCGAAAAATAAGGGGCTTGCAACAGTATCCGGGATAGCGGGATCAGCGAAACCAGTGCCGCAATCAGTGAAATGGCGCCCAGCAGTTCCTTCCAGTACCAGACCTGGTCACGGCTCGACAGGCCGCTGTCCAGACCGAACACGCGCTCGAAGTACTCTAACTGGTTGGCCGTGGCCTCCGGCATGTAGGGCTGAAACGGGTGAATAATCCGTTCGTTGTGAATGACTCGCTGGGTCCTGTTCCCGGGCTCGCCGTAATACTGTCCCAGCTCCACCTCGGTGATCGCCGGCATTCCCGGCGCCCGGCCCAGGTTGACCACGCGCAGAGCCTCGGGTGCTACCCGCATATCTCCGTTCTTCAACTCGTTACGATAAGCGCCTTCATCGTAAAAGGCGTAACTCACGCCTATGTTGGAGCGGACATCGCGCAGAACGTCCTCGGTAAGCGTCAGCACGTAACCGGACACGAAAACGGAATGCAGCTTGCTGAGCCCGCCGCTGAGCTGCGCCTGTCTGCCGAAATAGCTGGCGCCGCGAATGGCTGCGTTACCGCCTGCCGAATGGCCCGTCGTTCCGATCCGGCCTTTGTCGACATAATTCAGGTTGTCAGTCCCTGCCGCGTAGTCCACAACAGCGAACATGCCATAACCCTCGGTGGTTGCGGCCATGCGGCTCAGGGAAGTGCTCGAGCGTCCCTGCGCATAGGGGTCAATCGAGATGACCACGATACCCCGGCGGGCCAGCTCGATCGAGATATTGGCCAGCGCCTCCCTGGAGCGCTGGAAGCCGGGAACGACCACCACCAGCGGCGCAGGATTTTCACTGGTGGCTGAGCGTGGTTTGAACAGGTCGCCTGCCACCCACTGTCCGTTCTGGGTCGGGATCTTGATGTCGTTGATCACCACGCGCCCGCCAGCCGTTTGGACGCGTGATGAAATCATCCCGGCAAAAAAAACAATTGCGACAAGGGCGAATAAGAGGCGACTATCCGGGTTTTTCAGCATGTTATTTTGGCCCGCATTTGGCGCGTTAAAAGATAACATTTTCCCGTCATGAACGTGGACAGGAAATGTACTGCATGGACGGCTAAACTAGCGGCATGGAAAGACCGCCAAAATTCGTTCGTGCAGAGACCGGGCCCGCATGGCCCGCAATATCGTGAATTGGGACCCCCGTTGAAAACTTTCAGAGAAAAGCTGCAGGGAACAGGGTTCCCGATCACTGCCGAACTTTCTCTTCACCGTGACACAACGGTTGACGAAGCACTGCGACAAGCTGAACTGCTGTCCGGGTCTGCGGATGCCATCCAGGTAACAGAAAGCCCCGGTGACCGGGCCCAGGTCGCTCCGCTGGCGCTGGCCGCCCTGCTGATCCGGCAGGGAATCGACCCGGTTCCCAGGCTTTCCTGCCGTGACCGTAATCGTATTGCCTTGCAGAGTGACTTACTGGGCCTGCGGGCACTGGGCGTCAGCACCCTTGTTTTGATCAATGGTAGTGCTCTTCCCGAGGAAAACGCTCTCAACGCCAAACCGGTTTTTGAAGTCACCTGCCCTGAACTGGTGGCCATGGCGCAGAGCATGAACGAGGAAGACTGGTCCGAGACCGCTCATGAATTCATCATCGGAACCGGCGCCACGGTATTTGCGCCAGAGCAAGGCTGGACTGCCGACTCCTTGCGGGCCCGCGCCTCCGCTGGCGCCCGCTTCCTGCAGACCCAGCCATGTTTTAACCTGAAACTGCTGCGCGGGTATATGCAAGGGTTGGTCGCGGCCAGGTTAACCTGGAAGTACTCGGTTGTTGTCACGCTGGCGCCGCTCCCTTCTGCGGATACGGCGCGTTGGCTGGCTGAAAACCAGAGAAATGTACTGATTCCCGGTGCGTTGATCGACCGCCTGGAAAATTCCACCGATCCCGTGCAGGAGGGAATTGATATCTGTGCAGGGCTGATGAAAGAATACGCGGCACTTCCCGGGGTTTCCGGTATCAATCTCCTTTCCCCGGGCGACCCTGGTGCTGTGATCGCGGCAATCGATGCTTCAGGCCTGAAATCTGACCAATGAGTTACCAGGAACCCGTGAACAACGACAAAAACCACAGCACACCCACAAACAGCCCCATGATCAGCATCGGCCCCAGGGTTCGAAAATCACCCTATTTCGACGCGACCATTCGCTGTGGCGCCAGGGCCTTTACGGTTTACAACCACATGTACATGCCGACGCACTACGGTGACCCGGTTTCGGAATACTGGAGCCTGGTCAAAGACGTCACGCTTTGGGACGTCTCCTGCCAGCGGCAGATACTGGTTCGCGGGCCTGATGCCAGGGTCTTCATGGAATTGCTGACGCCCAGGGATCTTTCAAATTGTCCTTCCCATCGCTGCCTCTATGTGCTTTTGACCGATAATGACGGCGGCATCGTCAATGATGCGGTCCTGATGCACATGCGTGAGAACGAGTACTGGCTGTCACCCGGCGACGGCGATGTGATTCTCTGGGCCCAGGGCATCGCCACCCGGTCCGGCATGAATGTAAAAGTCTCGGAAGGTGATATTTGTCCGTTGCAGCTTCAGGGACCCAAATCGCCGCATGTTGCTTACAAGCTGTTTGGCCAGGCAGCGCTTGACCTGGGTTATTACCATGTCATCGAAACCGATTTGAACGGCCTCAAAGTGGCACTCAGCCGCACCGGATGGAGCGGTGAACTGGGCTACGAGTTGTACCTGGAGGACCATATTCACGGCAACGAATTATGGGATTCCGTAATGAAAGCCGGCGAGGAGTTCAATATCGCACCCGCAGCCCCCAACACGATTCGCAGTATCGAAGGAGGGCTGTTGTCGTATGTTTCTGACATCCGCCGCGAGGACAACCCCTACACGTTTGGTCTTGATCGCCTGGTCAACCTGGATAAAAAGGCTGACTTCATCGGCCGTGAGGCATTGCGCCGGATCAGGGCAGCAGGAAACTTCCGCCGGCTGGTAGGCATCGAGATCGAGGGCGAACCCATCAGCCACAACGAGAGTTACTGGCAAATTCTTGAAAACGGAGAGCGTACCGGCCACGTGAGTCGTTGCGTGTGGTCACCGCGACTTGAAAGAAACATCGGCTGGGCTAACGTCCCGGCATCATCTACATCTCCGGGCTCGCACCTGGTTGTCACGTGCCCGGACGGTCCGAGGAACGCGATGGTCGTCGAAGCGCCCTGGTTCCCGGCTGAGAAAATCATTCCTCCGGGGATCGGTAAAAGCTGAAAAGGTAAAACCAAATGACCAAGATAAAATCCTACGAGATGGAAACGTTGAGCCTGCACGCTGGACAGCGCCCCGACACGACTACAGGTGCGCGGGCGACGCCCATTTATCAAACCGCTTCCTACGTGTTCAAAGACACTGACCAGGCCGCTTCCATTTTTAACATCGAACGCACGGGCCACGTCTATTCCAGGATTTCCAATCCGACCAACGCGGTGCTGGAAGAGCGCATCAGCGCTCTGGAAGGCGGCGTCGGCGCGATTGCCACCGCCAGCGGGCAGGCTGCCATGCACCTGGCTATAGCAACCTTGATGGGCGCAGGCTCTCACATCGTCTCTTCCCAATCCCTGTATGGCGGCACACACAACCTGCTGGCGTATACCATGCCGCGTTTCGGTATTGATACGACATTCGTCGATCCTCGCGATCCGGAAGCTTTCAAAGCGGCAATCCGTCCCAACACGCGACTGCTGTTTGGCGAAACGCTGGGGAACCCGGGCCTTGAAGTGCTGGATATTCCCCGGGTCGCCAACGTGGCGCACATGGCCGGTCTGCCGCTGATGATCGACTCCACGTTCACCACGCCGTACCTGTGCCGGCCGTTCGACCTGGGCGCCGATATCGTGATGCATTCAGCAACCAAGTTCCTGAGCGGCCACGGCGTGGTGATCGGTGGACTGTTGGTGGACGGCGGTGTGTTCGATTGGGAAGCTTCGGGCCTGTTTCCTACACTCACTGAACCCTACGAAGGATTTCACGGCCTCGATTTTGCCGAGGAATTCGGCCCGGCCGCCTTTATTACCAGGGCCCGCAAGGAGGGTGCCCGTGATTTTGGCGCCTGCATGAGCGCGATGACCTCCTTTCTGATCCTGCAGGGCATGGAAACCCTGCCCTTGCGGATGGAGAAACACGTCGACAACACGCGCAAGCTGGTCCGGTACCTTGACCAGCACGAGGCCGTTGAGTGGGTAGTCTACCCGGAGCTCACCGGACATCCCGACCATGAACTTTCTAAGAAGTTATTACCCAGGGGTTGCGGCGCCGTTTTCAGTTTCGGTGTGAAGGGAGGACGGAAAGCGGGGCAGCGTTTCATAGAGAAGCTCCAACTGGTTTCCCACCTGGCCAATATCGGTGACGCCAAGACCCTGGTCATCCACCCGGCCAGCACCACCCACCACCGCATGGATGCCGAAGCGTTGAAAGCCGCAGGTATCTCTGAAGGCCTGGTTCGAATATCGGTGGGGATCGAAAATATCGATGACCTGATCGACGATATCGCGCATGGCCTGAAAGCATCCCAAAAAGCATAGGAACGGGTAAATAGATGCAACTGCAGATCAATGGCCATGACGTCTTCGTGGCGACCGGAAACCGCGTTCCAGACCCCAAAAAAGAGACCGTGATATTCGTACATGGCACAGGTCAAGACCACAGCATTTGGGTGTTGCCAACCCGCTATTTTGCACGGCATGATCGCAATGTACTCGCGGTGGACCTGCCCGGGCATGGTCGCTCCGGCGGACCGCCCCTGGAGTCCATCGAAGCGATAGCGGGCTGGCTGATCGCGGTGCTCGATGCAACAGGAATAATTCGCGCAGCTATTGTCGGGCACAGCCTGGGTTCGCTGGTAGCGATCGCAGCCGCCGCGCAGCAACCGCAACGCGTTCGAGCGATCGCATTGGTCGCCACCACGGTGCCGATGCCGGTTTCAGAATATTTACTCGAGAAGGCGAAGGAGAACAGTCACGAGGCGATAGAGATGCTGAATTTCTGGGGTTTCAGCAAATCCGCTCAGCTCGGCGGAAACGCGACCCCCGGAAACTGGATGTTGGGGCATGGCCTGCGCCTGCTGGAAAACGCCCGGCCGGGCGTCATCTACAGCGATCTGAAAGCCTGTAATGAATATCTCGGGGGGATGGAGCATGCAGCCTTGGTGAAATGCCCCGCCCTCCTGATACTGGGCGAGCGTGACATGCTTACGCCCGTCCGCTCGGCGATGAAGGTAGCCGAAGCGTTACCACAAGCTGAGAAAGTTGTTCTGGAGGGCTCCGGCCACGCACTTTTGGCCGAACGGCCCGATTCCGTTTTGGACCAATTGATCAGGGTGGTATGAGAAATGAGGAATAACACAGCAGGTTCGATTACCAATTTCATGGAAGGCGTAAGGCATCGCAACCGGGCGCAAAAGGAATTCCAGCAGGCGGTAGGTGAATGGGCGCATGATGTGTTTCCCTGGGTGAGCCAGAACCCGGCTTACCAGGGGCACAACCTTTCAGCACGCATGACCGAGCCGGACCGGATCATCATTTTTCGTGTCACCTGGGAAGACGATAACGGACGTTTCCAGGTCAACAAGGGCTATCGTGTTCAGCACAGTAATGCAATCGGCCCCTACAAAGGCGGCCTGCGTTTCCACCCGAACGTCAATCTCAGCATTCTCAAGTTTCTCGCATTCGAGCAGGTTTTCAAGAACAGCCTGACCGGACTGCCCATGGGCGGCGCCAAGGGCGGGGCCAACTTCGATCCAAAAGGAAAATCAGACGGCGAAATTATGCGTTTCTGCCAATCTTTCATGAATGAACTGTACCGCCATATTGGCCCCTTCACGGATGTTCCCGCCGGTGACATCGGGGTGGGCGCGCGCGAAATCAGTTACCTGTTCGGCCAGTACAAACGCCTCAGCAATACGTTTACCGGCGTGTTGACCGGCAAAGGCCTGTCGTTTGGCGGCAGCGAGATTCGCGTTGAAGCCACCGGCTATGGAACGGTCTACTTTATGGAGGATATGCTTCGTCACCAGAAAAAGAGTATCGAAGGCAAGACCTGCCTGGTATCCGGGTCCGGCAACGTCGCCATTTACGCCACAGAAAAATTGATTCAGCACGGCGCCAAGCCGGTGACATTGTCCGATTCAGGCGGCTTTATCCATGACCCGGACGGGATCACCCAGGAAAAACTGGCCTGGGTCAAGGACCTCAAGGAAAAACGTCGCGGCCGGATTTCCGAGTATGCCGATGAATTCGGCGTCAGGCACTATCCGGGCGAACGGCCCTGGTCTGTCCCCTGTGATCTGGCATTTCCTTGCGCAACCCAGAATGAAATCAACGGTGATGAAGCTGAAACCCTGATCAGGAATGGCTGCGAGGGGGTCGCGGAGGGCGCTAACATGGGCTCCGACGCCGACGCCATTGCCGTTTACCGTAAAGCCAGGATCCTTTATGGCTGCCCCAAGGCCGCCAATGCCGGAGGCGTCGCCGTTTCCGGCCTGGAGATGGCGCAGAACAGCATGCGCATGTCGTGGAGCCGCAAGGAACTCAACCAGCACCTGGGCGACATCATGAGAGGCATCCATGAGCGTTGCGTGGAATACGGCTCGGAACCCGACGGATACGTGGATTACCTTCGCGGCGCCAACATCGCGGGCTTCAGGAAAGTCGCGGATGCGTTGATTGCCTACGGCACCTCGGCCTAGAAGCGAGTTTTTCACGTCATTTCCGCTCCCTAAACGGGGAGCGGACAGCGATGAGAAACCCCGGAGCTTTACTCCTGGCTCTGCATGAATCGTTCGGTCAACTTGTCGACCGACCATGAATCCGCCCGTTGGCTGGGCGGATATTCTCCGAATGTCTGCAGGAATTGAGTGGTCGTGGCCAGTCCCAGGTATATATGGGGCGCCTTGGTGATCACCCAGTCCCAATACGTATTGGAATTGTGATCGGCACGTTCGAACGGGTCACGGCGCAGATTGAAAATCTTCGGCATCTTGAGCACCACCATCGGCTCGGCCCACAGGGCCAGGGTCTGGGCACGCTGTTCCGCGTAAACCAGCTTCCAGTCTCCCACACGAACACCGACGGGCATCCCCGAGTCTTCCAGGTAGTGAAACACCTGCCGTGGACCGTGCTCCACCTCGCCTGTCAGGTAAGGCAGGAAGTTGTAGCCATCGAGGTGAACCCTGTACTGCTTTCCATCAACCGTCTTCCCTGCTTTCAGCGATTCGATGATGTCAGGGTCGCCGGCGGCCGCCATCAGGGTCGGTACCCAGTCCAGGTGGCTCATGATATCGTTGTACACGATGCCCGCTGGAATCCGACCCGGCCAGCGCACCATGGCGGGCACCCGGTACGCGCCTTCCCAGTTACTCATTTTCTCGCTTCGGTACGGTGTGATTCCCGAATCCGGCCAGGTATTGAAGTGCACGCCGTTGTCGGTGGAATACATCACGATGGTATTGTCCGCAATGCCCAGCTCATCCAGCTTGTTCAGGAGCACGCCAACCGTATCGTCATGCCCCATCATCGTGTCGTTATAAGGCCCCTGTCCGGATCGGCCGACATCAGACGGCTTGGTGTGGGTGCGGAAATGCATATGGGTCGCGTTGAACCACACAAAAAACGGCTTGTCGGCAGCCACTGCGCGATCCATGAAGTCCAGGCTTGCCGCGAGAAATTCTTCGTCCACGGTTTCCATGCGCTTGCGCGTCAGGGGGCCGGTATCCTCAATAGCGCCATCAGCGTAGGAATGGATCACGCCCCGCGGGCCGAATTTAGCCTTGAACCACGGCTGGGTCGGGTAATCCGCATCTTCGGGTTCCTCCTCGGCATTCAGGTGATAAAGATTGCCGAAAAATTCGTCGAATCCGTGGGCTGTTGGCAGGAATTCATCCTTGTCACCCAGGTGGTTCTTTCCGAACTGGCCGGTCGCATAACCTTCCGACCTCAACAGGGTCGCCAGGGTCACATCGCGGTCCTGCAAACCGATATCGGCACCAGGCAAACCCACTTTGCTGAGTCCGGTCCGGAGTGGCGACTGCCCCGTTATAAAGGACGAGCGGCCGGCTGTGCAGCTCTGGTCGCCATAGTAATCAGTAAACCGCACACCTTCAGCAGCTATACGGTCGATATTGGGGGTGCGGTAACCCATGGCGCCGTCGTTGTAGGCACTGATGTTGTAGACCCCGATATCGTCACCCCAGATGATCAGGATGTTGGGTTTGTTTTCCTGCGCCCATGCGGTAGCTGAACCGACCAGGCAGGCACCGGTAAGCAACAGCCCCCGGAGTACTCTCATACCAGGATTTGAAGACATCATTCTTTTACCCTTCTCTCTCAGATTAAGGAAATTGACAGACTCTGACTCAAAACCAGATGGTGTGCCGGGCCTGTCATTCTATTGGAAAAGCCCGGTCAATAATTGCCATACAGCTTACATCAACAGGAAGCGTGCCATAGAGATGAGACGCCGAT
>JAHEFT010000018.1 GCA_024640025.1 Chromatiales bacterium
CCGTTTTTGGCTTCGAAATTCGACAGCATGTCCATGTTCGCGGCTTTGCAGGCCGTGACCACCATGGCCTGCAGATCGGACGGCAGCGCCGCAAAGGCCTCGGCGTTGATCAGGCATTCCAACGCAGTGCCGGGCTCGTGCCAGCCGGGGTAATAGTAATACCTGGCTGCACGGAACAGGCCGAAGGCCAGGTCGTTCATGGGACCCACCCACTCGGTGGCGTCGATCGTTCCGTTTTGCAACGCGGTGAACAGTTCCGCACCGGCAATATTGACGGGAGTGCCGCCGATTCGTTTGAGGACTTCACCGCCGAAACCGGGTATGCGCATTTTCAACCCCTTGAGGTCGTCAACGCTGTTGATTTCCTTGTTGAACCAGCCACCCATTTGAGTGCCCGAATTGCCGATGGGGTAAGGAATGACCCCAGACGGGGCGTAGGCCTCGTGATAGAGCTCCAGTCCACCACCATAGTAAAACCAGCCATTGAGTTCGCTCGCCGTCATTCCAAAAGGCACACCTGAAAAAAACGGCGAGGCTTTAATTTTGCCTTTCCAGTAATAGGCGCCGCCATGCCCCAATTCGGCCGTGCCCCGTTCAACGGCGTCGAACACTTCAAAAGGGGGTACCAGCTCGTTGCCGCCATAGACCTTGATGGTCAGCCTCCCGCCGCTCATCTCACCGATGATTTTTGCCAGGTAATTGGCGCCGGTGCCCAGGCCCGGAAAATCCCTCGGCCAGGTAGTCACCATTTTCCACTCGAAAGTTTCTGAAGACCCGGCCGCACCGTTGTCTTCGCAGTTTGCCGTGTCGGCCGGCTTACCGCATGCCGTCAGGAGACCGGCCGTTCCGGCTAGCCCTGCAATACCCGCAGTTTTGACGAATTTTCGTCTGTCCATGGGTTTTCTGCTCCAAGGTTGATGAAGTCGAACAGCTCGCGATCGGCCAGCTGTGATGGAGAAACGTTTGCAATCGCGCGGAAAATATTCTCGATCCGGCCAGGATGTTTCTTTTTCCAGAGCTTGAGCATTTCCTTGATCGCCTGGCGCTGGAGATTGGGCTGCGACCCGCACAGGTCGCATGGGATGATCGGGAACGACCGGCTGTCGGCGTAACGCATGATGTCCTGTTCGCTGCAATAGGCCAGAGGCCGAATCACTATGTGTTCGCCATCATCGGTCAGTAGCTTGGGCGGCATAGCCTTGATCCGTCCGCCGTAAAACAGGTTAAGAAACAGCGTTTCGATGATGTCGTCACGGTGGTGGCCGAGCGCGATCCGGGTAATCCCGTTCTCGCCTGCGAACCGGTACAGCGCCCCCCGCCGCAAGCGCGAACACAGGCTGCAGGTTGTTCTGCCTTCCGGGATGACGCGTTTCACGACCCGGTAGGTGTCCTGTTCGATGACATGAAACGGGACGCCGATCTGTTTCGCGTATTCGGGCAGGACGTGTTCCGGGAAACCGGGTTGTTTCTGGTCGAGATTGACAGCGATCAGCTCGAAATGCACCGGTGCGCGCTTTTGCAGCGCCATGAGGACATCCAGCATGGTGAACGAATCCTTGCCGCCGGAAAGACAAACCATCACGCGGTCGCCCTCACCGATCATGTTGAAGTCGGTGATGGCCTGCGCGGTGTTCCGCTGCAGGCGTTTGGCCAGCTTATTGTCGGAATATCGTTGTTTTGCAGTAATCATCCGCGCATTCTACGTCAAATCTGTACTATCCTTGTATCGTGAACAATAACAGTATGGATCCGGGCGAGATCGTCCACCTGATCGCCGAACTCAAGGAAGAACATCGTGATCTGGATGCGGCTATCCTGCGTCTGTCGGAAGATCCCGGTGTGGATCAATTGAGCCTGCGACGCCTCAAAAAGCGCAAGTTAAAACTGAAAGACTGGATCGCTTATCTCGAATCCCAGCTCATTCCGGATCTGGATGCCTGAGCACCTGGGGGGCGACCCGCAGGATACCGTGCCGGATTTCCTTGCTCAGAATGAACTTGGCGTCGTTACTGATCTGCCGCAGCATTTCGTTGAATTCCAGTTTCTCATCGGCATTGGTCGTCAGCACACCTTCATCCCGAAGCAAAACAATGAATTGCCTGAACAGGTTCCGGTCGGAAAATTCGGGCGCCGCGAATTCATTGAGCTGGGATATTCGTTGCGCCGTCAGGTAGCAGAGGCGTTCCAGATCGCCACGGGTCAGCGTGCCTGAACCGTTTTTGGCCAGGATGGCAACAGTAATGAAATAGCGCTCGAACGTTTGCAACAGCGAGTGCCCCATGACCCGCAGCTGAAGTTCCTTCTGACCGCCGCCTTTCGGGCAACGCAGCACATTGCCTTCCGCATTTTTCGACAGCAGGCGATTTTCGACCAACCAGGAAACGTGGTCATCCACTGCTTTTTTGAAGCCATCTTCATCCCAGGGCAGAAAAAGTTCAGCCTTCAGGAAGGGATAAAGCGACAGGGTGATGCGGTGCAGTTGCTCCACCCCGATACTGTTCCGGTTCAAAAAACAACTCGCGATTAACGAGGGCACAGCCAACAGGTGAGAAACATTGTTACGGAAATAAGTGAGCAGAATGGACTGGGCAGGAGCAACGGCGATGATATCGCCAAGCGGATGCTCCCGGTTCTCGACAACGCCGAGTTCGATGCCGTAGCCGATGATTTCTTCAGCTGACTTTTCGGTAAAGGTGATACGGTCGGAGTAATGACAATGGTTGAGAAGGCCAAGGTACAGTTCCAGTTGCTTCAGCAGGTCATCCCGGCTCATGGCCAGCTTACGGGTAGTCAACAGGATCACAGCCAGCAGGTTGATGGCGTTCACGTGGGTCGCTTCGTTGATACCGGACATGATTTCTTGTCCCAGCTGGTCGACCAGTGATCCAAGCCATGCCGGCTTTTCGTCGGATTCCGCGGCCTCTTCACGCCACAGCGGAGCGTGCTGATCCAGCATTTCATCCAGAAAGATTGGCTCTGCAAAGCTCACATGCACCTTGCCGTAGCGTTGTTTGAGTATGCCGAAAACCTTGAATAAATCTCCGAGCGATTCCGATTTTTTCTTCTGTCCCGATAATTCCGCCAGGTAGCTGTTGCCTTCAACCAGCCGCTCGTAACCCACGTAAATGGGTTGGAACATGATCGGCCTGACCGGTGTGCGGAGGTAACTGCGAACCGTCATTGAAAGCATGCCGCCCTTGGGCTGCAGCAGGCGGCCGGTTCGGCTTCGCGTACCTTCGATGAAATATTCGATCGAGGTTCCATTTGAGAGAATTCGGGCGAGATACTCGTGGAAAACTGCCGAGTAGAGCTTTTGCGACCGAAAGCTGCGCCTGAGGAAAAAGGCGCCGCCCTTGCGAATGAAGCGTCCGACAAGCGGCAGGTTCAGGTTGACACCCGCTGCGATGTGCGGCGGCACCAGCCCGTTGAAGTAGACGAAATAGGAGACCAGCAGGTAGTCGATATGGCTGCGGTGGCAGGGCACATATATGATTTCGTAATTCGGAGCCAGTTCCTGGAACTTGCGGAAGTGCTGCAATTCGACGCCGTCGTAAATCCTCGTCCAGAACCACTTGAGGGCAAAATAGGCTACCCGCACGAAGGCGTAGGAATAATTGGCAGCGATTTCAAACGCGTCTTTCCGTGCCTGCTTCCAAGCCTTGTACTCACTGGTCTTGCTTTTGCGTGCCTGCTCTTCGATGGCTGCCCTGACTGGAGGACTGCGCAGGACAGCATCAACCACGGTTCGCCGGTGGGACAGGTCAGGTCCGATCGCCGCGCTGCGCACCCTCTGGAAATGTACCCTGAGAATCCTGGAGACCTTGCGCAGGCTGCGGGGAGCACCCAGTCCTTCGTCAGCCAGGGCCTGCAATGAAATGGGGCTGCTGAACTGCACCATGGTATGCCGGCCATTAACCAGGGAATTGAGAAAACGCCAGATGCGCCCGCCAAGATCCCAGGATTCGGTGAAGAAAATCTTTGCCAGTCCGGTTTCCTTGTCAGGCGCACGGCCGATCAACACGGTTACCGGAACCAGGTTGATGTCATCGGCCTTTCCGTCGCACACGTTTTCGACCAGCTGTTTGAGGGTCTCGGAATGGCTGCGCACTTCGGTACGGCGAATGAACAGGCCCTTCTTGCGTCGCAATGCCAGGTAGGAACGCGGAACCTGCACACCCTTGGCCTGCAGGGGCCAGAGGGGCCGGGGCAGCCCCATTTCCTGGCAGGAACGGTCGAGGATCAACAGCGAGGAGAGGGCATAGGAGTCGATGATGTAGCAGACCGGTTTTTCGAGATCGAGCTGCAGATCGTCAAAAGGCTGCGGTAAGGTTCGCGCCTTGACCCAAATGTGCAAAATGGCCCGCAACAGCAGAAACCACTGCAGCCTCAGCTTGGCGAAAAAACCGATTTCGGGATTGATCGTGTTCATCCGGGAAGGTCCATTAAACACTTGTTGGGGGTTAGACGGACTATTCTAATTGAAACGCACAAAAAAAATCCGGGCTGGTAGTGTACCCGCCCGGAAATCCGGCAGAGCCGGAGAGGATCGTAAATTCGCTTAGCTGATATTTGCTATGCAGGTCACCAGTCTTGTTTTCATTCATTATTATAAGGTTACGGGCGTATCGTAATGCAGAAGATTAGCTTTTGCAAGCACTTATTCGTGGGGGCGAATACAGCCGTGGATGGTCAGTGGGAGCCGGCATTGCCGGCAATCAAACTCCTTGCCGGACTGGCGAAGGCACTTTGAACCCGGTGTGGAACCGGCTACCTGCTGTCAGGACACGCTGGAACACATCCCTGTCCGCTCGTAACACGCTCCCGGCGTGATATGGTCCTGCCAGCAGGTAGCCGGCCCCACACCTTTACCTGGGTGGTCAAACCAGACCCTGGGGAAGGACTGCGGCGATTTGTTGCTGAATGGTTTCGGCGGCGGCGCGCGGGTCGGCAGCGTCCCGGATCGGCCGGCCGACGACCAGGTAGTCGGCGCCGTTTGCAATCGCGCTGCCGGGTGTTGCTATGCGCTGTTGATCATCCTCAGCGGGTACTTCATCGTTGAAGACCGGACGGATGCCCGGGCACACGGTTATCAGCGCATGGTCGACCGATTCACGCAGTGCGGCTACTTCGAGGCCGGATGACACGACGCCGTCACAACCCAGTTCCAGCGCACGGCGTGCCCGCGACAGGACCAGTGTCCGTGCATCGCATTGAAACCCCAGATCATTCAGGTCGCCCTGGTCCAGACTGGTCAGCGCAGTTACCGCAAGGATTTTCATGTCGCCCTTGGCCTCCGCTGCGGCCTTTAGCATGCCGTCATTGCCGTGGACCGTGCAAAAATCGACCCGGTGCCGCGCAAGCTGACGCACTGCTGAAGCAACGGTAGCCGGTATGTCGAAGAGCTTGAGGTCAGCGAAGATCTTCTTGCCTGTTCCGCGGAGTTCCTCTGCCAGGTCGAAGTAATGCCCGGACAGAAAAAACTCCAGCCCCAGCTTATAGAACACGACCGAGTCACCGAGCGTTTCTACCAGGTGCCGGGCGCGTTCGGCATCGGCAACATCGAGGGCGAAGATCAGGCGCTCACGTGCCGGGATGTCGGTCTTGATGGGTGATTCAGTCGGCTTGCTCATGGTGATCTCTGTTCTGTGTTGTCTGATTGGGCTGGTCATTTTCCAGGATGAACTCCCGGATAGTTTCCGCGATCCGGCCGGGATCGTCCATGTGGAAATGGTGATGACCCTCCAGGGATACATGCTTTCCGTGGGCCAAGGCCCGCCTCCGGGCTTCATGCTTGGCGCGGGAGGACCATGGGGATTCTTCTGTTGCGGTGAAAGTCAGGACCGGGGCCTTGATGTGTTGCATCAGGTCCATGGCCTGCTCATCGGTCATGACCAGGGAGGAAACCCAGTTGAGGGCCGGATCGCTGCGCCATTCGAAATGATTTTCAACCTGCCGTGCCGCGCGCTCGCAGATTAAACGGGCTGCCGATTCGGACAGGCCGGTTACGCCGCGCCGGGCCTTGACCATTTGATCAATCGACTCGAACCCGCGGATCTTGCTGCTACCGCGCCGGTTTTTTACCAGGCTGCGCCGCAACCGGTCCGCGGTGCCTTCGGCCGTCACCGAAATCGGGCCCAAGGAATCCAGTAAAACAAGGCTGCGAACCCGCTCCGGTGCGCCTGCCCCATAGACGGCTGAAATTGCAGCGCCAAGCGAATGACCAACCAGGTGGCAATCATCCCAGCCCAGCGCGTCCAGCGCCGCGTCGACGTTAAACAGGTAATCAATGAAATGATAACGAGTGGTTGAATGTCTGTGTTCGGAATATCCATGTCCCGGCAGATCCAGCGCCACCAGGTCAAGTTGCCTCAGCAGTGGGGCGAGCGGAACAAATGACGCCGCGTTGTCCAGCCAACCGTGCAGGCACAGTACCCGCGGCGCACCCTCTACCCGCCAGCCCAGACCTGCCAGGCGGCCTTGCCGGGTATTCAGCAAGAGTTCCTGCGGGTTGTTCATGGTAAGGTCCTTCTAGTTTGCCTTGAGGTTGGCATAAGCCAGCACCAGCCACTTGGCGCCGGCGTCGTGGAAATTAACATGAACCCGGGTGTGTTCTCCGGACCCCTCGAACGCCATTACTGTCCCTTCACCGAACTTTTTGTGCAGCACAGCCTGCCCCAGCCTGAAAGGCCAGTCCTGTTGCGTCAATCCGGCAGACCGGGTCGGCCTGGCCGGTACCCAGGGCTGGCGGCTGGCGGTTCTTGGCCGGATTTCTTCCAGGAATTCCGAAGGCATTTCATCGATGAATCGTGAAGGCCTGCAGAAATTTTCGGAGCCGAACATGCGCCGGGTCTCGGCATAGCACAGGTAAAGTTGCTCGCGGGCGCGTGTCATGCCCACGTAGCAAAGGCGGCGTTCTTCCTCCAGGCGCCCGCCCGAATCCTCCACCGAACGCTGGTGGGGAAAAAGCCCGTCTTCCATTCCAACCAGGAACACCAAGGGAAACTCCAGGCCCTTGGCGGAATGGAGGGTCATCAGCTGAACGCAGTCGTCCCATTTTTCCCCCTGGGTTTCTCCGGCCTCGAGCGCTGCATGGCTGAGAAAGGATTGGAGTTCAGTCATCCCGGCATCTGCGTCCTCCTGCGGAATGATAAAGGCGTCGGCGGCATTGACCAGTTCGCGCAGGTTCTCGAAACGGGTTTCCATCCGCTCCTGCGGCTCCTTTTCATAATGCGATGCCAGCTTGCTGTCATCGATCACGCCTTGCATCTGGTTGCCCAGTGTCCAGTCCTTCATTCGCTCCCGCATGCCCTCGATTAGCCGGATAAACGCGGTAACGGCGGTCCCGGCGCGGGCGGCTAATGTACCCTGGGAGACACATTCATTGGCAGTCTGCCACAGAGTGAGGCCACTCTCACGTGCCTGCAGGCGAAGCATGGACACGGTCTTCTCTCCAATAGCGCGGGTCGGCTTGTTGATGACACGCTCGAGAGCGGCGTCGTCATTCGGGTTGTGAACCAGGCGCAGGTAAGCCAGCGCATCTTTCACTTCGGTGCGCTCGAAAAACCTCTGGCCGCCATAGACCCGGTATGGAATATTTGCGCGCAAAAGATACTCTTCGAAAAGCCGTGATTGCGCGGTCGTTCGGTACAGAATGGCTCCGTGGTCGGCTCGTCGGCCGCTGTCCAGCCATTGCTGAACCTGGTCTACCACGAAGCGTGCTTCGTCCTGTTCGTTGAACGCGGTATAAAGTTGAATCAGTTTCCCGCTTTCGCCTGCAGTCCATAGATTTTTACCCATGCGCGACTGGTTGTGCGCGATCAGGCCGTTCGCCGCATCGAGAATATTTCCGGTGGACCGGTAGTTCTGCTCGAGACGCACGGTAGTTACGTCCGGAAAGTCCTTGACGAATAGCCGGACATTTTCCACTTTTGCGCCGCGCCATCCGTAGATCGACTGGTCATCGTCACCCACCACGAAAACTCGTCCCGTATTGCCTGCCAGCATTCGGATCCAGGCGTACTGAATCGAGTTGGTGTCCTGGAATTCATCCACCAGCACGTGCTGGAGACGTTTTCGGTAGTGATCGAGGAGAGCGGGATTCTCCAGCCACAATTCATGTGCCCGCAACAGCAATTCCGCAAAATCCACCAGTCCGCCCCGGCTGCAATAATCCTGGTAACGCTGGTAGATATGCACCCAGGTCGAGGTCACGGGATGATCGAGGTGCTCAATGTGGCCAGGGCGCTCGCCTTCGTCCTTGCGGGCGTTAATGAACCACTGGGCCTGGCGTGCCGGCCAGTGAGCTTCGTCCATGCCCTCGTCGCGGATAATGCGCCGTAGCAGGCGCTGCTGATCTTCAGAATCCAGTATCTGGAACTCTTCGGGCAGCCCGGCTTCCTTCCAATGCATTCTGAGCAGGCGGTGGGCGATGCCGTGAAACGTGCCAATCCACAGCGGGCGGGTTGATACGCGCAGCAGATTTCCCGCACGTTCGCGCATTTCTCCGGCAGCTTTGTTGGTGAAGGTAACGGCCAGCACGCCCAACGGCGAGACGTGGTCGACCTGGATCAGCCAGGCCAGGCGGTGGATCAGGACACGGGTTTTTCCGCTTCCGGCGCCAGCCAGGACCAGCACGTGGCCGTCTTTGGCCGTGACAGCATCCCGCTGCGCTTCGTTTAGCTCATCCAGCAGGTGCGAAACATCCATCTAATGAGTCTCGCTTCCCTCGGCAACTGCTCCCTGCGTTGCCCTACCTCCTGCATCCCTGCAGTCGTGCTCCCGGCTTTGCCCGAAGGCGGCTGCGCACGACTTCATGATTTGAGCTGCTCCTCTGGCTGCGCCAACCGGGACTGCATCACTATTCAATTGGGCTTTCCTGCTCGCGCTTGATCGCCCGGTAGCCGATGTCATTCCGGGTGAAGGCGCCGTCCCAGTGTATTTGGTCAACAGCCCGGTAGGCTTCAGATTGTGCTTCGGTCACATTCTCACCCAACGCACAGACGCACAGCACCCTTCCGCCGGAAGTCACTACTCCATGGTCTGCCAGGGATGTACCGGCATGGAATACTTTCACGTGGCCGGGAAATTCGCTGTCCAAGCCGCTGATCAGGTGCCCTTTCGAGTACTCTCCGGGGTAGCCGCCGGCCGCCATGACCACACCGAGGCAGGCGCGCGGATCCCACACCGCCTTGTGGCGATCCAGTTGGCCGCGCACGGCGGCGAGACAAAGTTCGGGGAGGCTGGACCGCAGCCTCATCAGAATTGGCTGAGTTTCAGGATCACCGAAACGGACGTTGAATTCCAGAACTTTAGGGTCACCGTCCGGCGAAATCATCAGGCCGGCATATAGAAATCCGGTAAAGGGTGCGCCGTCTGCAGCCATGCCTTCGATGGTCGGCCTGATCACTTCATCCATCGCCCGGCGGTGCATTGCCGCGTCGACGACCGGGGCAGGCGAATAAGCGCCCATGCCGCCGGTATTCGGGCCGGTGTCGCCATCTCCAACAGCCTTGTGATCCTGTGAGGTGGCTAGCGGCAGGATGCATTTTCCATCGGCCATGACGATAAAACTCGCTTCTTCGCCGGTCAGGAATTCTTCGATGACCACACGGTGACCGGCTTCGCCGAAAGCGTTGCCGGCGAGCATATCCATTACCGCAGCTTCAGCCTGCCTGGTGGTTTGCGCAACGATCACTCCCTTCCCGGCAGCCAGTCCATCGGCTTTGACCACGATGGGAGCACCCTGTTGGCGGATGAACTCAATGGCCGGTGCCACTTCCGTAAATTTTCCATAGGCAGCGGTTGGGATGCCGTGCCGTGCCATGAAATCTTTCGCAAATGACTTGGAGCCCTCCAGTTGAGCAGCCGCCGCGGACGGCCCGAAACAGGCCAGCCCTGCTTTGCTGAAACGGTCGACAATGCCGTGAACCAAAGGGTCTTCCGGCCCGACAATGGTCAGCCCGACACCCCGCTCCCGGGCAAACTCCAGGAGGCCATCCAGATTACTCGCTGCGATCGGGATATTTTCAACACCCGGTTCCGTGGCCGTGCCGGCATTACCGGGCGCCACGAAAACTTTTTCAATAGAGTCTGACCTGGCCGCCTGCCAGGCAAGTGCATGTTCTCTGCCTCCGCTGCCTACGATCAGAACTTTCATATCAGTGCCTGAAATGGCGGATGCCGGTGAACACCATCGCCATGCCATGTTCATCGGCTGCGGCAATGACCTCTTCATCGCGCATCGAGCCGCCGGGCTGGATGACCGCGGAAATCCCGGCTTCACCGGCCGTATCGATACCATCCCGGAAGGGGAAGAAGGCGTCAGAAGCCATCACCGAACCCTTGATCGGCAAGCCGGCGTCTTCGGCTTTCCAGCGCCCGATTCGCGCAGAATCCACCCTGCTCATCTGGCCTGCACCAATACCCACGGTGCGCCCCCCATCGACGTACACGATGGCGTTGGATTTCACCATGCGGGCCACCTTCCAGGCGAACAGCAGGTCAAGCCATTGCTGTTCGTCCGGTTCTCTTTTCGTGACCACCCGGCAGGCATCCCTGTCCAGTGGATTCAAATCAGAAGTCTGGACCAGAAGTCCGCTGCCGACGCGTTTGGACTCCCGCTGCGGTGTTGGCTTGCCACCCGGAATCTGCAGCACCCGTATATTCTTCTTGGCCGCCAGCACAGCAAGGGCCTCTTCATCAAAGGCCGGCGCAATCAGTACTTCCAGGAACTGGCGATCGATGATTGTCGCAGCGGTCGCAGGGTCGAGTTGCCGGTTGAATGCGATAATGCCTCCAAAAGCGGAAGTCGCATCGGTAGCAAAAGCCAGGTCATACGCTGCCCCCGGGCTGTCGGCGATCGCTACGCCGCAAGGATTGGCATGCTTGATGATGGCACAGGCCGTGTCGTCGAATTGCCGGACGCACTCCCAGGCAGCATCGGCGTCTGCGATATTATTGAAAGAAAGTTCCTTTCCCTGATATTGCTTTGCGCTTGCCAGGCTGCCCCCTGACGGATACAAATCCCGGTACCAGGCAGCCTGCTGATGAGGATTCTCCCCGTAGCGCAAGTCAGCCATTTTGATGAAGCAGGTATTCAGTTGGTCCGAAAAGGCGGAGGTTTCGCCATCAAGCGTCCGTGAGGAGAGGTAGGAGCTGATCGCATCATCGTACTGGGCGACGCGGTTGAAAGCCGCGACGGACAATTCGAAACGAGTTTTCCGATCGAGTGTTCCATTGCCGGCCCGTAATTTCTCCAGCACACCGGCATATTGTTCAGGGCTGGTCACCACGGCAACCGCCTCGAAATTCTTGGCTGCCGAACGTACCATTGCCGGTCCGCCGATATCGATATTTTCAATGGCATCTTCGAAGCTGCAACCGGGTTTGCTGGTTACGGATTCAAAGGGGTACAGGTTGATCACCGCCAAGTTGATGCGCGGGATATCCTGTTGAGCCATGACTGTGTCATCGACGCCGTCCCGTCCCAGCAAGCCGCCGTGAATCCTTGGGTGCAGGGTCTTGACACGCCCTCCCATGATTTCCGGTGAGCCCGTGTAATCCGATACCTCGGTAACAGGCAGGCCGGCATCGGCCAGCGCCTTCGCGGTACCGCCCGTACTCATTAGCCCGAAGCCCATTTCGACGAGCTTGCCTGCGAATTCGATAATGCCGGTTTTGTCTGAAACGCTGATCAATGCCAGCGCTTTGCCAGGAGCAGATGTCTTGTTCATGTTTCCCTGTCAGTACTTTCCATTCCCTATCGGAATGTCGTAACGGTGGAGTTTTGTCCTTAACGTGTTGCGCGTCATACCCAGTATTTTCGCCGTTCTGGACTGGTTGCCCTGGGTGAACCGCAGGACTTCTTCAATCAGTGGAGGCTCGACCTGAGCCATCAGGATGCGATAGAGGCATTCGGGCTGAGAGTGGCCCATATCCTCAAGGTATTGCCGGATGGCTTCCTGTACGCTCAGTCTCAAAGGGGTTGGCAAGTCCACTTCTGCGGCGGACTTCTTGGTTGGTTCCGTGGTCATCGGTGTTGTATTTAGACCTTGATGCTTTGATGAGGTTGGGAGCCTCTAACCCTACCACAATGACCGGGTAATTTGCGTCAGCATTTTCAGTTTTCTTAATGGAAATCCAATTCGAACCCCACGGCCTCATTTCCCGGGTCCGGCAAGTCCAGGCTCAGCGGCAAAAAGGCTTCCGGTGCCATTCCTGAATCACGTGAGGCGCCCTCGGCAAGGTAATCGGAAGGGGTGAACCGCATCCGGCGAACGGCGTTTCCGGCAGAGTCGAGCAAGATGACTTCCAGGTCCGGGTAGGGCTGGGACTGGGGCGCCCGGTTGACGATAGTGGCATTGAGTTGCAGCGTGTCCGCTTTGAACGGATGGCTTCTGAGTTCGCGACTGACCAGGTTGACCCGATCCAGGTCCCGGAATTCGGGTTTCTCAGGGGGAGGGTTGATTCCCAGTCGCGTCATCGCCGAATCGACAAAAGGCAGGTCAGTCAGGGACTTTTGCTCGAAGTCCATGTACGCGAACACCACGATGACGGCAATTACAACGGCCAGGAAAATCCAGGCAATTCGAGCCAGACCGTTTCCGGGCCCTGGTTTCGTCGCAAAGGCCTCATCTTCATCGCCGGTCAGCGCGGCTTCATTGGGGTTGAGCCTGGATTTTCGGGCACGTTCCAGGTCAATGGGCAATCCGAGGACCGGTAAATCACCTGCCGCCGGCGGCCTGTCGCCGGCACCGGGCCATTCATCGAACAGTGCATCCAGTGCATTGCACTCTTTCCGGCACTTTCCGCAGCGATATTTACCGCCACCCTGGGCCAACAGGCTCGCATTGACGGCGTGTGTCGTGTGGCAACCTGTGCAACGCGTATACACTGTTGTCTCAGCTGTCCGAGGACTCCTCGGACCATTCCTTTTCCAGGTGGCGGTACCGGTCCAGTTGCTTGCCGAATTCGGCGCGGATCTGCATTTCACGCGCTTCCAGGTGATTCAGAGAAACCTCAGTCTCTGCCAGCTTCGATTGCATTCGGGAAATCTCGTTGGATTTCTCCTGTGGCACGTCGAGGCCTGCTCTTTGCCGGTTTGCGGCTTCCTTGATTTCGCCCCGGTAGGTGTCCAGCATACTTTCCCTGGTGGTTTTCAGCAGTCTACGGTCGTATTCAAGCTGTTTGATTTCCACGTTCATCGCATCGGTTATCTCCTGCTCGGATTCGTAACGGAGCATCAGGAAATTATCCATCCGCCTCTGCAATTCGGCTTCAGAATAAAGGGCCTTTGGCCGTTGCAAACCGGACGAATCCCGGGGAAGTTCCTTGCGATCCTCCTTGGTGGGTTCTTTGGGTGGCGGGGGTTTCAGGCTGATGCCCTCGTCAACGACTATCCCGCTTGAATTGAGGACATCGTGACCTTCTTCCTTGAAATTCGGCGGCAACGATTCGCTGTAATGTACTTCACCGTTTTCGTCTACCCAGCGATAGACTTTCGCGGCGTTTGCGGTGCCGGCGACAAGAACCCCGGCGATCAGCAGCAAAAAAAGGCGTGTTCTATTCATGAGCTCCATAGTGTTCCCGATATTGCTGAATGGCATTGAGATTAATGTTTTCGATCGATTTTGACTCCAGGAACCGAATCAGGTCATCCAGTCCCGCAATCGATGTGCATCGGATTCCGTATTCGCTTTGGACCTGCTGTGCCGCAGACAGTTCGCCGCTGCCGCGTTCCTGTCGGTCCAGCGCTATTGAGATTCCGGCCGTCTCCGCACGGGCGGCCTCGATGATGGATATGGATTCCCGAACGGATGTCCCGGCTGAGATCACGTCGTCTATCACCAGCACCTTGCCGCGTAGCGGAGCGCCCACGATGATTCCTCCTTCACCATGGTCTTTGGCCTCCTTGCGATTGTAGGAATATGGCACGTTCCTGCCATGCCGGTCATTCAGCGCAACGGCTGTTGCTGCTGCGAGCGGAATGCCCTTGTAGGCTGGACCAAACAGCATATCGAATTCGATCCCCGAATCCAGTATCGCTTCGGCGTAGCAGCAAGCGAGTTCACCGAGCGAAGCCCCGTCATCGAATCCACCGGCATTGAAAAAGTAAGGACTGACACGCCCGGATTTCAGCGTAAAGCTGCCAAAGCTGAGGTTTCCCTTCCTGAGGGCGAGCTCGAAAAATCGGCTTTTGTAGTCTTTCACCATAGAATCCTTTCCAGCGGGTATTCAGTATGCCAAAAAAGCGGCGAAGAATAAAAAAATGCGCGCCAAATGGCCATGGTGTTTTGGTATGCTGGCTGGCTCTAGCATAGACCTATTCCGGAGCACCACGGGGATGCGAATCATTACATTGAATGCCAACGGCATCCGGGCCGCTGCCAACAAGGGTTTTTTTGACTGGATGCAACGACAGGATGCCGATGTGGTTTGTATTCAGGAAACCAAGGCGCAGCATACCCAACTGGTGGACCGGCACTTCTTTCCGCCGGGCTACCACGTCTACTACCACGACGCCCTGAAAAAAGGCTATAGCGGGGTGGCAATCTATACCCGGCACCAACCTGAACGGGTACATTACGGCCTGGGTTGGCATGTAATGGACAATGAAGGCCGTTGGCTCCAGGCGGATTTCGGCAACCTTTCTGTCATTTCCCTGTACCTGCCATCGGGCTCGTCGAAAGAAGAGCGCCAGCAGGTGAAGTACCAGTGCATGGATTTCCTGCAGCCACGCCTGGCGGAGTTGGCCCGGGACGGCCGGCATTACGTCATTTGTGGTGACTGGAACATCGCGCACAAAAACATCGACATCAAGAACTGGCGGGGCAACCTGAAAAATTCGGGTTTTCTGCCTGAAGAGCGTGCATGGATGGACGCGCTTTTCCACGATGTGGGTATGGCGGATGCATTTCGCGTCGCGGACCCCAGGGAGGAGCAGTACACCTGGTGGTCAAACCGGGGACAGGCCTGGGCCAACAACACGGGGTGGCGCATCGACTACCAGGTCACCACCCCGGCGCTTGCCGAGCAAGTGAAACGGGTAGAAATTTACAAGGAGCAGCGGTTCTCTGACCACGCGCCTCTGATCATGGATTACGAATTCGAGTTCCCGGGCCGGGAATGATCGATTGAACCCGCCGAAGCAACGTGATTGGAAGGAGATCCTGTTCAGCCGCAGGATGCTGGTGTGTGTCTTCATTGGCTTTACTTCCGGCATGCCGTTATATGTCCTGATCCAGCTGGTGCCAGCCTGGCTGCGCAGCAATGGTGTGGACCTGGCAACCATCGGCCTGTTTTCACTGGTGTCGCTGCCGTACACCTGGAAATTCCTCTGGTCGCCGCTGATGGACCGGTTCGTGCCGCCTTTCATGGGCCGGCGCAGGGGCTGGGCCGTGTTGACCCAATTGGCGCTGCTGGTTTCCATCGGCATGCTTGGCATGTTCGACCCGGCTGAGTCATTGGGAATTATTGTCGGCGTCGTATTTGCTGTCTCGCTGTTCTCAGCCAGCCAGGACATCGTGATCGATGCCTACCGGCGCGAACTGCTGGCCGATGATGAACTGGGCACCGGAAATTCGTTTTTCATCAACGCCTACCGCCTTTCATCCCTCGTACCGGGATCGCTGGCGCTCATTCTTTCCGACCACCTGGCGTGGTCGTCGGTGTTCTGGATAACAGCAGGATTCATGGTTGTAGGAATCATCACCTCCATCGTGATCCGTGAAGTCAGTGATGCCAGCCTGGCCCCGCACACGCTGAGGGAGGCTGTCATCGAGCCCTTCCGGGAATTCTTTGCCCGCGACGGATGGAAGGCCGCGGTTGCCATCCTGGCTTTCATGTTTCTCTACAAACTGGGTGACAACATGGCGACCGCCCTGGCCACCCCGTTTTATCTGGATATCGGTTTCAGCCGCACGGAGATTGGCGCTGTCGCGAAAGTAGCAGCCCTTTGGGCCGCCATTGCCGGCTCAATCATCGGCGGAATTGCCATGCTGAAACTCAGCATCAACCGGGCCCTGTGGATATTCGGTTTCGTACAGCTGGTCACGATCCTGGGGTTTGCCTGGCTAAGCGTGATCGGCCATGATCCGGCTGCATTGTTTTTGGTGGTCAGCGCCGAGTATCTCGGGGTGGGTCTCGGAACTGTTGCCCTAACAGCCTACATTGCACGTGAAACCAGCCGGGCATTCACCGCTACACAATTTGCGCTGTTTACCAGCTTCATCGCGGTCCCGCGAACTTTCGCCAATGCCAGCACCGGCTTTTTGATCGAATGGATGGGCTATACCAGTTTTTTCCTGTTGTGCACCGCAGTGGCCGTTCCCGGCATGTTAATGCTGTTCAAGGCGGCTCCGTGGAACGAGGAGTAAGCGGCTTACGCTGACGGCCCCTGGCCCAGAGTACGAGTCCGCTGATGGCAAGAAAGCCCACAGCCAGCGCTAGCAGGTCATAAACCAGCAGTCCGGCGGTGCCGAAAATCCGCCCGCTGTGAAAGTCCAGCAGAAGCCGCTCCAGGCTCACGCCGGCACCGCGATACTGTCTCATGACAGCCAGGCGGATTTCTTCCGGTGCCTGTTTCGACGTTGCCCATTGCGGGTTTGCAGTGGCCTGCTCGATCATCTGCCAATCCAGCAGTTGGGTGTCTGCCCGCCATAATTGGTTCCTGGATTTGAGTGCTACTGATCCATCCGGGAGCAGGCCAATCGCTTCAACCGGATTCTTCTCCACCTGGTCCCATGGCATCCTTTCGATCAGTACTCCGTCCCGGTCGAGCAAAATCAGCTCACTGCTACCGGCGGCAATCAGAATATTTTCGTTGAAAATGGCGCCTGCACCGTTGGCGAGGGTCGATACCGGGCGGCCGTCGAGGTAAAGCTGGGAACCGGCAAAGCTCAGCCAGCGGCCGCCGGCTTCATAACTGCGCATATTCTCAGGCTCGCCGAGCCCATACCACTTCAGGATCAACGGCAGTTCTACATGGCGCTGGTCAAGCTCAAGGTCCCTGGCGTGGTTAATGGCCAGGCCGCTCAGCACCATGAACAAGACAAACGCTGCCGCGCCGATGCCGAACCCGCGGTGCAGCCGGCGCATGGCCGAACCCCGCTTTTTTTTATGAGCCATGGTTGCACCCGGCAGTTGATTGTAAAAAAAGCGCCACTTTGGCTAAGCGACTCAGTGCTTGCACGGAAAGGGTGGCGCCCGTTATACCATCGATCCTTTTACCAAGAGCACCGCCGCCATCCAGCGCAACCCCGTTGAACTGTTCGGTAAAAGAGGGTGTGGCAACCTCACCGCCCCGGTTTTCCCGGTAGGTGAGCACCCGCAGACTCTCGATGAAACTTCGCTCGACGACTATGCCAACGGTTATCGGAAGGTCCTTGCCGATTTCCTCCAGGATCCAGGCGGAGCGTTCATCCCGACACCAATACCGCAGCCGCAGTGCGGGGTAGTCATGGCCTAAAAGCCGCCTTACCACCGATTTCCGGTCACCGCTGAGCCAGACCAGGCTGGCCCCTGGCGGTGATCCGGAGAAGGCGCGGTCGAGAAATTCCGTCTGGGTTTCGTAGACGGTTTCCGCTCGCACCGTGGCCGTGGAGACGGCCAGGAACAGAAATACGACAATGCTTTCTTTCCGGATCGGCGGCATGAATCAGAAACTGTATCCGAAGCCCACGTCAAAGCCGGTGAAGTCCCGGCCCTGCTGACTGACCAGGTCGTAGTTGCGGTCGCGGTAGTCAAGCTTGACCACGACATTTTCATAGGGCCACCAGTTCAGGCCGAACTCCCACTGGTCGAACTTGTCCTGGTTCCGGGCGGCGTCGACCGTTTCGTACCTTGTGTAAAAGCCGATGTTGTCGTTCAGACGGTAGCTGGGCTCCACATACCAGCCGTATTGCCGCTCTGCACCGGCCTCCTCGATCGCTTCGCCGGTAAAATCCCACCGCGCATAAAGTGCGCGCAATCCGAACCCGCCCCGGCGGTAGTCGATGTGACCCTCGATCAGGGTACCGCTATCCAACCCGTCGTTTTTCCCCTGGGACGGGTCAAACTGGTATTGAATCGTAACCGCTGCCTGCAGTCCCGGAATTCCCAGGTAACGCAGCCGTCCGGTAATGGCGCCGTCGTTGGCCAGCGCCTCGGCAACTTTCTGGCGGCCGCTTCGGACCCTGAAGGCATCACTGCCGCTGGTTGCCATTCCAAGTCCCGAAGTAAGGGCCAGGTCCCAGGTCCAGCCGGAACCGAACACACCGTTCAGCAGGGCCCCGCCTTCCCACCAGGTGGTCGGAATGATGATGTTCTCTACATCGTTTCTTTCCACGCCGTAAAAGGTGTCGGGCTCATGTGTTTCGTTGAGGATGCCGACCGGCACCAGGAACAAGCCGGCCTTTGCGTACAGATCCGGCCGCAGGTCAAATTCCAGGTATGCCTGCTCCAGCTCAACTTCGCCCGGCGTATTGCCGCCGCTGTCGGCGATGAATGAATGTTCCAGTTCCACCTCAGAATAAAACCGCGTCTTGTCGTTGAATTCATGACCGAAAAACAATACGAACCGGTGAAAGTCGATCTGTTCAACGTCACGCGCCGGGTCTTCCGCGGACAGGTTGTTGTAGTGCAGTTCGCCGTATCCCCCGATGGTGGTGCGCCTGGCCTCCACGACTTGCGAAGGCCCCGATTCGATGACTTCGGCTACCGCTTCTACCTTTGCATCGGTTTCTTCTGTCTGGCCTTGTGTTTGCTCCAGTTTCTGTCGCAGTTCGTCAACCTGCTGCTGCAGGGACTCGATCATGGCCAGGAGTTCTGCATTGCTGTCCTGGGCCGGGGCGGGAGTACTGGAAAGCAGACAAATCAGGGTGAATACACAAAATATCCCAAGCGTTCTGGGGGTGTGTTGCATATGGGTTGCTCCTTGGTAATCCCACGAAAAAGTGAATTGAAGGAACCTTAATGCAAATGAGAATTATTATCAATAAGCTGTTTATACGAAGAATGATTGATTTGATCTGGATCAGGAAAAGAAGACACACGCGGTACTACCGCGCCTGGTAAATCCCGTGGTAGAGCGTCCAGAACCCGATCATCACGAAACCGGTTCCGGCAAGGATAGACAGCATCTTTTCGTTGACTACCTGTGACAGCATGGAGCCGGCGACCACTCCAATGGCGCTGGCCAGAACAAGTGCTGAAGCGGAACCCAGAAAAACCGTCCACTTGCTGACTTCCTTGTCAGCGGCGAACAACAGGGTGACCAACTGTGTTTTATCCGCCATTTCCGCAATGAATACGCTGGTGAAAACCGTAATAAGTATTTTCCAGTCCATTCAAATTCCCCGTGTGTGACTGAAGAAAAAAGCTCAACCGCCCATTGATTGGCGAACCAGGTGGTAATAAAAACGTATGGCTTCGAGAAAGTCTGCTACCGCCACGTGCTCGTCGATTCCGTGAAGGTAACCGACCGTATCCGGATCTATCCTGAGCATCATGAAACGGTACACATTGTGTGAAAGCGGATAGAAATACTTGGCGTCAGTGCCGCCGCGTACCATGTAGGGCGCCACCAGGACATCCGGATCGATACCCCGGATGGTTTTCGCGATCAGCTCATAGCCTCTCGAATCAACCGGTGACACTGGTGAAGGATTAAATCCATATTCAGTGGTAACAACGACCCGTTCATCATCTATTAACCCGATAATGCGCTGCTCGACAGACTCGACAGTTTCGCCCGGCAGGATTCTGAAATTGATGACCGCCCTCGCCCTTGTCGGCAGGATATTGGACTTGGGGCTGCCACTGACCATGGTTGCCGCTGTCGTGGTTCTCAAAGCTGCGGCATTGTCCTTTTGCTTCAGCATGGTCCGCTTGACCAGCGGTGACAGCAGCCAGAGATTACTCATGGCGAGTCGCGTGGTAAACGGCATTTCCACGCCGATGGCTTCGATGGTCATGTACATGAAATCGAGTCTGGCGGGAAAGGGATTGTCCTCAATCCGCACAATGGCCCGACTCAGGATTCCTACTGCCGTTTGTGCAGGAGGTTGTGATGAATGGCCTCCAGCGGCATTGACGGTCAGCACCAGGTTGACATAGCCTTTTTCGGAAACCCCGATCACGGCAACCGGCTGATCGATGCCTTCCATCATCCCTTCGGTGATCGCGCCGCCTTCATCCATCACGTAGTCAAAAGCAATGCCAAGATCCTGAAAGTACTTTGCAATGCTCGCGGCGCCATCTTTCCCGCCAACTTCCTCGTCATGCCCAAACGCGAAGTAGACGGCGCGCTCCGGTTGAACGCCTTCCGCCAACAACAATTCCATGGCCTCCATAAGTGCAATCACAGTGAACTTGTCGTCCACGCTGCCACGGCCCCAGATGATTCCGTCTGCTACGGTTCCGCTGAACGGAGGGTAGGTCCATTCCCCGCGGGTGATTTCCTCGATCGGCACCACGTCCATATGCCCCATGAATAACACCGGCTGCAGCGATGGGTTTGAGCCAGGCAGGTGATAAACCAGGCTGTAGTCGTTCACGATCGTCAGGGTGGCGTTTTCATTTACCAGCGGGTAGGCGGATTTGAGAAACTGCTGAAATTTGATGAAAGAATCGGCATCAAAATTGCTGCGTTCATCATAGGAAACTGTCCGGATGGTCAGTGCTTTTGAAAACCGCTGGACCGCCAGTTGCTCATCAACGGCGATTTCGGTAATACCGGTTGCCGGCTCCAGTTGCTGGTCAAGAAAGACCGTGTTGGCGCGGAAAACAAGAATCGCTATGAAAGCAACGACGATATAAAAGAATCGGATGATGATTTTCTTCATTTCGGTCCAGAGGTTGCGGCAACGCTCAGGGTCATTCAGCCATTTCCCTGACTTCGAAACCGAATGGAATAAGAGCCAGCCGGGTCATTTTCAGGTGTTGGGCCGCCAGTGGCAGGCCGATAATGGTAATGGAGAAGAGCAGGGCCATGACGAGGTGGAACACAGCCAATTCCAGGCCGGGAAGGATGATCCATATGATGTTCAAAATTACTGACAGGGCCCCGCTGGGTGGTTCCTTTTCACGGACTTCACGGCCAAAGGGAGCGACTGCCAGTCCCGCCAGCTTGAAACACTGGATACCGAATGGAATGCCGATGATGGTTATGCAAAGAAAGACAGCGCCCACCACATAAGCAAACACGACGATAAACCCTCCAAAGATCAGCCAAATGAGATTCAAAAGTAGGTTCATAAGCCGCATTCCCTGGTTGCTGCCAGCGGTCGTAGAAATCTCGGACAAGGTCCGGTTCGGCGACCTGATAGGGTGTATTCTAACCGAGCGCCGGCAGACTGCTAGTGGGGGAGGGCGATATTACCAAGCAGGACCTTGTGCCGTGCTCCCGTGATCCCACGGGTGTCGAGTTCTCTTTCCGCTACCCGTTCACGCGCCAGCCAGGCGAACAGGACGGCTTCGACCCAGTCAGGATCCAGGCCATAATCGGCAGTCGACTTCACCGGTGTATCCGGCAACAAAGCTTGCAGCCGTCCAACCAGGTGCTGGTTGTGTGCACCGCCGCCGCAAACGAGTATATCTGCGGGCCGATGCTGCCGTATTGCATTGGTTACTGAAACAGCGGTTAGTTCCGCCAGTGTTGTCTGGACGTCGCGAACATCAAACTGCGTATCCAGCCTGAATCGCTGCAGCCATGCCATGTTGAAGTATTCGATGCCCGTGCTTTTCGGCGATGGTCTCTGAAAATAGGGGTCAGCTAAAAGGGTGTCCAGAAGATCGGGGAGATTCTTGCCGCCGGCTGCCCAACGACCGTCGCGGTCGAAAGCTTCGCCTCGATGCAGCCCGACCCAGGCATCCATCAGGCAATTGGCGGGGCCCGTGTCATAGCCAGTCACGCCACCGTCCCGGTGGATGACCGAGATGTTCGCAATTCCACCCAGGTTCAGCACCACACGTGTTGGCGAATCGGATTCATTGGCTGGCTGGAAAAGAGCACGGTGCAGCAGAGGCGCCAATGGCGCGCCTTGGCCTCCTGCTTTCATATCTGCGAGCCGAAAATCGCCAACGGTCAAGATACCGGTGGTCTGTGCAATTCGTGCCGGATCACCCAGCTGGATCGACTCCGGATGCGGGCCGTCCGGTTGATGCCAGACGGTTTGGCCGTGTGAGCCGATAGCACTGATTTCGCGCCGGTCAACAGCGGCTTTTTGCAGAAGATTTATCACCGTATCGGAAAAATGGTCGGCGAGTTGCGCGTCCAGTTCCTCCCGTGCTCCCCGTCCGGGCCGCTGTCCGGACGTAACCAGGTGGGCAAGCGCCCGTGCCAGCACGGAGGGGTAAGGAAGGCAGACTGCTTGAATTATTTCAGGTTGATCACCTTCCAGGCTGACCAGGACCGCGTCCACTCCGTCGCGGCTGGTGCCTGAAATCATGCCAATGTAGAGCGGTGGACTCATTCGGCGCGCGCATAAAGGGAAGCAGATTCCAACCGGCTCAATTGCGTCAGCATGGAGCCAGCCTGGGTCTGGAATGAGGTGAGTTCCGATCCCTTCAGGGGCTCGACCTTGGGTAGCGGAACGGTCCTCGGATTCCGGTGAACGCCATTGACCACGAATTCATAGTGAAGGTGTGGACCGGTCGCCAGGCCGGTAGAGCCGACATAACCAATGGTCTGTCCCTGTTTCACTTTCTGGCCCCTTTTCACCGCCCGTTTCGTGAAGTGCAGGTACTTGGTTTCAATGCTGTTGGCGTGCTTGATGAAGACATGGTGCCCGTTGGCCGCAGAGTAATCGGATCGTGTTACGGTACCGTCTCCTGCCGCATAAACAGGCGTCCCCCGCGGGGCGTAGTAATCAATGCCGTTGTGCGGTCGGATACGTTTGAGCACCGGGTGCATGCGTTTCGGGTTGAACCCCGAACTGATGTAAGCGAAATTCAGCGGCGCTCGCAAAAACGCCTTGCGCATATTGCGGCCATCGGGTGCAAAGTAGCCGGCGATATCTCCGTCCACGAAGTAAATGGCCTGGAATTTCTCCCCCTGGTTGATGAACGTGGCTGCGAGAATCCGGCCGTCACGTAAAAATTCTCCGTCACGGAACAGCTTTTCATAAACCAGCATGAACCGGTCGCCTTTGCGGATATCCAGGACAAAATCGATATCCCAGCCAAATATGTTAGCCAGGTTCATGATCATCGCATCGCTCAGGCCAGCCTGCTTGCCTGCGGTAAAGAGCGAGGACTGGATGATGCCTTCTGCCTCGGCGACTTCCGAGTACACTTCACGTTGCTGGAGTTCAGCGGTGAGCCTGTCGCCCTCCTGTCTCACCAGGAGGTAGCGTTTCTCGTCCACCGCGTAACGCATTTTCTGGAACTGGCCGTTTGGCGTGGTCTGGAAATCAAATTTCTCACCCGGTCGAATTTTTTTCAGACCCCTGGTTTCGCCATTCAATGCAACGATTTCCTGGAGCAAGCTGATGGGGAAACCCTGCTGCCTGAAGATCGCGTCGAGCGTCTGGCCCGGCTTGACCGCGACACTCTTCCATTCGTCTTCGTCGGCGGTTGAGGAATAATCAGGGGATTCGGCCTCATCTGACTTGCTGGCGCCGTTACCCGGTGCTCGCTCGGGCAGTGGCAGGTTGATGATTTCAGGACGGGTGACGCGCTCCTGCCGATCACTGGACTCGAAAAGTCCAAGCAGAATTCCAGCCAGGATCAGCGTTGCGCCGAACACAATCAGCTTGCGGTGAGTGAGCCAGTGCTCTTCGTCATGAAATTTTTGACGTATTGTTGTTATCAAGCGCCGCTTTCCCATGACGATTTCAGACCACGCGTTCCTTGGCTGGTTCAGGCGTGCTTACCTTACTGACAGCCCGCAACTGGGTCAATCTTTGTTGTAAAATGCCCGATTCGTTGTTGGAAACCGGCATGAACGATACTAAGAGTACTTTGGCCCTGATCGCCCGGGGCACTGATGAAATAACCAAGTTCGAGGAACTCGAGGAGCGTCTTAAGTCAGGAAAGCCTTTGCGGGTCAAGGTAGGCTTTGACCCGACCGCGCCGGATCTCCACATCGGTCATACGGTGATCATCAACAAAATGCGCCAGTTTCAGGATCTCGGTCACACGGTTATTTTTCTGATTGGCGATTTCACAGGGCTGATCGGGGATCCCACGGGCAAGAACGTCACACGTAAACCCCTGACACCTGAACAGGTTAAGGAAAATGCCGAGACCTATGCGAAACAGGTGTTCAAGATTCTCGACCCGGACAAGACCGAAATCCGGTTCAATTCCGAATGGCTGGGCAAACTGGGTTCGGACGGAATGGTGAGACTGGCCGCGACCTACACAGTCGCCCGCATGCTGGAGCGGGACGATTTTGAATCCCGTTACAAGAACAATCAGCCGATCGCCATCCACGAATTTCTCTACCCCCTGGCGCAGGGATATGATTCCGTGATGCTGGAATGTGACGTGGAAATGGGCGGGTCCGACCAGAAGTTCAATCTGCACGTCGGGCGCCACCTGCAGCAGCATTATGGCCAGGACCCCCAGGTGATCATCACCCTGCCGTTGCTCGAGGGCCTGGACGGTGTGCAGAAAATGTCCAAGTCGCTTGATAACTACGTGGGTATTACCGAGTCACCCACTGAAATGTTTGGCAAGTTGATGTCGATAAGCGACGAACTGATGTGGCGTTACTTTGACCTGCTCAGCTTTCGCGCCAATGATGAAATTGCCGATCTGAAAGCTGACGCGGTGGGCGGACGTAATCCCCGGGATATCAAATTCCTGCTCTGCGAGGAAATTGTCGAGCGCTTTCACAGTCGGGAAGCGGCAGTTGCCGCCCGCGAGGAATTCATTGCACGTTTCCAAAAAGGCCAGATGCCGGAAGACATGCCTGAAAAAGTCCTTGAAACCGGCGGCGACGGTATCGGCATCGCGGCCGCCCTGAGCCAGTGTGGAATGACGACGAGTAATTCGGAAGCGTTCCGCATGATCCAGCAGGGTGGAGTGAAAATTGATGGTGACAGTGTCAGTGACCGGACACTGATACTTGATCCTGGGTTCACCGGTGTTCTGCAGGTCGGGAAGCGCAAGTTCTGCCAAGTCACGGTTAAATGAACCGGCTTTCGGATATCGACTGGGAATGCTGGGAAGCGCAAGATCCGGCCACCCTGGTGTTTGTTTTCCGTGATGATGAAATATTGCTGATCAACAAAAAGACCGGCCTTGGCAAGGGAAAAGTCAACGGTCCCGGAGGAAAAGTCGAACCGGGTGAGACACCCGAAGCGGCCGCCGCAAGGGAATGTCATGAAGAACTCGATATCCGGGTCAGCAACCTGGAATACTGTGGCGAACACCGTTTCCAGTTTGTAGACGGTTACTCCATCCACGTTTGGGTTTATCGAACACGCAATTTCGAGGGGGTGCCCACCGAGTCGCGTGAAGCCGAGCCCCTTTGGACGCGGCTGGACCAGATCCCATTCGACCGGATGTGGGAAGACGACAAGTACTGGCTGCCCATGATGATTCGTGGAGAACGCTTTCAGACACGCTGGATTTTCGACGGCGATCGCATGCTGGACTACATCATTGAATCCGATGGAAATATTGAATCCTGGGGTAAACACGCCGGCTTGCACCTTTTGGAGTCAAGTACATGAAATATAAATCAGTCTTAACACTGGCCATGCTGGTGGCAGCAGTTTCACCGGCCCTGGCCCAGGAAAAATCCTTGGACCTGGCGACGACAGCGGACCAAATCTCCCGGAAGTACATGCTGGTCGATACCCACATCGACGTTCCGGAACGGGTTTACCAGGACTGGGCGGATGTTACCAGGGCAACAAAGGGCGGTGATTTCGATTATCCCAGGGCTCGTGAAGGGGGACTGAATGTTCCCTTTATGTCGATTTACACGCCAGCGGAATCAGAGGCGGAAGGTAACAGCCACGAGCTGGCAAACCGCCTGATAGACAGCGTGCAGGCGCTGGTCGGCCGGGCCCCGACAAAATTTGCTGTTGTCACGACACCCGCCGAGGCGGAAAAGGCCATGCAGCATGGGTTGATTGGCCTGGCGATGGGTATGGAAAATGGTTCTCCGCTGGCTGGAGACCTGGACAACGTGGCTTTTTTCAGAAAGCGCGGAATCAGCTACATCACACTGACACATTCACTCAGCAACCAGATCTGCGATTCATCCTATGATGAAAACCACCAGTGGGACGGACTCAGCCCCTTCGGCAAGGAAGTAGTGGCCGAGATGAATCGCGTCGGCATCATGATCGATATTTCCCATGTCTCAGATGAGGCTTTTTGGCAGGTTTTGGAGTTATCCCGGACGCCTCTCATCGCATCTCATTCCTCGGCCCGCCACTTCACGCCGGGTTGGGAACGAAACATGAACGACGAGATGATCAAGGCAATGGCCGATAAGGGCGGCGTCATCCAGATAAATTTCGGTTCCAGCTTTCTCACCGCGGAAGCCATGAACTGGTATGAGCAGATGAGCGATGCCCGGGACGTTTTCCTGGCGAAGAACGGATTTGATAAAAATGGTGAAGAAGCAAGGCAATTTGGTCTGTCTTACCGGGAAGCGCACCCGTTGCCATTCGCCACATTGGATGATGTGGTCGCCCACTTTCAGCATGTGATCGACCTGGTTGGAGTCGATCATGTCGGCATCGGTTCTGATTTTGATGGTGTGGGTGACAGTCTGCCGGTCGGTATGAAAAGTGTTGCGGATTATCCCAACCTGATCGAGGCGCTGCTCAAGCTGGAATATTCTGTTGACGATATTGCTAAGATCATGGGCGGTAACCTGATGCGGGTCTGGCGCGCGACCGACACATATGCAGCTGATGCTGCAGCGGGTGGCGAACCCAAGCCCATGGCCGGAATGTAAAGGTGGCCGGGTGTGGCTTGATTTTATAACCGTGAGCCTGGCCGCATTTTTTGCGGCCGGCCTGACGCTTTACTCCGGCTTTGGCCTGGGTACGCTGATGCTGCCCGTATTCGCCCTGTTTTTCCCCGTGGAAATGGCGGTGGCCGCGACCGCCCTGGTGCATGGTGCCAACAACCTGTTCAAGGTTTCCCTGCTGGGCCGCCATGCTGACCGGGAGGTGGTTTTAAAGTTTGGTTTGACCGCGGTGTTGGCCGCGATACTCGGCGCCATGGCCCTGGGATGGCTGGTGCAACTGAATTCCAGGATGAGTATCGAGGTCAACGACTCTGTTGTGTCAGAAGTCACCCCGGTTAAGCTGATCATCGGCTTTTTGATGGTTGGTTTCGCCTTGTTTGAACTCTTGCCTAAATTCCGGAAATTGCAGTTTGACCGCAGATATCTGCCCATCGGCGGGTTGTTGTCCGGGTTTTTTGGTGGGCTGTCCGGTCACCAGGGCGCGCTACGTTCGGCGTTTCTCGCCAAGTCGGGTCTTACCACGGAACGGTTTGTAGGCAGCAACGCCGTGATTGGTTTCATGGTCGACCTGAGCCGTGTATCTGTCTACATCGCATTGTTTGCGGTAGCCGGCCGCAAGCTTGAGGAATTTGCCGCCTGGCCGCTGGTCATCACCGGGTCACTGGCGGCGTTCTGCGGTGTTATGGTCGGCAAGCGCTATTTACAAAAAGTCACGATGAAAAGTGTGCAAACACTGGTGGGTGTATTGTTGTTCGCAGTAGGTTTCGCCTTGATTTCAGGAATCCTCTGAGGCGATTGTCTCTATTGCCTTTCGTCGAGTAATTTCGAAATCAATTCATCTTTTTCCCGCCATATCTGGCTGATCCATGCTTCCAGTTCAGCGCGAAATTCCTGATCAGTCCGAAAATTCCTTCCCAGCAATTCAGGCGGGATAGCCCGGCTTTCCGCCCGAACGATGATTTCCGGGATTTCACCGGTCAGCAATTGCCAGAAAGTCGGGGCCTGGCCGGTTGTCCGGGTTTGCGGGTAGACGATGGTGACGTCAACCAGGGCATCGAGTTCTTCCGCCAGGGCGTACATCACCTGCCCCAGCCCGCCAATTCGGGGTTGAAGCAGGTTTTTGTAAGGACCTGTTTTCCTGTCCCTTTTCTCTTCTGAAAACCGGGTGCCCTCAGGGAAATTGGTCATGGCGACCGGTATGGTTTTGAATTTTTCACAGGCTTTCCGGGCATTTTCAAGATCTCTTCCTTTCAATCCCGGTTGCCGCATTACTTTTTCCCGTGAATGGCGGCGCATGAACGGCATGTCCAGCGACCACCAGGCTACTCCCAGGAAGGGCAGCCAGATCAACTGGCTCTTGATGAAAAAACGGAAAAAGGGCAGGCGGCGATTGAAACAACGCTGCATCACCAGGATGTCTACCCAGGACTGGTGGTTGCAACTGACCAGGTAACAGCCCTGGTGATTGAGATTGGCGGGAATTTCAATATTCCAGCGGGTTTTTTTATGCAAAGAGAACAGGGCGTTATTGATTGAAATCCAGGTTTCGGCGAGTCCGGCGAGTACCCGTCTCATACCGTTGCGCAGGGCTTCGGTGGGTGCCAGGAATTTGCCGATCGCCAGGATACACAATAACGTGGTCAACACGATCGTATTGGTGGCAATCACCAACAGCGAGGCCACGCCTATCAGGGTCGTGAGGGGTTGAGCAAAAATTGAAATTGGAGAGGTTCCTTCTGGTGCATCATGAGCTTGCCGTCAGCTCTATCGAACAGGAATTATCTCATTCCGGCGGGCATGGGTCCATGCAAGGCGGGTGTTGCCGGCTATTCCGGTGATATCATATATTCACTTTCCGACACACCGTCACAAGAGGCCATGGAATGAGTCGCATAATCCTGTTCTTAGTGCTTTCAAGCCTGGTTTTTTCGATCGGTTGTTCCCGGGGAAATGAAGATTCAGCGCCACCTGTTGCCAAGGCGACTGAAGACGTTCGCGCCGGGTCCTGGCGGGAGGACCAGTTGCTGACGGGGCAGGAAGTCTACGAGGCGTCCTGCGCTTCCTGTCATGACCAGGGGGAAGGCGACGCACCGACTATCGGCAACCGGGCGGCATGGTCCGGCCGGTCTGATCTCTGGACTGCAGTACTGTCGGCGCACGCCAATGCCGGTTATCTCCAAATGCCGGAAAAAGGCGGTCACGGAGAACTTGCTGATGACGACGTGTCGGCCGCTGTTGAATACATGCTTCTGAAAACCTACCCCGAAATGCCGCGGGACTGATCTGGACAGCGGGCTCAGCTCATCAGTTTTCGTTCATCCAGTCCGATGCTGCGGGCAATGATTTCTTTCATGATCTCGGTGCTGCCCGCGTAAATACGCGACACGCGGGCGTCCGTGAACATGTGGGAAATCCGGTATTCACTCATGTAGCCGGCTCCGCCATGCAGCTGCACACATTCATCCATTACTCTCGATTCAACTTCAGTGGCGTAGTACTTGGCCTCGGCAGCCACATCGGCGCTGAGTTCGCCGTCGAGATGCATCATCACGCACTGGTCGATAAAAGTCTGGGTGACATCCAGAGCGGTTCGCATTTCGGCCATCTTGAAGCGTGAGTTTTGAAAAGCCGCAATGGGCCTGCCAAATGCTTTCCGTTCCAGGATGTAGTCCATCGTGATGTCGAAGGCGATCTGGCCGTGGGCAACGGCCTGGCAGGCGCTGATCAGCCGTTCCTCGGCCAGGAAATGCATCAGGCTGTAGAAGCCTCGCTCCGGATCACCAAGGACATTTTCCGCAGGCACGCGGACGTTTTCAAAAAATAGCTCAGCGGTGTCCTGGGCTTTCAGGCCCATCTTGCTGAGGTTGCGTCCGCGGCTGAATCCTTCCATCCCCTCCTCAACGACGAACAGTCCAATTCCATGTGACTTTTCCGGCACGGTCCGGGCGGCCACAACGAAAGCGCCGCCATTGATACCGTTTGAAATGTAAGTCTTCGAACCATTGACGATCCAGTCGTCGCCATCGCGGGCAGCGCGAGACTTGATGCCAGCCAGGTCGCTGCCTGCGCCGGATTCCGTCATGGCGACGCCGAGGATGGTCTCACCGCTGATGCATTTTGGCAGCAGCCGTTGTTTCAGAGCCTCGCTGCCGAGGTGCCCGATGTAAGGCCCGACCAGACGGCTGTGCAGGGTCAGGAACAAGGCGAGGTCGCCATGGCGCATGGTTTCCTCGATGAGGATCTGTTCAAAACGAAAATCCTGGATGCCGAGTCCGCCGTATTTCTCATCCGCCCACATGCACAGCAGACCCTGTTCACCGGCTTTAAGGAAGGCATCCTTGTCACAGATACCTTGCTCCCGCCAGCGCTCGACGTGGGGCCCGACCTCGGCCTGCATGAACTTGCGGACCGAATCACGGAACATGTCGTGGTCTTCATCGAAAATCAGGCGTTTCATCGTTTTTGCTCCCTGGTCCTGTTAACCGTAAAACGGCTGGTTATTGCCGGCACGCTCGCGCAACCAGGGCGATACCATGAACCGCTTGCCATAGGTTTCAGTCATACGGTCACATTCCGCCACGAATTCCCGGATACCGACGGTATCGATGTAGGAAAGCGTTCCACCTGTGTAGGGGGGGAACCCCCAGCCGAAAATGGAACCGATATCGCCGTCCTCCGGGTGGGTTACAACGCCTTCCTCGACACAGCGCGCTGTTTCCAGTGCCTGGATGGTCAGCAATCGCTTCTGAAGCTCTTTGAGCCCAGGCTGTTCAGCACTAACCGGAAATTGTTCCGCAAGTCCTGGCCACAGGTGCTTGGTCGCTCCTTCAGGGTAGTCGTAAAAGCCTTTGCCAAAGCGTTTACCCTTGCGCTCCAGGTCCTCGACCATCTTCTGGATGACCCGCTGGCTGGCATCAGCCGGGAACTCCTGTCCCAGTGCGGCCGCCGTCTCCTTACCAATCTTGTAGGCCAGTTCCAACGTGACTTCGTCCGTCACGGCCAGTGGGCCTACCGGCATTCCAGCCATTTTTGCAGCGTTTTCGATCAGGGCCGGCTTGACGCCTTCCGCCAGCATCGTGATGCCTTCGGCGGTAAAGGTACTGAACACACGGCTGGTGTAGAAACCACGGCTGTCGTTGACCACTATGGGAGTTTTGCGGATCTGCTGGATGTAATCCAGGCTGCGGGCAATGGCCTCATCATTGGTCTTTTCGCCCAGGATGATTTCCACCAGCGGCATCTTGTCCACCGGCGAGAAGAAGTGCAGGCCGATGAACTGCTCCGGACGCTCCGAGGCCTCGGCCAGGCCGGTGATCGGCAGGGTGGAGGTGTTGCTGGCAAAGATACAGGTTTCAGGCACCACGGCCTCCGTCTTGGCCGTGACATCCGCCTTCAGGGCCTTGCTTTCGAAGACTGCCTCGATAATCAGGTCGCAGCCCTGTAAATCGTGATAGCTGGTAGTCGGCGTGATCAGGCCAAGCAGCGCTGCCGCCTTTTCTTCCGTCGAGCGGCCGCGCTCCATGGCCTTCTTCAGCAAGCCTTCAGAGTAGGCTTTTCCACGCTCCGCGTTTTCCTGAGAGGTGTCGAGCAGGATCACTTCGATACCCACTTTTGCGGAAACATAGGCGATGCCGGCGCCCATCATACCTGCGCCGAGAATGCCAAGCTTCCTGACTTTCGATTTTTCGATGCCCTCGGGCCGTCGCGCCAGCTTGTCTGCCTTGCCCTTGTTGACGAACAGGCTGCGCATCATGTTGCGCGCGACCGGTCCTGCCAGCAGTGAGCCGAAATACTGTGACTCGATTTTCAGACCGGCGTCGAACGAAGTGGTGCAGCCTTCGAATATGGCCGACTGGGCGGCAATGGGAGCCGGGTAGTTGTGCTTTGTATTCTTTGACAGCAGCGCGTTGCCTACCATGAAGGTCTGGACCGTACCCGGGTGCATCATGCCGCCCCCCGGAACCTTGAAGCCCTTCTTGTCCCAGGGTTGCTCAAACTCACCTTTTTCAAGCACCCAGCGACGGGCTCGCTCGACTACTTCGGCAACCGGGGCCAGTTCATGCACCAGTCCCATTTCGAGCGCCTGTTCGGGCCTCTGGTTACGGCACTGCAACACCATGGTAGCGGCGTTACGGAAACCGACGAGTCGCGGTGTTCTCTGGGTCCCCCCCGCGCCGGGCAACAGGCCTATGTTCACTTCCGGAAAACCGAGAACCGCTCCGGTGTCATTGGCCAAAACGCGGTAGTGACAGGCCAGGCAGACTTCCAGGCCGCCGCCAAGCGCGAGACCATTGATTGCTGCGGCAACGGGCTTGCCGCAGGTTTCCATCCCGCGCAATGTTTTGTTCAAACCGTAACTGAACTCAGCAGCTTCTTTGGGTGACACGCCGCGATCGTAGGCGGTGACCATGTCCTTGATGTCAGCGCCGGCTATAAATGCCTTTTTTCCCGAGGTGATAACGATGCCTTTAACGGCTTCATCAGCGGCGGCGCGTTGGGTCAGCACTGACAGGTCTTCCATCAGTTCAGGCGTCAGCACGTTCATTGGCATGCCGGGGAGGTCGATGGTCAGGAGTGCGATGCCGTCCTGGTCGACGACGTATTGAATGGTGTTGTTCATTTGGTGATTCCTTTATACGCGTTCGATGATGGTGGCTGTGCCCATGCCGGCTCCGATGCAGAGCGTCACAAGGCCGGTAGAAAGATCGCGGCGTTCCATTTCGTCCAGCAGTGTTCCCAGAACGACGGCGCCGGTGGCCCCCAGCGGGTGGCCCATGGCGATGGCGCCTCCGTTAACGTTGATCTTGTCGTGCGAAATATCGAGCAGTTGCATGTAGAGCAACACCACCGAGGCAAATGCCTCGTTCAGTTCATAAAGGTCAATGTCCGTCGTTTTCATACCGGCCAGTTTCAAAGCCTTCAGCGACGCCGGCGCCGGGCCGGTCAACATGATGGTCGGCTCGCTTCCGATGGAGGCAAACGAGCGGATGCGGGCGCGGGGTTCCAGGCCCATGATTTTGCCGGCCTCTGCGCTGCCGATAAGGACTGCCGCCGCGCCATCAACAATGCCACTGGAGTTGCCGGCAGTATGAACGTGGTTGATGGCTTCGACTTCCGGATACTTCTGGATCGCAACATCATCGAAACCGGCCTGGTCGCCCATCATCGCGAATGCCGGTTTCAGGTTGCCCAGGCTTTCCAGACTGGCGTCACCGCGCACGGTTTCGTCATGATCGAGGACGACCTCTCCAACATGGTCAAAAATGGGAATGACGGATCGGTTGAAATAACCGTTTTTCCAGGCATCTGCGGCACGCTGCTGGCTGGTGACCGCGTAGGAATCAACGTCATTGCGGGAAAAGCCGTGCAGGGTTGCAATCAGGTCGGCGCCGATGCCCTGGGGCACAAAATAACTGTTGTAGGCTGTTTGCGGGTCGATGGCCATGGCGCCCCCGTCCGAACCCATGGGCACTCTGGACATGCATTCCACACCCCCGCCGATAGCGGCCTGGGACAGGCCGGACATGACCTGGGAAGCCGCGGAATTAACCGCTTCAAGCGCAGATGCACAGAAACGGTTGATCTGCTTGCCCGGGACACACTCTGCATACTTGGCGTTGATCGCCGCGACGCGGGCGATATTGGCTCCTTGTTCACCGACCGGCGTCACGCAACCGAGGATCACGTCGTCGAGAATCGAGGTATCCAATTCGTTGCGATCGCGTAAAGCGGACAACACCTGGGTGGTGAGGTCCATCGGCGTTATCGGGTTAAGGCTGCCTTGCTTGCCGCGCCCCCTGGGGGAGCGGACGTGGTCGTAGATGAATGCTTCGGTCATTTCCTTTCCTCTGTTGCAGTGGTGCTCAATAGCCGCACCAGGTTGTTTTTGAAATCTTCATAAGCCGCCGCCAGGTCAAAATCGGGGCTGACCAGCCATTGGCTGGTGATGCCGATCAGTCCGCCATAGTATTGTTCGGCGACCCGCCGGGCGTTGATATCCTGGTGTATTTCTCCGAGGGCTTGTCCGCCCCTGACCCAGGCCGCGACTGATTCACGCTGGATGCTCATGAACTCCGCAACGTTGGGTTTGAATTCGGAGGAGGGATCCATGGCAGCCCCCCATAAAATGTTCTGTGCCCGGATGTATTCCGGGTGGCGAAGGGCGTGGGCCAGGTGGGATTCGATCGCAGTTGTGATGGCCTTGAGCCCGGTTTTCCCGTCCAGCTTGCGGGTGAGTTCTTCATTCCAGGCCGCTGATACCCGCTTCAGAACCTCCCGGAACAGCCCGGCCTTGGAACCGAAATGGTGAGTGGCGAGCCCGCGGCTGTAGCCGGCGGTTTCACCAATGGCCACCAGCGTCGTGCCCTGGATGCCGGCCGTGTTTAGCAGTTCAATGGCTGCTTCGATCATGCTGGAATGGGCGAGCGCCGTCCGCTCGGCCTGTGTGCGTGGCGGCTCAGAATTGACGTTGGCAGGTGTTTCCTGGGTCATCGATAAAAAACTTGTTAGTGACAAGCAAGTTTATCAAATGTAGTAATTTTGTCAATGCAGGGCCGTCTTCAGCCACGACGGTGGTAGCCGACCTTGCCGGCGATTGAGTCCCGTGCCAGCCTGACGCAGGCACTCCGAACCCGGTGTGGAACCAGGCACCTGTTGTCAGGACACGTTCGAGACTTCCCTGTGCACTCATTGGTCATTCCCGACTCATGGCACGGCGTTTGAGCCTCTGGTGTGGCACGGAGTTTAATCTCCGGCAAGGTCGGCTCCCACAAGAATCGCCGGTAAAGCTGCTCCTACTCCAGATCCGCGAGC
>JAHEFT010000019.1 GCA_024640025.1 Chromatiales bacterium
GGTCATTCCCGACTCATGGCACGGCGTTTGAGCCTCTGGTGTGGCACGGAGTTTAATCTCCGGCAAGGTCGGCTCCCACAAGAATCGCCGGTAAAGCTGCTCCTACTCCAGATCCGCGAGCAAGGCGGCGCGGGATTCAATGGAAACTTGCTCCGTGTACGGATATCCCGCGTGATCCGTTCCAAAGGACAGGCCGGCGCCGCCACGCAGGGCGGCGATCATGCCGGCCGTCAACTCGAAGCGCATGAAGTGAACCGCGGAAGTCTTTTCATCGGTGGAGCGTTCGAGATCTTCGTTGGAGATCGCAAAAACCTTGTCATGCCCTTCCACGCGCAGCCAGACCAGGTGCTCTACGCCAACCAGTTGGGCCAACCGTTCGCGACGGACATCGACGTCTCCGAACTCGAGCATGGCGGTGCATTTGAGGTTGCTGCCATCGGGAATGAGCGGGTTATAGGCATTGAGTTCATCTTCAATGCCGGCGGCTTCAAAGATTTTTTCGATACGAAGCATCTCCTGCACCTGGTACTGGATCGTCAGGCGGTCCTCAAAGTAGAGTGCCAGGTTTGGGCCGATACTCACACGCCGGTGCTTCTTGTGCTCCAGCACCCGAGCCCTGAATTCGGCGCGTTTTACCGAGTACTGTTCGAGACTGAACAGGTCTTCGCGTTGCAGTTTGGGTTGAATCATAAGCGCTTCCATATCAGATGCCGTAGGCCTTGCGCAGCAAGGACAGGGGGTTTCTTTCCGGGTGTTTCAAATCGAGTTGGTTGGCTATCTGGTCGGCGGCCATTGGACAATCGGACACCAGGTAATCCGGTTCCATCTTCTTCACGCGATTGACGACGGGTCGTGCAATCTTTTGTGATTTTTCATAGGTTCCGGCACGTACGCCATAGGTTCCGTCGTGTCCGGAGCATCGTTCGATCATTTCCACCTCGGTCTCCGGAACCAGGGCCAATATGTCCTTCGTCTTGGGACCGATATTCTGGACTCGCTGGTGGCAGGGGACCTGCCAGACGACTTTGCCGAGGGGTTGCTTGAACTCCGTGTTGAGCAAGCCGGCTTTGTGGCGATGGACCAGGTACTCGAAAGGGTCGTATATATGCTGCCTCACCTTTTGCACATCCGGGTCGTCGGGATACATCAGCGGCAGTTCCTGTTTGAACATCAGCACGCATGAGGGGATTCCGGCAACGATGTCCCAGCCTTGATCCACCAGGCGTACGAGTTCCGGGATATTGGTTTTGCGGTACTTATCGACCGTTTCAAGGTCGCCCTGTTCCAGTTTTGGCATGCCACAGCATTTTTCCTTTTCCGTGAGCCTCACGGGAATGCCGTTGTGTTCGAATACCCGGATCAGGTCCTGTCCGATGTCCGGCGTGTTCACGTTGCAGTAACAAGTTGTGAACAGGACCACTTTTCCGGTTGTCGGGCCGGCTTTCTTCACGACAGCCTGAACCGCCTGTCGGCCCTTGTCGCGTTTACGCAGGGTTTTCGAGTGGAATTCAGGCAGGTGGGCGTCCGGATGCAGGTCCATGACCTTTGCCATCACCTTGCGCACACCCTTATTGCGGTTGCTGGCGTTGATCAGGCTGCCAACAACCGGCAAGCTGCCAATGCTGCCCTGAATTCGGGTGTTGCTGATCAGCTTGTGGCTGAGCTTTCTTTGACCCTTTTTGAATTGGATTGCCTTGGCCCGGAGCATCACGTGCGGAAAATCCAGGTTCCATTCGTGTGGCGGCACGTAAGGACACTTGGTCTGGTAACAAAGGTCACACATGAAACACTGGTCGACGACTTTCCAGTAATCTTCTTTTGCCACACCATCGACCTCCATGGTGCTGGATTCGTCGACCAGGTCGAATAGGGTGGGGTAGGAGTCGCACAGCGATACGCAACGACGGCATCCGTGGCAAATGTCGAAGATTCGCTCCATTTCCCCGAGGAGCTTTTCCTCGTTATAGAATTCCGGGTCGGTCCAATCAAGCGCGTGGCGAGTTGGAGCCTCGAGACTGCCTTCCCGCATGGTAGTTCTCCTGAGGTTGTGGTGCCGTAGGAACAGCCTCTGTCGGAGCGGCTTCAGCCGCAATACTCGCGGATAAATCCGCTCCTACTTTACCTGCTCTTACAGGTGGTCAGTCCAGTTCGTCCAGGGCTTTCTGGAAACGGTTGGCGTGTGAACGCTCTGCTTTAGCCAGGGTTTCAAACCAGTCTGCAATTTCGTCAAAACCCTCGTCGCGTGCAGCGCGGGCCATACCCGGGTACATATCGGTGTACTCGTGGGTTTCACCAGCAATAGCGGCTTTGAGATTATCTGCAGTGGGGCCAATCGGCAGCCCGGTTGCCGGGTCTCCGGCTTCTTCAAGGTATTCCAGGTGGCCATGAGCGTGGCCGGTCTCGCCTTCGGCGGTGGAACGGAACACAGTTGAAACGTCGTTATAGCCCTCGACATCGGCGCGTTGCGCAAAATACAGGTAGCGGCGGTTCGCCTGGGATTCGCCTGCGAATGCGTCTTTCAGGTTCTGTTCGGTTTTGGTGCCTTTGAGTGACATGGTGTTCCTACCTCCTGTGCGTGCGGTGTGATAACGGTTGCCTATGAAGGATAGACCTCTCTTATTTATAGTTGAAATTGTATTTTCTGATAAGCCCAATAGGCGGGTTCAATGACTAAAGTCAGCTCTGGATTAGCGGATACCCGCAGCCATTAACCCTTTCGCTAGCCGCATCGCAAGCGATATCATGGTCTGGCATTTTTCCACCCCGGAGCCAAACGTGGGTCCTCTAAACGGAATCAAAATTATCGAGGTGTCCGGGCTGGGCCCGGGACCTTTTTGCGGAATGTTATTTGCAGACCTGGGTGCCGACGTTGTCTGTGTTGATCGCGCAGCTCCGTTCGCTTTAAACCCTGCCACCGATTTCACCCGGCGGGGAAAGCGATCCATATTGCTAGACCTGAAAGCGCCGGCTGACCGAAAGATTTTTCTGAGCCTGGTCAAAAAAGCTGATGCCGTGTTTGAGGGGTTTCGCCCAGGCATCATGGAAAAACTGGGCCTCGGTCCGGATGAGTGCATCGCGGCTAACCACCGCCTGGTGTACGGGCGAATGACCGGGTGGGGCCAGGACGGGCCGCTGGCGCGGGCTGCCGGCCACGACATCAACTACATTTCTCTCACCGGGGCCCTGCATGCCATCGGGCGAAAGGGTGAAAAACCCGTTCCACCGCTTAACCTGGTAGGTGATTTTGGCGGCGGTGCGTTGTTCCTGGCCCTTGGCATGGTCTGCGCCATGCTGGAGGCGCAAAAATCGGGAGAAGGACAGGTAGTAGACGCGGCGATGACAGATGGTTCGGCCCTGTTGATGACGCTTTTTTACTCGCTCCAGGCCCAGGGTCAATGGTCCACGAGGCGCGGCAGCAACCTGGTGGACGGCGGCGCGCCGTTCTACGATGTGTATGAGACCAGTGACGGCAAATTTGTCTCCGTGGGTGCGATAGAGCCGCAGTTTTACGCCTTGTTGCTGGAAAAGCTGAATTTGGGCGAGGAAGAAATCGGCGCCCAGAACGATCCCCGGAACTGGCCAGAGATGAAAGGCAGGCTGGAAGCACTGTTCAAAATGCGCAGCAGGAATGAGTGGTGTGAAATTATGGAGGGCAGTGACGTTTGTTTCGCACCGGTCCTGGATTTCCAGGAGGCGCCAGACCACCCGCACAACCGGGCGCGCGGGACTTACATTGAAGTGGATGGTTTGTTGCAACCGGCGCCTGCTCCCAGGTTCAGCCGCACGGCTTCCGAGGTGCAATTTTCGCCCCGGGTTCCGGGTTCAGACAGGGAAGCCGTGCTGCATGACTGGGACGTGGCTCCTGGTTGAATTCTGAAATGAAGAACATTCAAAACCTTCTTTTTGATCTCGACGGAACCCTGGTTGACAGCAGCATTACCATCGGCGTGTGCATTGAATATGCGCTCGACCAGCTTGGCATCGCGGCGCCCGGTGATGTTGAAGTTGCTTCCGTCATTGGCAGACCGCTGCTGGATATATTTCGTGAGCACTACGCCATGACACAGGAGCAGTCAGAGTCGGCTATCGGGCATTATCGCGAGCACTACGACCGACTGGGGCAGGCCGGATCGCTGGTCTATGACGGTGTGAATGAAGCGCTTTCAAGCCTGAGGAGCAACGGTTATCGGCTGTTTATCGCCACGGTAAAGCCGACCGGCATCGCAGAAAAGGTGCTCGGCGACCTGGAACTGTTGGCTTATTTTGACGGAATTAGCGGAGCATCGCTGGGGCACGAGCGACGTGACAAAGCCAGTATCATCGCGCATGCCTTGAAGAAGTTCGCTTTGGATCCGATGCAGTCGCTGATGATCGGCGATCGCGACCAGGATATCCTGGGCGCGCGGGCCAATGGGATCCCCAGCATTGCCGTCACCTACGGATTTGGTTCAAGGAACGAGTTGGATTCTGCGCGGCCTGACCACGTGGTGGGGCATTCCGGAGAAATCGTTTCTCTTTTGATGAACCCATCCATGGCAAAGTAGTCCAACCCTCAGTATTTCAAGGAAGATTATCCATGAATCACAGGTATTTCTCTTTGGCGCTGTTCCTGCTGCTGGTTGTGATTACTGCCGTGATCGGATCAGGTTTTGACGCCGGTGAGTGGTATTACGTAACCATGGAACGGCCGTCCATGGCGCCACCGGGCTGGTTGTATGCAGTAGCCTGGGCGCTGGTTTACGTGCTGATGGCCCTGGCAGCCTGGAAGGTCTGGCTGACGGAACATTTTTCACGCCTTGGCGTACTGACCTGGTGGGCTCTTTTGCTGGTTCTGAACTACGGCTGGGCCGTTCTTTTCTTCGGCTGGCACCGGCCGGGCTGGGCCTTACCCATGCTCGGCGTCACCATTGTGGTGGCGATTTTTTGCATCCGTGCATTCCGGCCGATATCAAGGGACGCCGCCTGGTTGATGGCACCTTACCTCATCTGGACTGTCTTTCTCTGGGCCTTAAACCTGGTGATATGGACGATCAACGGTGGCTTTCCGGGCAGGTTCGTCGCCTAGAAGGAATTTTTCCGGCGTAGCCGGCTGTCGCAATTGCACCTCACGGAGTCGTCATACAGAACACATTCAGCTTGTTGCCGTCGGGATCGCGGAAATAGCCGGCATAAAATTCATCCCCCCGCGGACCGGCCGGGCCTTCGTCTTTTCCGCCGAGTTCCATCGCCTTGTCATAAACTTTGTGAACCATTTCTTTGGTGTCCACGGCCAGCGCGACCATCGTGCCGTTACCCGGGGTCGCCGGTTTGCCATCGAACGGCCTGGTTACGGACAGGCCGGGTTTGTCGGGGGCTACGGCCCAGGCGACAAAAACGTCTTCAATTTCCATGAAACGCCCTGCCCCGATTACGGCCAGCAGTTCGTCGTAAAAAGCAACAGCGCGTTTGAGATCATTGGTGCCAAGGGTGACGTAACCAATCATTGTGAGTCTCCTGTATTACGCAAACGGTGAGAAGCCGAACAGCCACTGGTGTGAAACAGCCACGATAACGTAAGTCACAATGCCTGCAACTGCGAGAATTATGTCTTTTTTGACTGGCACGGCATCGGGCTTGATCCATGCGCCATCCCGCCGGTTCAGCAGCAGTATCTCGATGACCGCCCAGACGGCCAAACCCCCGAACAGAATAACAGACCGGGATTCACCGTTGGCCAGGAGGTGGGCGGCGCCCCAGACGCTCACGCCGGTGAGTTGGGGGTGACGCAGGAAACGCTTGAGATTAGTGGCATGGTAGGGCGCTATGAACAGGATGAAAGCGATCAACACAAACAATGCCGTCACATGGCTGCCCCAAATGGGAGGCTGGTAAATATTGACGGGAATTGTGGCTTTCCAACCTGAAATAATCAGGTACAGGGCCAGCACCATGAACAGGGCGAAGATGCCCTTGAAAGGTTGCTCCCCTATTTTGCCAACCAGGTTCCTTCTGAAGTCGACGGCCACGGCCGGGATGAAGTGAATGACAGCCCAGAGAGCGACACCCAGTAAGAGTTTGGTCATGGCTCTATCCTGCAGTTTTGAGAATGACGATTAGTTTACGGCAAAAAAAGCGTCCAGGCGTAAGTGTTTTTTGCGGTAAACCCGCCAGCACGTGGCTGGCTAGCCGGCAATAAGCTGGCCGAGGCGGCCGGTCAAAATGGCGAGGTAATTACCCAGTGCGTACCCGATCATCGCCATCAGGATGGAGGCAGGGACCAGGGATTCGCGGTGGTGTGCTGCAACGATCGGCGCTGAAGCAGCACCGCCAATATTGGCGGCCGAGGCGATTGCCAGTGTATGCACATCCACCCGGAACAACCAGGCACCGGCCAGGATGAAGATGCCGTGAATCATGATCCATACGTAACACATCAGAACGAAGGCGCCCATGGTTTCCAGGCTGGCGTTGGTCAGGTCCATGGTGGCGCCGATTCTTGCGACATATACGTAGATGATGGCCATCGCGATCGGGTGCGCAGCCGGTAGTTTTCGAGCCGGGGTAGCTGAAGCTGCCAGGGCCAGCGTTGTCACCAGCAGAATCAGCCAGGTGCTGGCACTGATCACGGTAGCGCCACCCACCGCAACGGGTGGTAATACTTGCGACAGTTCGAGGGAAATCCAGGTAAAACCCAGTGCAATCAGGGCCAGGTAAAGCAACTGGATCATTTTGGGCGGCTTTTCCGAATCATCATGCTCGGCAGCGGCCCGGTCCATCATTTCGAGCCGGTTCGCCGGTACCCGCATCCAGCGGTTGAATTTCGCGGCAAAAGCCCGTGATCCAAGCAACAGAGGCAGCCAGACCAGGTAGACCATCTGATCAGCTGCAGCCGCCATGGTCATGTGTCCGCCATCGCCGTCCAGCGCGGCATGAGCTGCCGTCATGTTCCCGGTGCCACCGATCCAGCTTCCGGCCAGCGTACCGAAGGCCTTCCAGCTATCCTCAGGCAGCGGGAAATGCAAGGGAAACCACTCCGGGGTGGTGATGGCCTGTCCCAGTGTGTAAGCGGCTACGCCGCCAATGACGACCCCTGCTGTTCCAATAAGCATGACGAATACGCCTTTACCCATGATCCGGATGGCTCCGACCACATCGACTTTTAGCAGCATCAGGCAGATGAAAATGGGCAGTCCATAGTGACGCAGGAAATCGTAGGCGGCGCTTTCGAACGGGATCAGGCCGGTATTGGAAAGTACGACCGGAGTGGCGTAAATAAAAATCAACGGTGGCAGGTAGTTGAAGATCTTCCAGCCGCTTTTCTTTTCCAGCCAAAACCAGAAGCTGACCACGGCGACCAGCATGGCCATGACGCCAACGGGTGAATCAATCAGGGGACTACTCATGCATATTTTGCTCTGGCAATTCATGCAATAGCTTACAGGCTAATTCCAATGCGTCCAAAAACCGTTGCGTGGCCCGGCTGACCTCATCGGCTGGGAGCAGATACAGGGCGTCCTGACTCACGGCTTTCATGGCAGGCCATTCGCGCCATGCGGAAAGAGGGTCTTCACCTGCCTGGCGAAAAGGCGCAAACAGGGCGTCCGGATTGGCCACAATCACCGACTCGTACCCGACCTGGAATGCGAGGCCGGGCTCCTGTTCGAACACATTGCGCCCATTACACATTTTCAACCCTTTGCTGATCAGGTGAGCGCCGTTGATCGTGAAAAGAGGATTCTCTCCAACCTGGTAAAAATAGCTCAGCTCGTTCGTGCTTTCATATTTCAGGGTCAGCCTTTCGAGGCGTTGGCGAATGGCCCGGCCCTCCCGGTTCGCCTGGGCCTCTTGTCCCGCCGCTCTACCCATGGCTTCGATCGTGTCCGCGATCTCAGCGGGTTCACGAATTTCGACACTCCATACCGGTACTCCCAACGAACGCAGCTGCGCAATGGCCGGACGCGGGTTGCCTGATTCCCAGGCGATCACCAGGTCGGGACGAAGGGCAAGAATCCGCTCGGAATCCAGCCGGAAAGCATCGCCTATCCGCGGGATGCTGAGTGCGGGTTTGGGGTAATCACTGAACTCAACCGTAGCAATCAGCCGGTCGCCGGCGCCGGCGGCAAACATCAACTCAGCGAGGTGCGGCGACAGGGTGACGACACGCTTTGCCGGCGCAGCCAGAACCAGGGCAGAGCCATCCGCCTGACCAAGCATGACTTCTCCCGCCAGGCCATGAAGACAGAATACGAGCAGGCCAAAGGCCGGAAAGAGTTGAAGCCTGGTGATCCTCAAGAGCAGATCAGACGATCACGCCAATCAACAGGAGCAGGGCAAGCACGGTCAACCACACACCCAGGATTCGCCAGGTGAGGTCCATGGCTTGCTGCAGGCAGGTCATGGGCCCTTCCAACTCGTCAGCATAGCCGTCGCGGGCGGCGTGGCCGGTCAGCACAATTCTGCAGGCGCTGGAGAGGAGGAATCCGTTGTCGCCATCGAACAGGCCGTGTCCCTGTTCATCGTGGTAGCTTTTCCAGGCAGTGAAAACCGAGTCGAAATCCGTGGCAATCGCCAGCGAAAGGGTCATCAATTGGGCTGCAGGCCAATCCATGATCTGCTGAAGCCGGGTGAAAAGCCCCAGCTGGTCTTGACTGAGGTCGTGCTTTTCATGGACAAGCCAGTCCACCAGGCGGTACAGGAGGGCACCGGCGATACCGAGTACGGCAAACCAGAAAATCACGCCAAACCAACGTCTCAGCGCTTCCCGGAACACGGCCTCAACGGCCGCCGCACGAACTTCCCCGGAGTCTTCGGGAATCGGCTTGCGCAAGAGCCTGGCCAGGGCGTTGTCGCGGTCTTCCTGGTTTTCGGCTTCGACAACTTCGGCTACATCGGTGTCGAGGTCGCGGGGGCCGAAGCTGTAGATCAAAACCGCAAGTGCCAGTAAAAACGAACCGGTGCTTCCGAATGCGGAAATCAGCAGATGGTTGACCAGCAGCAGCACCGTGAGCGGCACGGTAATAATGACCAGGAATCCCAGGACATCCTGCCACAGCGGGAGCTTGCCAAAAGCGTCATTACTGAAATTAACCCAGGTGGTAAGCCACTGGCTTTTTCGAAACCGGCCGAGTTCACGCACAAAGTGACAGAGTCCGAAGGAGAGGAGAATCGCGATGATGGTCATTGGACTATTCTATTCCTTTGCGGCTGAGCCAGCTACCCGCCTGCTGTAACAGGGATTTGAGATCTTCTCCGCACTGTTGCGTATACCAGTCGGAGATCAGTTGAAAAGCGATTGAAACCGGCGGCGGCAGACGGATTTCATCACGTGTGATTGCATCTTCCAGCTCACTCGTCGTAAACCAGCGGACGGCTTCCATTTCATCCGACGGGCCGCATTTGCGGCTATCCGCTTCAGCGGAGAAACCGCACATCGCAGAGGCGGGAAAAGGCCAGGGTTGCGACGAGACGTAGCGGATGCTTTTCAGCCGCACTTTGGCTTCCTCGAAGACCTCACGGACCACCGCATCCTCCAGGCTCTCGCCTGGTTCGACGAAGCCGGCGAGCGTTGAAAACCGCCTCGGCGGCCAGTTGGCATTGTGGCCCAGCAGGCAGGCGTCGCCCTGTGTCACCAGTACGATAATCGCAGGATCAATGCGGGGAAACGACTGCCGTCCGCATTCCTCGTTGCTGCAGATCAGTTTGTGCCCGGAAGATTCAAGCCGGTTTGCGCTTCCGCAGACGCCGCAGAAAACGTGCCGGTACTGCCAGTAAAGCAGGGCTTTCGCATAGGCCAGGACACCGGCATGCTTGGTATCCATATCGACCGAAGCCAGGCGCAGGTCGATGAATTGGGCCTCGGGATGACGGGCAAGCACCCGTTGCTGCTGACCGTCGTTAATGGACACGGCGAAGAAATAGCGCTTTCCATCCGTGCCCAGCAAGGTTGGGGGCTGAATCGCGTCCGGTTGATCAAGTTCTCCGGGTTCGAGATAGACGGCGATCTGACCATCCCCGCTGTTGGCCAGCAGGCTGCGGTTTCGCCACAGGGGTACGAAGCGGGCCTTACTGGAGTTGAGGGCGCGTTCCACCCAGGCTTCATCGTCGCGAAACTCGGCCAGACGGTCCAGGCGCACAGATGCAAAGACATTGCGCCGGGAACGCGTAATGCGGTCAATGCTCAGGTCCGGCTGCGGCACCGGTTAGACGGAAAAAGAGGAACCACAGCCACAGGTGGTGCTGGCATTCGGGTTCCGGATCACGAACTGGGCGCCCTGCAGGCTTTCCGAGTAATCGACTTCCGCCCCCATCAGGTATTGAAAGCTCAGGGGATCAACCAGCAGTGTCACGCCGTCGTTATCTACCGCAATGTCGTCCTCGGCCCGTTCTTCGTCAAACGAAAAGCCGTACTGGAACCCGGAACAGCCTCCGCCTGAGATATAGACACGCAGTTTGAGATCAGGATTGCGTTCTTCAAGTATCAGCTCCTGCACCTTGCGTGCAGCCGCGTCTGTGAAGACGATAGAGGGCATGGCCTGTTCACCGGGCGTCGAGATGTTGATCAATGTTTCCATGTCGATCACTATGGTGGCAAATGGCGGTTAAATCAATAATTCTGTAGCTCGCTCCAGTTGAAGTTCCGGGTAACCGGACTTTTTCTGTCGCTGGTTTCGAGCGTGACGAGCAGGCGTGTCGGGCTGAAATGATCCGGCAGCGTCAAATACCCTTCAAGTTGCTGAAAGTACTTGAACCGAAAGGCAGGTTCAGGTGCATCTTTGTCCCCCACCTGTGACCAGTGCAATGTCACGGGTCGGTCATCCATCGTGCCTTCGATATCGATCCTGGCCTTTCCGCTGATGATAGATGCCCGCCGGATATTCTGGGTCAGCGTGAGGACAAACTGGAAAACCCGGTCCGATTCGGTCGGGATCACTTCGGCCCGGTAGAGGTCCAGTCCGGACAGCGCGCCGCCCGTGCCCGCCAGCCGGCCATAGAAATCGAGCTCACCCCGAAGCCGGCCGAGTTCCGCCTGGCGTTCACTTTCGTGCTTCCTTAACAGGCGGTTGGCCTGCCGCAAAACTTCGGTTTCCTGTTCCAGGACCACCTGCCTCGCCTGCATTCGCTTCATGCGGCCGCTCACGGAGTCCAGGTCGGTTGAGAGAAGTCTTACCTGCTCCTGAAGTTTTTCTGTCTCCGGTGTGATTCCGGTGCCTGCCATTTGCCAAACGATAAAAAGCAATACGCCTGCCACGGTAATAGTGACCACCATGGCTTCGATAAATCCGGTTTTCGATTCACCATTTTGCATATGACAAAAAAGCGGCCGAAGCCGCTTATTCCCTGCACGTTCTGATTATTATTTGAAGATTATTTTTATCGTTATTTGGCAAGACCCCAGAACTGCACAAGTTTATACCGTGCCGACCCCGGCCCCGTCAAGAACCGGTTGCAGATTAGTAGTCTTCGAACAGGCCCAGCCAGTCTCTGTCCGTGTCAGCGATCACCAGGAACTCCGGGTTCAATAGCGATTTTTTCATGTTGTAGCGCAATGGCTTTCCATTCAGCGTTATGATCCGGCCTCCGGCCGCCAGCACAACGGCATGAGCTGCCGCGGTATCCCATTCAGAAGTCGGGCCGAGGCGCGGATAAAAGTCGGCCTTGCCCTCGGCCAGAAGGCAGAACTTCAGTGAACTGCCCATGCTGACCAGTTCATACTTGCCGATTTTGCTGAGAAATCCGGAAAGCCGGGGATTGGCATGTGAGCGGCTGCCGACCACGACCGGGGGATTGGCGCAGGGTTTACGGATGCTGATGTGATTCATCATTCCATCCTGGCCATGCTTGCTGGCCCATTTGCCGACGAGGCCGGTATAAGTTACTCCGCTGACCGGAACATGAACCACACCAAGGACTGGGCTGTGGTAGCGAATCAACGCGATGTTGACCGTGAACTCGCCATTGCGGTTAATGAACTCCTTGGTGCCGTCCAGGGGATCAACCAGCCAGTATTGCTGCCAGTCCGCCCTCGCATCCCAGTCGATATCCGAGGATTCCTCCGACAATACAGGTATGTCGGGTGTCAAGTGAGCCAGCGCATCACATATGATCCGGTGACTGGCGAGATCAGCCTGAGTCAACGGCGATTCGTCTTCTTTTTGGGTGACTTCAAAATCCTGCTGATAGATTTCGAGAATTGCCTTGCCGGCTTCAACCGCGATTTCCGCAATGGCCTCGGCAAATACACCCAGGTCGCTTTCAGTCATTAAGACTCTCCTTCCTTAGATAGTCCCGTGCAATATAGAGCGCAGCGATCGTCCTGCCCTCGGTGCAATCGTCGCGGGCGGTTAACGAACGCAAGTCCGAGATGGGCCAGGGGATCACCTCGAGTTCTTCGGGTTCGTCACCCTCCAGCCACTCCGGGTAAAGGTCACGGGCTAATACAACGTGGGTGACATGGGTCATGTAGCCCGGTGCCAGGCTGAGATGGGTCAGTTTCTCGAGACTCCTGGCGCCGTAACCGATTTCTTCCTTCATTTCGCGTTGTGCGGCCTCGAGTATGGTTTCCCCATGTTCCAGGCGCCCTTTGGGTAAGCCCACCTCGTAGTGGTGCAGGCCGGCGGCGTATTCACGCGCCAGCAGCACGGTATTGTCGTCCAGCATGGGTACGATGATGACAGCGCCCAGTCCGCGTGTTTTCATCCGGTAGTACTGGCGCCGCTCCCCATTGGAAAACTCCAGGTCAAGTTGTTCTACCCGGTACATTTCCCTGGCGTCCTGGTCCGTTCTTGCATGGATCACCGGTAGCGTTTTCGAGTCATTCATTAAGGATGTCCAGAAGCTGTCTGTGCAGGCCGGGAACCGCAGCAAGGACCGAGGTCGTTCCAAGCCCGGGAGCACGGCCTTCAAGGTCGGTAAATATGCCGCCGGCTTCCTCCACAATAACGCTCAAGGCCGCGATATCGAGGATGTTGACGTCCGATTCGATCACCGCGTCGAGCTGTCCGGCCGCAAGACGATGATAGTGGTAATAGTCTCCATAGCCACGCGTGCGGTTGACCTGTGCGAAAATTTTCCCCAGCCCGGCCCACTGCCCCGACCGGGCCATGGATTGCAGGTTACCGGTCGAAACCGATGCTTCGGAAAGTCGGGTTTTTGAGCTGACAGAAACGGGTGAGCCATCCATTACGGCGCCCGCTCCCCGGGTAGCCCAGGCGATTTCGTTGGCCGCCGGAGCTGAAGACACCCCCAGCACCAGGCGCCCGCGGTGCATGAGTGCGATCTGGGTGGAAAACATGCCGTAGCCGCCGACGAAACTCTTGGTTCCGTCTATGGGATCCACCAGCCAGAGGTATTCTGCGTCTGCCTGCTGTTTGCCGCTTTCCTCACCGAAAAAGCCATGAGCCGGAAATTCAGCCAGCAGAATCCCGCGTATAATTTCCTCAGCCCGGCGGTCAGCGACGGTAACCGGTGTCTGATCGGATTTCAGTTCAACCTCGAAATCACCGCGGTAATAGCGCAGAATTTCTTCCGCTGCGGCATTTGCGGCCGCCAGTGCGGATTTGAGAAATGGATCCATAATTTTTTGCAGCTTGGCTAAAGATAAGGAATGATATCAAAGTGCGCATACATCGTGTTCATACCCATCAAGCACTTGAGCCCGGCCATGAAATAAGGCTGGAGGGCAGAGGCGCACATTACCTGCGGCGCGTGCTTCGTGCCGCCCCGGGCGATGTGATCGTGCTTTTCAATGGTGATGGTCATGATTATGCCTCGGAATTGACGCGCTTCGGGAAAAACGAGGTCGTTCTGTCCGTGAACAGCCGATTGCCAGCGGCGGGGGAGTCCGGACTCGACATTACCGTGGTTCAGGCCATAAGCCGCGGTGAGCGCATGGATCAAACGCTGCTTAAATGCACCGAGCTTGGTGTGAAGTGTTTTCAGCCTCTGCAAAGTGAGCGTGTTGAAGTCAGGCTCAAAGCCGAAAAGCTGGTTAAACGCCTGGAACACTGGCAGGGAGTTGTCGTTTCGGCCTGCGAGCAAAGCGGGCGCGCAGTCGTCCCTGGGGTTCTAATGCCCCTTGATTTCCATGAGTGGCTGGGTGCCGGTCCGGTCAGTTTCGGGCTGGTTCTCGCTCCAGGCGCAGAGACTCCCCTGTCCAGGATAGAGTTTTCCAGCCCTGTTCACATCGTAGTCGGCCCGGAAGGGGGGTTCAGTGAATCCGAAATGAACCAGATGGCGATGCAAGGTTTGCAGCCGGTCAGTCTCGGACCAAGGGTGCTCCGAACCGAGACGGCCGCCCCTGCTGCGGTTGCTGTAATCCAGGCGTTGGCTGGAGATTTCGCCTAGTTGTCCAGCTGTGTGATGGGCAGTGCGCCCAGCGTGGCATGGGTCACCAGGTGAGTCAGACGATCCAGGTCGGGAATGATGGCGTCCTGCTCATCGACTGTGACTCGGCTGAAGACGCCAAGCGATTTTTTCTCGTCGCCGGTCGCAACCAGGGTTTCTTCCTTGATGTCGACCGAGCGCGGCAGTCCGACGAGCAACAGGCCAAGGTAGGGTACCCTGGCGGAGTCAGAAAGGGATTTCAGGATCATGATCTTCGACCGTGAAGAGAGTTCGCCGACATCCCTGCCATTGATCAACGCGCTGAAACTAAACACCGGGACTTGCCGGTTCTCCCATTCAACCTGCCCGAGCAACCAGGGCGGTGTATCGTCCATGGCCTGGAGTTGGGTGATATCGATCACTTCAGCCATCGTTGTAATCGGAAGCAGCAGGGATTCGCCGTCGGTTGGAATCAGAAGGCAACGGATTTCCGGGCTTTTGCCGGATCTCCGCATGACTTTCTTGGAACCCAGTTTCTTTCGTCCTCTCGGTGCTCCATTCATCTTATTCAGACCTTCTCGGTATCAATTCGATATCCAGCATTTCACCGACTTTTTCAACCAGTTCGACTTCCTGGTAAGGTTTGGTCAGATAGGCGTTGGCGCCGGCCTGGCGGGCCTTCCGGCGATGTTTCTGGCCAGCGCGTGATGTGATCATGACGATGGGTACGTGCCGCAGCCTCGCGTCCGCCCGGATGTGTTCCAGCAGTTCGTAGCCATCCATTCTGGGCATCTCGATATCCAGCAACATCAGGTCGGGGACACGGTCACGCAGTTGTTCGATGGCATCGATGCCGTCCTGGGCGGTCATAACTTCGATAGAGTGGTTGTCCAGGACGCGTGAAGTCACTTTTCGCATCGTGATGGAGTCGTCCACAACCATGACTAGAGGTTGGCGTGAGATTTCTTTCGGCGCCTGTTCCTCTTGAGGTGGCTGCTCGGCCCGGTCGAGTCCGCGACGGATAATCGGCCCCATGTCCAGGATGATCATGACCTGGCCATCGGCCGAGATCGTGCCGCCGAGGATACCGGGGATACTGCTGATCTGCGGTCCGACCGGCTTGATGACGACTTCCTGGTGGCCCTGGAGCCCGGACACACGGAAAGCCGCCTGGTATTCGCCGGCACGAATCATCAATAATGAAACATTGTCGCTGTCGAGCGGCAGCGGTGGCGCGTCCAATAATGGCTCGAGTTCGAGTACCGGGTAATCCTCACCGGCAAATTCATAGCTCGGCGTTTCGTTACGCAGCAATGCCGCATATTCTGAAGGGGTCATCCGGGCAACGCCCGCCACACTGTTCAGGGGAATCTGGAACGGCCGCTCGCCGACGTTAACAGCTATGGCCTGCATTACGGCCAGGCTGAACGGAATCCTGATGGTGAACCGGGTGCCTTTGCCGTCCTCACTGTCGATTTCCATCGAACCGCCGATCTGCTTTATCTCGCTGTTGACCACATCCATGCCGACACCGCGGCCGGCCAACCCGGTCACTGTCTCAGCCGTCGAGAATCCACTCTTGCGGATAAACTGCACCAGTTGACGGGGATCGATCTCGTCCTTGGCGTCCATCAAGCCGCGATCAATAGCCCGTTTACGCACGGCTTCGAGATTGACGCCGGCACCGTCGTCTTCGACACGAATGACGAATTCGGTAGCTTCCGCTTCCACGGTAACAACGATACTGCCTTCTTCCGGCTTACCGGCTTTTCGCCTGGCCTTGGGTGCCTCAATGCCGTGCGCGATGGCGTTTCTCAGCATATGTTCCAGTGGCGCGGTGATGCGTTCGAGGACGTTGCGGTCAAGCTGGTCACTGGACCCCGCCATTCTGAGCTGCAATCGGGCCAGTTTGCCGGTCTCTGCGGCAGCGGAGCGCACAACCCGGCGTAAACGGGGCGCGGCGCTCCCGAAGGGCGTCATGCGGGTTTGCATCAGGCCTTCCTGCATCTCGGTACTGACGCGTGACTGTTGTGTCAGAAGGCTCTCGGCCTGGCGAACAGATTCATCCAGCATTTCATGCAGGTTGAGCAAGTCGCTTACAGATTCCGCCAGGGCCCTTGACAACTGCTGCATATTGGAAAAACGATCCAGCTCCAATGGGTCAAATTCGGTGGTGTTCTTGGTGGACGCCTTCTGATAGCGCGACATCATTTGTGCCTCGCTTTCCATGTCCATCTTGCGTAACTGCTCTTTCAGGCGCTGTACGGTGACGTCCACTTCCTTCAGGTTGAAGCGGACATGACCCAACTGCTGTTCAAGCCGCGAACGGTAAATACTGATTTCGCCGGAGTAATTGACCAGCTTGTCCATGAGTTCCGCGGCGACCCGAATCTGTGCCCCCGGCGCAGCCTCGTCGCTTGCAGAGGCCGGACGGTCCTCGATTTCCCTGAATTCACGTTGCGGTTCCCGTCGCAGCGCGACCTTCTTCGCTGCTCCGCGCAGAGTCTTGCGGGCGGGTTTCGCAGATGGCAACGGGGCTGGAGTTTCGGGAGTGTCTTCCGCACGGTCGGCGAAAGCCAAGGGCTCCAGACCCTCGGGTGCTTCAGTTTTCCGGATGACCGGTTCGAATGTCTCGTCATCCGCCGATGAGTCAACAATTTCTTCAGCCTCAAGCGGCTCGCCGGACTGTGGCAGGTGCAGCGCTTTGACCTTCTTTTCAAAACGGTTCAGGGCATCGCCGGTTTGCGGCATCCGGCCGCTCTGCAATTGTTCGACACAGATGTTCAGGTTGTCACAGCCTTCTTCCAGCGCCTGGACGGCGGCAACCGTCGCTTCCAGGCCGTTCGAAGCAATGTGTTCGAGCAGTGTTTCCATGGCGTGGCTGAGGTGGCCCATGCCTTCCAGGCCAGCCATCCGGGCTCCGCCCTTGAACGTGTGAATTTCACGCTGGAGATTCTGCACTAATTTCCGGTCGGCCAGCTTGTCGCGCCACGTGTTGAGCAGCGTATCGCAGCGTTCCAGCACCTCGACAGCTTCCTCGAGGAAAATGGATATGATGCTGCCATCCTCGATCGTGATGGCGTCGGTCTCCGTTGCCTCTGCGGTATCCCCAGCCTGAGGCTCCTGGTCGCCGGTAAGGACGTCAACGCCGGTGATCTCTGCAGCCGTTGCGCCTTCCCTGGGCTCGGTTGCTGCTGCCTCGAGTTCTGCCAGCCCGGCCAGGTCGTTCAGAAGCTGCTTGTCTTCGAGCGGATAGGCGGTTGTTTCACCGTGGTCAAGGATAAACAGTCGCTGATGGAAGCGGTGCAGGCAAATCTGCAGGGTAGGAGCGGCTGCCGGGGGTATGGACCGGTTGTTTTCCAGGCAGTTGTCGAGGTATGTCTCGAGTGCCCGGGCCACCGAACTTTCCTGACCCACCGGCGCCATTGCCAGGGTCCCAGCCAGGGTGTGTACTGTCCGTACCAGTTCGCGGCTAACTTCGCAGCTCGATCCGGAGACCAGGCTGTTGACAAATTCTTCCAGCGTATCGACGTAGCCCCGGACTTCCACTTTCATCAGTTGCCGCAGGGCCGGGTCCAGTTCGGCGGATACCGGTGGCTCTTCCGCCGAAGGCAGATGCGCAGTAGTTTCGGCAATATGCGGTTCCGCGGTTTCCGCTGGTGTACCGGCCGATCGTGAGACCAGGCTCGCTGGCAGCAATGAATGCAATTTCGCCAGGTCAGGCTGGTTTCCACCGGACATCAGTTTTGCATAGGTTCCCAGGCTCTTGATGCCAGCCTCGTCCAGCCCACTGTCCTCGCCCAGCAATCTGGCACGAAGATCACCGAGCGCGGCGACCGAAATACTGACGATTTCTCCCAGTTGCCAGCTGAAAGTGATCCGTCCCTCAATCAGATTGTTGAGTAAATCTTCGACATGCCAGGAGAAATCACCGATTTCCATGGCGCCAACCATGCGGCCGCTACCCTTGAGCGTATGGAATCCCCGCCTGAGATCAACCATGGCCTTGCTGTCGGCGGAATTCTCCAGCCAGGTCGTCAGCCTGTCCTGAAGTTGGTGTTGCACCGTGTCGAATTCTTCCAGGAATATGCCCAGCATCGCTGGATCAATTCCCGGTGAAGAAGTGGCGGCGCGAGTCCTGGCCTTTGGTGCAGCGCGTGCAGCCGCGGGTTCCGGTATCTTCCGATCCGGGAGCACAATCGTCGTTGCGGGTACTTTTTCACCGCCTGCGCCCGCTTCCGGCAAGCCCTCCAGCCTGCCATTCATGATGTCAATGTACTGCAGGCTGCTGCTTTGTTCATCGCGGCAACCAGCCAGGTAAAGTTCAAGAGCCGCAACTGCGTCCGCGATAAGTTCCAGGTTTTTCACGTCGCCATCCGCATGGGCAAAAGCGGCGTTCAATACCCGCCCGAGCTTGTCGGTCAGGGTAGCAACCTCTCCCTGTGAAGCGATGTTGAGTGCGCCGGAGATGTGCTCCAGCGGTGACTGGTAATCAGCTTCCTGATCACCGTCCAGGCGCAACCGGATGGCTTCCTGGGCATGGTGCAGGCTGGTGACGCATTCGTCCAGCATCTGGCTGAGAATGTGTCTTTGCTCCTGGGGCGGGAGTGAGATGAATTTACTGCCCTTGTCCTCTTCAACCGGTTCCCCCAGCAACTGGATATGTGTTTTGAGAATGGCTTCGACTTCCAGCAGTTTCTGCGCCAGCGCGAGCAATGGCGAATCCAGGTCCATGTTGGTCACCTGGTCGGTGCTTTCCAGCGCTGGCAACAGGTCTTCAACCGCCTTTGCCGCAACCGGCAGGTTCAGCATGTCCAGCGTGTCCGCCAACTGGCGGAGCGAGTTTTTGCTTTCGGTACGCTGGTCTGCATCCACCCGGCCGGTTCTCAATTCCATGTCGAGCGTGTCTTTGACCAAACTCAGCTCTTCGCGCACGGCATCGCCAATGGATTGGAACAGCCCGGCGTCCCGACCTGTTACAGCTCCCCTGGCACGTAACAGGGCTTCGCGATCAGGAATGAGTTCATCAAGGCTGAACCGTTCACGCAGAGTATCGGTCGCTTTGCTTCCCGGCCTGGCCTGGGCTGCATAGAAGAGCAGGGCGCGAGACAATGCGGTGATGGTTTCCGCGGCTGGACCTTTTTCTCCCGCCTCCGCCATTATTTTCAGGGTAAGATCCAGCCGTGCGAACAGGCGGCGCAATGGTAAATCGTTATCGATAGCCCCGTCGCGCAAACCACGCATAGCATGTTCTGCAATCCACCACAGGCGTCTCAGGTCATTGCGGCCCAAACGGATATACAACGTTTTGCACACGGCCTGCATCGGCTCGAGTAATGCATCTCGCGATTGTTCCTTGAGCCAACCCAGCAGTGCGCCCTGGTACTGGCTCCTCACCCGCCGGGCGAATGACTCGAATTCGGACGTGGCGACCGCATCCGCTTCGCTGCCGCTGAGTTCGGGAATGATGACATCCAGCTCAGGTGCAAACAGCGTTCCTTCCGACAACAATGTTTCGTCGTAGGTCGCTCGCAGTTCATTCAGCGTTGGAAGCAACAGGATCGGAAGGTCTTCGTGGCCGGCCTGGAGGCGGTCCAGGTACGAAGGCAACACGATCACAGCGTCGGTCAGGGCATTGAGGGATTCTTCGCAGTTGACGTTTCCGTTGTGCAGCATGTGCCCGCCAACCGCGATCATTTCATCGGTTAGAATGCTGGCGCCCCGCTGCTCCATGGTCAGGAAGGTCAGGTTGAGTTGTTCCAGTTCCTCCTGCACCACCATCAGCGGCTCACGCCGGGAGGTATCTTCAGCGAATGACTCCAGATTTTCGCGCACTGTCGCCAGGCATTCATCCAGGTCCTCACGAACCCATTTGATGGCGGAGCTGGAATTTGATCCTTCAAGCATCATGTCTTTACCCTATGATCCCGGCAACTTGAAGTCGGCCACGGATTCCCTGAGCTTGTGTACCAGGTCGGCAAGTCTGCCCATCGACTGCGCCGTCTGGTCGCTCCCTTCAGAAGTCTGGATGGATACATCCCGAATGCTTTTCATCTGTTCGGCGATATGAGTCGCTGTTTCCGACTGGGACTGGGCTTCCTGGGAAATTCCCTCGATCAGTTTGGACAGGTCCTTTGACACCGATTCGATTCGTTTCAGGGCCTCGCCGGCATCTTCCGCTTTCTCTGCGCCGGAAACGACTTCAGAAGTGGTGGACTCCATCGACACAACCGCTTCGGAGGTATCGGTCTGGATATTCTGCACCAGCATTTCGATCCGGCGGGTTGCATTGGTGGCACGTTCAGCCAGGCGCTGGACTTCATCAGCCACCACCGCAAAACCCCGGCCGGCGCCGCCGGCGGAGGCGGATTGGATTGCCGCGTTCAGGGCAAGGATGTTGGTCTGTTCCGCAATACCGTTAATCAATTCGACGATGTCGCCGATTTCCTGGGAAGATTCACCCAGCCGCTTGATGCGTTTTGAAGTCTCCTGGATCTGGTCACGGATGGTATCCATGCCCTTTATCGTCTGCTGCACCATTTGTGAACCGTTGTGAGCGATTGCGACAGATCGCTGGGCTACTTCGCTGGATTCCCGGGATCGGGCGGCCATGCCATCGAAAGATTCGGCCATTTCGTTGATGGCGTCGGTTGCCTCGCGAACCTGCTCGGCCTGTTTGCCGGACGCTACGGCGAGATTGCCGGTGGTCTCCATCGTTTCGTTTGCGGATTCGGAAACCGTTTGCGCCGTGATATTGATTCCTGTGACCAGTTCTCGAAGCTGTTCCACGGCAAAGTTGACCGAATCGGCGATCGCACCCGTCATATCATCGGTAACGGTTGCCTTCACCGTGAGGTCGCCGTCTGCCAGTGAACTCATCTCGTCCAGCAGGCGCATGATAGCCTGTTGGTTTTTCTGGTTCTGCCTTCCGGCCTCTACCGCGCGCCGTCTCTCGGCGCTGAGAAAGGAACGGACCATGAATGAAATGGAGACGAGGATAATGATCAGCGCCAATGACCCGGACCACAGCGACGGCCACAGCCGCATGCCGGAACGGTAGAGCACTTCATCGGCCACGCTGCGCGAAAGCTTGAATACCTCCAGGCTGTCCACGAATATTTCATCTGCCGCGCCACGCACGGCCAGGATGTCACTGCTCGACGCCAGGACGATATCCAGTTGGGGCCGCGCGTTGTCGTATATCAGGCGGGCCTTGTTCAAAGCTTTCATTGCAACCGGGTTTTCCACCTGTTTGACGCCGACGCTCCGGCTGCCCTGCAACAGAGCATCCATGGTCTGTTCAAAAAAGGTGACTTCCTGGGAAAAGCTGTCCGCCGCCGCGACCGACCCGGCGCCGCCCCTCAACATTTCCCGCATGTGGCGCAGGATGCGGTCGGAAAGCACCAGTTGACGTCCGGCGACGAACACCTGGTTGCTCGAGGCATTGCTTTTGGTCAGCTCCCGCACGGCTTCATCGGTGAGTTCCTGGATTTCGGGGATGACTGCGATAAATGCTTCACTGGCAGCCGCGAGTTCCAGCACCAGCGCTTCACGATCGAGAATGCTTTTTGCGTTGGTTTCCATACGCGTCCAGGCCTTATCCAGTCCGGTCAGCGTTTTCGACATGGCCTGGGGCAGTGCGGGCAGTGACCGGAGCGCGTCGCCGTGCTCGAGAGTATTGACGGCGTCAGAAATGAGCCCGGTCGAATCCCCCAGTTGAATAAACGCACTGGTGTTGCCTTCCACGGCTTCCGTCGCGGACTTGGCCAATTGTTGGGAATGCACCTGGAGGTCGGTGGACAGGCGGATCCACTCCTGTTCATTTCGGCTTTCCTTGGTGATCAGGAAAAAAGTGACCGCCACGAAGGCCAGCAGCAGGACAAGGAATCCGACCATCGCATAAAGTCGGCCGGACTTTTGTTGGGTAGCGGGCTTAAAATTGGTCGATGTCATTTTTTCCTGCCCCTTTTCGGGCTTGCCGAAAAATCCCTTTTGGCGCGACCGGTTCTTTCGAAACCGTGACTTATTCCGCAGCGCCATTGAGAAACTCCGTCGAGTTGAAAAGTTGATCGAGATTCAGTTCCTGCCAGGTTTCAGATCCCACGTTGTATTGTTTGCTCACGATTCCACTCAGTGCGGAACCCTCCGGTAATTGAGCGGGCACCGAGTCGCTGTCCAGAAAATGCCGTTGGCCAAATAGTTCGTCGATCAACAGGCCTATGGGAGCCTTGTTCAGGCTGGTTGCGAGTAAACGGGTGCGGGCGGTGACCGGACTTCTGACCCCGGTCAGGAAACGGGCAAGGTCAACTACGGTGAGCAGCTCACCGCGGACATTTGCCAGGCCGGTGATCCATGACTTGGCGCCGGGAACGGGGGTGGATTGGGGGTACGGCAGGATTTCGCTTATCCGGTTTATATTGCACGCCATGCGGCAATCGCCCACGCCAAACGTGACGCCACTCCATTCCTCGGAGGGCCCGCTGCCTTTCCCGGCGCCGGGGGAGAATTGCGTACTGCGCTTCTCGTAATCGAGCAATTTCGCAAACGCCGCATTTTTTGCAATCTGGTTCATCCGTTCCTTCACTTTCCCTGTTCGTGGAACTTCGCTGTTCAGTGCGGATCAGGCAGCTGCATGTTGGGCTACAGCCGCAAGCAATTCCTCTTTGGTAAATGGCTTTGTAAGATACAGATCTGATCCCACCACGCGGCCCCGCGCCTGGTCGAACAGGCCGTCCTTGCTGGTCAGCATGACCACCGGGGTAGCCCGGTACTGGACATTGTTCTTGATGATGGCGCAAGTCTGGTAGCCGTCCAGGCGGGGCATCATGATATCGACAAAAATGAGGTCCGGGTTGTGTCGTGCGACCATGGACAAGGCCTCGAAACCATTTTCAGCCGTGACGACGTCATAGCCTTCGGCGGTCAACATGGTTTCAGCCGAACGTCTGATGGTCGAGCTGTCATCGACAACCAGAATGCGTATGGGCGACGGTGCGGCGGCGCCGTTCACCTTCCCTGCAGTGTGTTCTTCCGTCATAAATCCATCCCTGGTTACTCTTCTGATAAGGGCGCTATCATGCACCCGAACATGAACACTTCCCCTCCGATATTATTCGGCTGGAGCGTTCTAGTCTACCACTTTCGTAAGCAGTTTCCAGTACTAACAACGGCTTATGAAAAAAAGCTAAGATATATACTCGAAAAGAATGCTGGATTAGCAGACCCGCAAATCCGATAATAATGAGCAAATCAGGCTCGGGATCAAGGATGGATAAATGACCGATGCTCGCAAGACAGGTTCGAATACCCTGAAGACCGGGGTCGTGATGGATCCTATTTCCGGTATTGCCACGTACAAGGACTCGACTTTCGCCATGCTGCTGGAAGCCCAGCGCCGGGGACATGAGATCTGGTACATGGAGCCGTCAGATCTGACCATAAAGGACGGCGCGGCTCTCGGCCACATGAGGCCGCTGAGTGTCAGGGACGAACGCGTTGACTGGTTCACCCTGGGCGAAAGCAAGAACCGGGAACTGGCAACGCTGGACATGCTCCTGATGCGCAAAGACCCCCCATTCAACATGGACTATGTTTACACGACTTACGTCCTGGACCTTGCCGAAAAATCCGGTGTGACCGTAATGAACCGGCCACAGGCCTTGCGCGACGCCAATGAAAAGTGCTTCATTACACAGTTTCCCCAGTGTTGCGTGCCGGCCCTGATTACCCGCAGTTCCGGTGAAATTAAGGCGTTCGTAAAGGAGCATGGCCTGTCCGTCGTCAAACCACTGGACGGCATGGGAGGGGAGTCCATATTCCAGGTCCAACCGAATGACCCGAACCTGAATGTCATACTTGAAACCATTACCGCCAAGGATCACCAACTGGTCATGGTACAGCGCTATATCCCGGAGATTTCCGAGGGCGACAAACGAGTTCTGGTCGTCAATGGAGAGCCGGTTCCCTACGCGCTGGCGCGAATTCCCGGCGCCGGCGATTTCAGGGGCAACCTGGCGAAGGGCGGAACAGGAAAGGGTGTTCCCCTGTCTGAGCGTGATTACTGGATTTGCGAGCAGGTGGCCCCAGAACTCACGCGTCGAGGTATTATTTTCGCCGGCCTGGACATCATCGGAGACTGGCTGACGGAAATCAACGTCACAAGCCCGACCTGCATACGGGAACTGGATTCACAATACGGGCTGAATATCGCCGGAAAAATGTTCGACGCACTCGAGGCGCTACGCTGAATACCAGCGCTTACACTTCCTGGACCCAGGACCGTTTCATGCTGTTCCTGGTATTGGCGGTTGGCGTTCATGCGCTGCTGTTTTTTGGAATTCACTTCGGCGTAACTCTAAATCCGGTGCCACGCCTGGCCGACACGCTGGACGTCGTGCTGGTGCAGTGGCGGTCTGAAGCCGAACCGGAAAAAGCCGATTACCTGGCGCAGGCTTCACAGAAGGGCGGTGGCGAAACCACTGAAAAAACCCGCCCGTCGGAACCGGTCAGCGGCGAGATTCCAACGCCTCTGCAGGGGCAGGACATGCAACAGTCAGAACAGCAGACTCCGGCTCCCGAAGTAGATTTGCGTGAAATTGTTGCCATTGAATCCCCAAGCGAATCGCCGCTCCAGCCAACCACAGTCGAACAGCCGGAGCAGGACCAACCCAACGCGGCCGAGTTGATGCAGCAAAGCATGGACATGGCAAGTCTCCAGCCCGAGATCAGCCGCCAGCGACAATGGAAATCAACGCTGCCAAGGCGTGAGTTCATCTCGGCCAACACCAAGGAGTACGAGTTTGCCAGCTACATGAGCGCGTGGGTTTCCAAGGTGGAGCGCGTGGGTAATTTGAACTACCCCCATGAACTGCGGCAAAAGAAACTACATGGCGATCTGATCCTGACGGTGGGTATTCATCAAAACGGCACGGTCGATAGCATCGACGTGAGGCGCAGTTCAGGCATCCCGGAAATCGACCAGGCAGCGATTCGCATCGTGCAAATGGCCGCGCCGTATTCGCCGCTGCCGGACAACATCACCGACCGCGTGGACATCCTGCACATCACCCGTACCTGGCGTTTCGAAACCGGCTTCGGCGTCGAATAGGGGCCGTTTCAGGTTTCTTCCGGTCCGATCCACTTTTTCACTTTGGGTGCCCGGTAAGTGTCAAACCGGTTGAGCAGGGCGCCGGGCGCGTCGTCCATCATGATCATGGGACGATATTCCTCTTTGACGAATTTCTGCTCAATCGCGTTTTCAAGGAAAGCAAACAGGCGGTCATAATAGGAGGCGACGTTCAACAATCCGCAGGGTTTCTCATGGAATCCAAGCTGTGCCCAGGTGAGCATTTCAAAGATCTCCTCGAAGGTTCCCCAGCCACCCGGCAGGGCAATGAAGCCGTCCGAAAGCTCAGCCATTTTGGCCTTGCGTTCATGCATGGAGGCAACCACGATCAGTTCGTCCAGACCGCTGTGCGAGACTTCACGCGTGGCGAGGCTGTGCGGTATAACACCGGTGACTTTCCCACCCCGCTCCAGCACGCCGTCGGCGACCGCGCCCATCACCCCGATACTGGCTCCGCCGTAGACAAGCCCCAAACCCCGCGCGGCCATTTCATGCCCCAACTCGCGGCCTGACTCGCAGTAATCCGGTAACAGGCCGGGGCTGGAGCCGCAGTACACGCAGACATTTTTCATGGTCTCATTCTACATCCTGGTCTAGGAGAATCCGCCAGGCTGCCTTTTTCTCATCCAGGCTGAGGCTGGCATGGGCGGGGCTGGTCGATGGCAGACGCTGAAGTTTGAAGGTTGCGGGTAATCCATCGAGGCCGGGCAACACGTGTTTCAGGTAAATAGACTCCGCCTTGGCTCCGTTGAAAAACACCCTGCGAATTTGCGGGTGCTGCATGAAGAAGGTTTGAAAATCGTTTGTGACAATCGAACTGTTATCGATATCCGAATCCAGGCTGCCGGTCCGGAAACAGGTTTTCAGAACATCCCAGACAGCGATTCCTCTTATTTCGAGTTGCTGTACTTTTTGCGCGTAGTCCGTTCCGGTCAGATCAAACAGGTCGCAGATAATCGGCCAGAAGCCGTTACGGGGATGGGCATAGTAGCGTTGCTGCGTGAGGGACTCCCTACTGGGCATGCTGCCGAGGATCAATACCCTGGCATCCGGCCGGCTGATCGAAGGAAATCCCCGGATTCTGGTCACAGCCTGGCGAAATCCCTTTATCAGTAAGCAGCGCGTGTAAGGTTCAGCAGCAGCGCCATACGCGCATAGAGGCCATTGCGGACCTGGCTGCGGATCAGTGACTGCCTGCTGTCTGCGACTTCGGACGCAATTTCAACACCCCGGTTCATGGGGCCGGGGTGCAGCACGAAGCACCCTTCAGAGGCCAGGCCAAGCCGGTTCACGCTCAGCCCCCATTCCCTGTGGTATTCATCGCCGCCAGGAATGTGAAGCCCGGAGATTCGCTCTTTTTGAATCCGCAGCATCATGATGGCGTTGGCGCCCCTGACCGCTTCATCGAGGCTGTCATAGATGACCGTTCCCGCCGTCGTAACCTCCCCTGGCATGAACTCTGCCGGACCCGCGAGGCGTATTTCACCAATTCCGAGTTTGGTGAGCATTTTGATGGCTGAGCGCGCTACCCGGGAGTGGCGGATGTCACCGGCCATTACCAGACGGATCTCGCTGAATTGCTTGAAATTCTGCTTCAGGGTCAAGGCATCCAGCAAGGCCTGGCTTGGATGTGCGGCAGTGCCGTCACCTGCGTTGATGACATGTACACCAGGTTCAGCTACTTCCGCCAGCGCCTTGGCATTACCTTCCTCAGGATGCCTCACCACGATGCAATCAGGACCCATCGCCTGGATGGTGTAAAACGTGTCCAGCAGGGATTCGCCTTTTTCCACTGAACTGCCGATGGCCGAGACGTTGATGACATGCATGCCAAGCCGCTTTGCCGCCGCCTCGAACGAAACACGTGTTCGTGTGCTGGGTTCGTAAAATAGATTGACCAGCATGCGCCCGGTCCGGGTGTTTTCGAAAGTGCTTATATCCTGTGAAATTTTCAGCGCCAGATCGAGCAGCTGCTCTAACTGTTCAGTACTGCAATCGCTGATACCCGTGAAATGCTCAAGTGTTTTTGTCATGGTGTGATTGTAACCAGTTTTCCAGAAAAATTTGGGCTGCCATTGCGTCCAGTTGACTTGCGTCTTTTCGCCTCAGGTTCCCACTCGCTCTGAGTTCGACGAAACGGCTTGCAGCAGCGGTTGAACTGAATCGTTCATCAGCGAACTCGACTTCCAGCGAATAGCGTTTCTTAAGGGCGTCACCGAAACGGCGGGCGGCTCGGGACATGTCGGTTTCCTCGCCCTCTGCACCCAAAGGCAATCCGACGAGAAGTGTTGTTGGTTTCCAGTCCCCGACCAACCGGTCGATGGCGGACCAGTCCGGCGACTTTCCATGGCTCACGGTCTCCAGGCTGCTGGCCGTGTAGGTCGCAGTCTGGCCAACCGCGACGCCAATGCGACGGAAACCAAAATCAAAACCCAATATGTATCCGCGGGGTGGCGCGGTGTCAGGCATGCCCGGCTTCCGGCAGCAGTTGATCGAGCCGGATCCCCAGCCGCTCCAGCGCCCGGTCGAACCGGCTGGGAAGCGGCAGGTCGAAAACAATATCCGTGTCGGCAGAAACTGAAAGCCATGCATTGGCCAGCATTTCACCTTCCAGTTGTCCGCCACCCCAACCGGCATAACCCAAAGCCACCACGTACTTGTCCGGGCCTGAGCCCGAGGCAATATCCGCCAGGACGTCGCGGGACGTGGTGACCATGATCTCCTCTCCGACTTCCATGCTGGATTCGTAGCCGTCCAGTGGGCTGTGGAGCACAAAACCGCGGTCCGGGGCCACCGGTCCGCCTTCCAGAACCACGAGGTTACGGACCGTGTCGTCGCTGCAATCGATTTGCAGTTGGGAAAAGATATCACCCAGCGTAAAACCCGAAACCCGGTTAATCGTGATGCCGATTGCGCCAGCTTGATTATGCTGGCAAAGCAAGGTCACGCTGCCTGCGAAATTGGAGTCCACCATGCCCGGCATGGCGATCAGCATTTGACGTTCCAGGTAACCGGTGGTTCCGGTTTTGCTTACATCTTCCATATTGCCCAGATTGGGCGTTCGGGGAACATTTTTCAAGTGTCGCTTGCTACAATGGCGGGATCATGACCAGGGTATTCCACAAAACGGAAACGGATGGAAATGCGGCCGGCTACAGGCGCCGCGTGCGCAGTTTCGTGTTGCGCGCGGGACGGCTGACCGAAGGCCAGAGCCGGGCTCTGAAAGAGCTGTGGCCACTCTACGGAGTGGATACAAGTGAAGACAAACTGGACTTTTGGACCCTGTTTGGCAATGAACAGCCGGTGATCATGGAAATTGGATTCGGCAACGGTGATGCAACGTGGCAAATGGCCAGCGCACACCCAGAGGAGAACTACCTGGCCGTAGAAGTGCACAGGCCGGGTGTCGGGCACCTGCTGCTGAAGCTCGAAGAGCACGCTGTAAGCAATGTCCGTATCGCCTGTGAAGATGCCGTGGAATTGCTGGACAAGCGGGTTCCAGTGGCATCGCTGGCGGGCGTGAGAATATATTTTCCAGACCCGTGGCCCAAAAAAAGGCATCATAAAAGGCGCATTATCCAGTCCCGGTTTGTCGACTTGCTGGTCGAAAAAATGCTGCCTGGCGCGATCCTGCACATGGCTACAGATTGGGAGCCTTACGCGGAACATATGCTTGAAGTGATGCACAATAGGCAGGATTTTGAGAATCTGTCGCCTGACGGCAGGTTTGTTTCAAAACCCGATTGGCGTCCGGTGACGAAATATGAAAAGAGAGGCGAACGCCTGGGACATGGCGTATTCGATCTGGTTTTCAGGCGAACAGCCTGAGCGGGAGATGATCGACTGAATGGAAACCGGACTGACCCTAACGGCTGATATGGTCCTGGTACTGGTGATATTGACCGCCACGATCGGCCTGTTCGTGTCCGAACTGGTGAGGGTCGATATCGCGGCGATCCTGGTAATGGTCGTGATCGGACTGACCGGCCTGGTGCCGTCTTCCGATTTGTTCAACGGATTTGCATCCAACGCGGTATTGTCGATTATTGCAGTCATGATCCTCGGAGCCGGGCTGGACCGGACGGGTGTGATGACCGTGGTCTCTGCATTTATCCTGAAAGTAGGCGGAACGACAGTCGTTCGCATTGTGCCTCTGGTTTCCGGCACTGTCGGCCTGATTTCAGGGGTCATGCAAAACGTCGGTGCCACCGCGTTGTTCATGCCCGTAATGTCCCGGATTTCCACCCGCACGCAAATTCCACTTTCCCGGCTCCTGATGCCGATGGGCACCTGCGCCATCCTCGGAGGAACCATGACCATGGTCGGTTCTTCCCCGCTGATCCTGCTGAACGACCTGATTGAAAATGCCAATCAGGCCCTGCCGCCCGGCGTCGAAACCCTCCAGACCTTTCACCTGTTCGATGTCACCCCGGTTGGCATTGCACTGCTGACGTCCGGCATCCTGTATTTCCTGCTGGCCGGCAGGTTTCTGTTGCCCAAAACCACCGAGAAGACAAGCGGGGTGCCGGCCAAAACACAGACTTATTTTGCGGACGTTTACGGCATCAAAGGCGACGTCTACGAATTGCTCGTCACCGTTGATAGCCCGCTCGTCGGCATGACGATCGCGGACGCCGAGAAGATGGATGGCGCACCGATGCTGCTTGCGATCAGGAATACGGATGAACCGAGGCTGGCGCCACCCGCAGATGAGATGATATGGGTAGGTACCATCCTGGGAGTCATGGGGACGCGGGATGTCGTGGGACGGTTTGCGCTTGAGAACCAGTGCCGTGTGCAACCACGACTGAACACCTTTGGCGGGCTTTTCAACCCCAGCAGGGCGGGTATTTCCGAAGTTGTGATTCCGCCGGGTTCCAGGCTGGTCGGGCAGACCGTCGGCGAAGCGCGGCTTCGCACGCGCTACGGCATCAGCGTCCTGGCCATTAACCGGCGTGGAGAAGCTCTGACCGAAGGTGTCAGGGACGTACAGCTTGAAACAGGCGACTGCCTGGTGTCACACAGCACCTGGCGTGAATTGTCAGCGGTCAGCCAGGAACGTGATTTTATCGTGGCCACTGACATCCCCACCGAAGAGCAGCGGCCGCAAAAAGTGGCACACGCCCTTTTCTTTTTCGGGTTATCCATGGGCATGATCATTTTTACCGAATACCGCCTGTCGGTATCGCTCCTGGTTGGCGCCATGGGCATGGTATTGACCGGGGTGATCAGCATGGACAAAGCTTACCTTGCCGTGAGCTGGAAAACGGTCTTTTTGCTGGCCAGCCTGATACCGCTCGGGCAGGCGATGGAAAGGACCGGAACCGCTGCATGGATTGCCCAGGAAATCATGCACATTCTGGGTAACGTGCCTGAACTTACGATCCAGGTGGCGCTGGCCGTGCTGGCCACGATATTCAGCCTGGTCATGTCAAACGTGGGCGCGACGACCATTCTCGTGCCGATTGCTGTCAGCATCGCACTCGCCGCTGGCGCCAATCCGACCATGTATGCGCTGATTATTGCGCTCTCCACGTCCAACGCTTTTATTCTGCCGACCCACCAGGTCAATGCCCTGATCATGGGCCCCGGCGGTTACAGGGTTGCTGACTTTATTCGCGTGGGGACGCCCATGAGTATCATCTTTATCGTAGTGATGCTTACCGTGGTCAACCTTCTGTTCTAGGATTCGATATATGGCGTATTACATCAGCCCGCCGCCAATGAACCCGCTGTCCCGTTTACTGGCGGCGCTGCTGGCAGCGCTCGCGCTCGTAGGTGCTTTTTTCTTCGGAATTTTTGTGCTCGCTTTCGCAGCCGGACTGGGTCTGCTGGCCTGGTTATTTCTGTCAGTGCGTATGTGGTGGATGCGGAAGAAGGGCGCGGGAACCGGGCCGGTAAACGGTCCAGAGCATGGGCAGGCGTCAAGCGTGGGTGAAAACCGGCGTGATATCATCGATGCAGAATACACGGTGATATCGCGGCAGGATGAAGAATCGTAAGTTCACTCCTATAATGAATTGAAACAGCAACAGGAAAAAATCATGTCTACGATCCGGGAAATCCTCGCCAACAAGGGCAACAAGGTACTTACAGTCTCCAGCCAGGTATCCGTTCTCGAAGCGATCGGCATCATGTCAGATGCCAACGTCGGCGCCGTCGTGATCCAGGACGGGGATCAGCCCGCTGGAATTTTCACGGAACGCGACTACCTCAGAAAAATCGCTCTGAAAGGCCTGTCATCCAGCAACACGCTGGTTTCGGAGGTCATGTCGGCGCCGTTGATCACGGTGGAGCTTTCCGACCCCATTCGTGACGCCATGGAAACCATGACCGAACGCCGTTGCCGTCACCTTGTTGTCAATGACGACGGGAAAATGGTTGGTATTGTCTCGCTGGGTGATCTGGTCAAGAATATGTTGCTGGCAAAAGAGGCCGAGGTGGAACAGTTGTCGAGCTATATTTCAGGCAACTACTGAGTCAGACAGTATCTTCAGGGTTTTCCGGTTCGTCATTTTTCATGGCGTCCCTGACGGCAGCGCGCGTTTCAGATGCGGTCCGTCCTTTCCGGTACTGATCGAGCACTACAGATTCCACCTGGTTGAGAATGGTGTCAATCGATCCGGCCGGATGTGACATATCCAATGGCGCTTGCTGTCCGAACAGGTTGATCCAGCGTTCGCTGCGCCTGCCCAGCTTTATCACCCGGCGAAATTTCTCGTCACAATTCTTGCCGCCTTCAACCAGGCCGACCAGGGCTGCAACCAGTGAAAGGGGAATCAGGATGGCGTCGCGGAAGCCGTCTGCCAACAGCTTCAGCTGGAGAATGATGGCTTCCCGCATCAGTCTGGCCCGGGGACTTTGATTTGTGTCGTTCATGGCGAGGATAATGTTAGGGTTTGTTCCATCGTAACCCCGGGAGACAATCGATGAAATACTTGCACACCATGGTCAGGGTCACTGACCTGGCTGCATCACTGGATTTTTACTGTGACAAGCTGGGCCTGGTTGAAGTAAAGCGCACGGATGTTCCGCAAGGCCGCTTCACACTCGTTTACCTTGCGGCCCCAGGTGACGAAGATGCCCAGGTCGAGTTGACACACAACTGGGATCCCGAGGAATACGGCGGCGGCCGGAACTTCGGCCACCTGGCGTACGCGGTGGAAAATATTTATGAAATCTGTCAGCACCTGGCGGACGCAGGCGTGACGATCAACCGGCCTCCACGCGATGGTCACATGGCTTTCGTGCGCTCACCGGATGGTATCTCCATCGAGTTGCTGCAAAAAGGGCGCGCGCTGCCACCCCGGGAACCGTGGGCTTCGATGGGAAACACAGGGACCTGGTGAAAACCGGAGGACTTTAAATGGACGCTGACACTCAAATGCTCGAAGAGCTGAGGCATATCCGTGAAATTCAGGAAAAACTGCTTTCGGGACAGCAGGAAGCGCTCAAACTTCAGCGCGAACAGTTTCAGATTGCAAGAACCCAGTTTGACAGGGCTGAAAAGATAAATGACCGGGCTGAAAAGATTCAGGACATGAGCGCAAAGATGGTGGCATCGGCGCGCAAGGCATTGATCTTTATTTTGCCGGTATTGTTTTTTCTGTTGATTTATCTTTCCTGGATTCTATTCAGATAGGACTGGGATCGCTCATAAGTCCGGCTCCTGCTTTCACAGGATATAGATGGTTGCCAGCAGGCCGGCCACGGTCATGGTGATCGTGTAGGGCAGGGCCAGTATGACCATTCTTCCATAGCTGAGCCGTATCAGGGGCGCCAGCGCAGAGGTCAGCAGGAACAGGAAGGCCGCCTGTCCGTTAGGCGTTGCAACTGAAGGTATGTTCGTTCCCGTGTTGATGGCGACGGCCAGCTCGTTGAAGTGTTCCCGGGTAATATCACCGGCTTGCAGCGCCGCATTGACTTCGTTGATGTAGACGGTGGCCACGAAAACGTTGTCGGAAATCGCGGACAATACGCCGTTGGCCATAAAGAACACCGGCACCTGTGCGTGCTGTTCCAGCGAGAAAACGTATTCGATGACCGGCAAGAACAGGTGCTGATCATGGATAACACCGACGATGGCGAAGAAAACCACCAATAAAGCCGTGAACGGCAGAGCCTCGGCAAAAGCATGTCCCAGCTGGTGTTCTTGAATGATGCCGGTGAATGCGGTGGACAGCACGATGACAGTCAGTCCGATCAAGCCTACTTCCGCCCAGTGAAAAGCCAGGGCGACGACCAGGAACACCACCACCAGGGCCTGCACGATTAATGCGGCCACCTGTCTCTGTGTCCTTTTTTCGTCTTCGCGGCGATCATATTCCTCGAGAATCCGCCGGGCTGCGAGCGGCAGCTGGGCCCCGTAGCCGAGAATATTGAATTTTTCAACGGCAATACAGGTCAGCAAGCCAACGACTAAAACCGGAATACTGACCGGCGCGACCCGGATGAAAAACTCGGCAAACTGCCAGCCCGCGACCTCGCCGATCAGCAGGTTCTGGGGTTCACCCACCAGGGTGCAAACGCCGCCAAGGGCGGTGCCGACCGCACCATGCATCATCAGGTTGCGCAGAAATGCCCGGTAGTTCTCGAGATCAGTGCCGGTTTCAGCTCCGATCCCGGTGTCGTCCGCATGGTCATGGTCCTCGTCAAATCCTTTTCCGGATGTCACTTTGTGATAAACGCTGTACAGCCCCGCGGCCACCGTGATGATGACGGCGGTAACGGTCAATGCGTCCAGAAAGGCCGACAGAAAGGCAGCGACGAAGCAGAAAAGCAAAGACAGAAGTATTTTCGAACGCACCTTGATCAGGAGTTTCGTAAAGATGTAAAGCAACAGGTCCTTGAGGAAGAAGATGCCGGCCACCATGAAAATCAGCAGCAGGATAACCGCGAAATTTGCTTCTGTTTCGTGATAAACCGTGACGGGCGAGGTCATACCCAACAAGACTGCCTCGAGCGCCAAAAGCCCGCCCGGCTGCAGGGGATAACACTTCAGGGCCATGGCCAGGCAAAAAATGAATTCCACGACCAGCAGCCAGCCGGCGACCATGTTTCCCATGGTCAGCATCACGACGGGATTGATCAACAGGAAAAAAACGATGGTGAGTTTGTACCAGTTCGCAGCGTTGCCGAGAAAGTTATCCAGAAAAGACCGGGCAAAAG
>JAHEFT010000095.1 GCA_024640025.1 Chromatiales bacterium
CTCAACCTGGATTTTCCGCCGCTGCCGGAGTTTGATTTCAGCCGCTATGGCGGTGTCGAAAAAATGCCCTTGTCACGCATCCAGAAAATTTCGGCCGGGCACCTGCACAGGAACTGGGTTGGAATACCGCATGTCACACAGCACGATGAGGCGGATATCACGGATATGGAGGCCTTCAGAATTGCCAATTCGGACGAGGCAATCGCCCAGGGCTTCAAGTTGACCCCGCTGGTATTCCTGATCAAGGCCATGGTGGCGGCGTTGAAGAAGTTTCCGGCGGTCAACGCTTCGCTCGATACCGACGGCGAAACGCTCATTCTTAAGAAGTACTTCAATGTTGGCATCGCGGTGGACACTCCCGATGGCCTGGTTGTGCCTGTGATCCGGGACTGTGAACGAAAAGGCATCATGGAGCTTGGGGCCGAACTGGCTGAAATCAGCGCCCGGGCGCGTGAGAAAAAACTTAAACCTCAGGATATCCAGGGCGGTTGTATTTCCATTTCCAGCCTCGGTGGCATTGGCGGAACCGGCTTTACGCCGATCATCAATGCGCCGGAGGTGGCGATCCTCGGTGTGTCCCGTTCCCGCATGGCGCCGGTATGGAACGGGTCCGAGTTCAAACCCCGCCTGATGCTGCCGCTTTCATTCTCATACGACCACCGTGTCATCGATGGTGCGGCAGCCGCGCGTTTTACCCGCTTCCTGGCCAGCAGGCTGGAGGATTTGAGGCGGTTGACGCTATAAACCTGACTGAATGATGGAAACTGCAAATGAGTGAGTATGACTACGACGTGCTGGTGCTTGGCGCCGGTCCGGGCGGATATACAGCGGCTTTTCGGGCCGCTGACCTGGGACAGCGGGTGGCGCTGGTTGAGCGTTTTCCCGAGCTGGGCGGGGTCTGCCTGAATGTCGGTTGTATTCCGTCCAAGGCGCTGTTGCACACGGCAGCCGTCATCGAAGAAGCCGCGTCGATGGAGAAGCATGGAGTCAGTTTCGGAGAACCGTTCATCGATATCGACAAGCTGCGCGGCTTCAAGGACAGCGTTGTCAAGAAACTCACCGGCGGCCTGGCGGGCATGGCGAAGCAGCGCAAGGTCGATGTCATCCAGGGCCTGGGCACTTTCTCAGGGGCCCATGAAGTTACCGTGGAAACCGCGGATGGACGCAAAACGCTGACTTTCCGAAATGCAATCATCGCGGTTGGCTCCCGGTCCCTTGAGCTGGATGGCATGCCCTGGGGCGACCCCCGCTTGATGGATTCGACCGGCGCCCTCGAACTGGAGGAAATTCCCTTACGCCTGCTGGTCGTGGGCGGTGGAATCATTGGCCTTGAAATGGCCTGCGTGTACCAGGCCCTGGGCAGCAAAGTCACCGTCGTTGAGCTGACGCCCGGGCTGATGCCGGGGACTGATCCGGACCTGGTCAAGCCCTTGCAGCGGCGCATCAGCAAGCGCTATGAGGCAATCCACCTGGAAACAGCGGTCAAGCGCATCGACGTGGCTGATGATGGGCTGTTGGCCCACTTCGAAGGCAAGCACACGGGCAAGGAGATGTTTGACCGGGTACTGGTGGCGGTCGGAAGAACCCCCAACGGTGGGAAAATCAACGCTGAATCCGCTGGTGTGGAAGTGACTGACCGGGGCTTCATCCTGGTCGACAGCCAGATGCGGACAAATGTGCCGCATATTTTTGCCATTGGCGATGTGGTTGGGCAGCCGATGCTGGCGCACAAGGCAAGCCATGAGGGCAAAGTGGCAGCCGAGGTTTGTGCAGGAGAGAAGAGTGCTTTTGACGCCCGCGTTATTCCCTCGGTGGCTTATACCGATCCGGAAATCGCCTGGGTGGGCGTGACGGAAGCCGAAGCCCGTGAAAGTGGATTGAAGGTCGGTATCGGGAAATTTCCACTGGCTGCGAGCGGGCGCGCGATCGGTATTGATCGCACGGAAGGGTTCACCAAGTTGATATTTGATGCCTCGAGCAAGCGAATCATCGGAGCCGGAATAACCGGTCCCAACGCTGGCGACCTCATCTCGGAATGTGCTCTGGCCATTGAGATGGGAGCCGAAGCCGGGGATATCGGGCTGACCATTCACCCCCATCCGACCCTCTCAGAGAGCGTGGCGATGGCGGCGGAAGTGTTTGAAGGAACCGTCACCGATCTTTACATTCCGAAGAAGCCTTAGCGCAACTTCCTGCTGGAAGCGACAAAGCGGTTGCAATGCCGTCGGATTTTACGTAAATTCAAAAGGATGAAGATTACAACGTCAACCGTCGGCTTCCGCCACCTGCGCCGACCCTGGATTGAAACTCCGGGCTGGGTTGCCTAGTAAGTCATAATTTATCGATAAATTCGAATAGAAACCCAGCCAATGGCTGGGTTTTTTGGTATGGAGAACTGTAAATGCAACATTTTCTGAGCACTGCAGACTGGTCGCAGGACCAATTGGATGGACTGCTGAAGCTGGCATCTGATCTGAAGCAGGATCCGATCCAGGATAGACTGCGGGGCAAGTCGATTGCGCTGTTATTTCTTAACCCGTCCATGCGCACCCGAACGTCCTTTGATCTGGGAATGCAGCAATTGGGCGGTATTGCGATCGTTTTACAGCCCGGCAAAGATGCCTGGGGTGTTGAGTTTGACGCCGGTACAGTGATGGAGGGCGATGCCGAGGAGCATATCGCCGAAGTAGCGGGCGTTCTTTCCCGTTATTGTGACCTGATCGGTTTGCGTGCCTTTCCTCTTTTCAGGGATTGGTCTATAGATCGCGAGGACAGGGTCATCCGCGCGCTGGCAAAGCACGCTTCGGTGCCGGTGATCAACATGGAAACCATCGTGCACCCCTGTCAGGAACTGGCCCTGATGATGACGCTGAAAGAGCGCTTCGGAGAAGTAAAAAACAGGAAGTTTGTGCTGACCTGGACCTGGCACCCACGTCCTCTGAACACAGCAGTTGCCAATTCTGCACTTTTGATTGCAACCAAGTTCGGTATGGATGTGACATTGCTCTGCCCGGAGGAGGCATACCGTCTCGATTCGCAGTTCGAAACCGCGGCGACGCAGTTTGCCGGCCAGTCCGGTGGCGCCTTCAACGTCACGCATGATATTGAAGAGGCTTACAGTGGCGCAGACATGGTGTATGCCAAGAGCTGGGGCGCATTGCCGTTTTACGGCCGTCCGGAAGAGGAATGGGCGTTGCGCAGGAATTATCGCCACTTCATGGTCGATGAAGAAAAAATGGCCATGACCAACAATGGCCGGTTCAGTCACTGCCTGCCGTTGAGGCGCAACGTCAAGGCCACCGATGCCGTGATGGATGCGGATTATTGTGTCGCACTGGATGAAGCAGAGAACCGGCTGCATGTGCAAAAAGCAGTGATGCTGAACCTATTGGGGATGTAAAAGAGATGGTTGAGAAATTGGTTTTGGCGTTTTCCGGCGGACTGGACACGAGCTACTGCGTGCTTGATCTCGTCAAGCAGGGTTATGAAGTTCATACGGCGTTTATCGATACCGGCGGTGTGGATGAGGCTGGCAAGGAATACATACGCAGCAGGGCTCTGAAGCTTGGGGCGGCACAACACCACGAGATCGACGTGGCCCAGGAAATCTGGGACGAATTCGTGAAGCCGCTGGTCTGGAGTCATGCCCGCATGCTGGGTGAGTACCCGTTGCTGTGCTCTGACCGTTACCTGATCGTAAAGAGTTGTCTGAAACTCTGCGATGAGTTGGATACCCGGCATTTCGGTCACGGCTGTACCGGCATGGGAAATGACCAGCTAAGGTTTGACCAGACGGTTCGTAGCCTGGGCGATTACCAAATCCATGCCCCGATCCGCGACCTTCAGTCACGCGTCAGAGCAGTCCGTGATTACGAATTAAAGTTTATGGCGGACGCTGGCATCGAGGTTGAAGTTTCTGCAAGCCGTTATTCAATTAACGAAAACCTGCTCGGAGTAACGATTTCAGGAAGTGAGATCGACGAATTCAAACAACCCGCCACCGATGCCTGGAGTATGACGGCTGGACGTGAAGCCTGGCCCGCCGGTTCGATGACGACCCTTGTGGCATTCGAGCAGGGTGTTGCTGTTAGTGTCGATGGACAACGGTTAGCTGGGCCTGAAATCCTGAAAACGCTTAACGCAAAACTGGGCGCCTGGGGCGTCGGCCGTCACATTTACACGGGTGATGTCACCATCGGCCTCAAAGGTCGTATTGCGTTTGAGTGTCCCGGCATAGACAGTTTGCTGGCGGCACACCAGGCGCTGGAGGATGCCGTGAACACCAGGTTTCAGAACCAGTTCAGGAAACTTATCAGTGACCGCTGGGCTGAACTGGTCTACTCCGGATTCTTTTACGAACCCCACAAGCATGACCTCGAGGCGTACCTGAGAAGTTCACAGGAATTCGTCACGGGAGAAGTAGGGCTTCATACAGAAGGCGGTGCTGTCACCGCGGTTTCGGTCGAAACCCCGTATTGCCTGCAGAATCCGGACGCAGTCTATGCACAGAGCGCGGACTGGACTCCGGAAGAGGCAGTGGGATTCATCAAGCTGGCGGGTCAGAGCACGACACTGGCCGGAAGAATCAGGGGAAAGAAGCAATGAGCATGGAGGTGATCCTGGGGCATCTCGAAGCGCTGGTAGGCTTCGACACCCAGAATCCGCCCAGGCTGATCAATGGAGATTCGGAAATATTCCGTTACTGCACCGACCAGGCCGGCGCCGGCTTTCAAATCCGGATATGGGACCACGGTGATGGGCACGTCTCCTGGTACGCCATTCGCGGAAACCCCCGGGTGCTGTTCAACGTGCACCTGGATACGGTTCCTGATGGTGACGGATGGTCCGGCGACCCGCGCAAAATGTCCGTGACCAACGGCCGCGCCTATGGCAGGGGCGCCTGCGATATAAAGGGTGCGGCAGCGGTCCTGTTGGCGCTGGCCCAGGACACAGACGGGCCCCTGGCCCTGTTGTTCACCTCGGACGAAGAGGGCGCCGGCGGATGTTGCGTCGCTAATTTTCTGAATTCTGGAGAGGCCGGGCCGTTTGAGCAAATCATTGTCGCCGAGCCCACGAACTGCAAGGCCATACTGGGGCACCGTGGGTTTTTGTCCGTCAAAACACGGTTCCACGGTACTCCGGGACACTCATCGGAAGCGCGGGCTCTGCGAGAGAATGCCAATCATCAAATGGCGGGATGGGCCGTCGCCGCTTTGCAGGTCGCATCGGACAGAAAGAGTACAAACGAGGATCCGGGCGTCTGCATGAACATCGGCCTGGTTGAAGGCGGTACCAAGAGTAATGTCATCGCAGGTCAAAGCTTTGTGCACTGGAGCGCCCGGTTGCGGCCGGGTGAGTCAAACGAAGAATTTTTGCAGGCCATCAAGGCCTGCGCTCTCCCCGGTTCAAACGTGGACTGGGAAGTGCCTTTCCAGGGAGAGCCGCTGCCCGCGGCGGGTAAGAACAACCTTGCCTCACGTGATTTCTGTCAGGCTAAAGGGCTTCCAGTTGGCGAGCCCGTTGACTTCTGGACTGAAGCGTCGCTTTTTTCCGCAGCAGGCATACCAGCCCTTGTGCTGGGACCGGGCGATATAAGACAAGCCCACGTCACGGATGAGTGGGTCGCTTTAGACCAGTTGGAAACGGCACACAATCTTTACAGGCACGTGGTGATGAACGATGGCTGAAATCAGAAGTGTTGTAAACCAGGTGCTGAGCCAGTTGGGCACCAGCCGTGAAGCCCGTTACTACCTGAAACAGTACAGCAGAGACGCCGAGATGCAGTTTGCCGTCATCAAGATCGGCGGCGCTGTGCTTGAGGAGCAGGTCGAGGTGTTGGCGGCAGCGCTGGCCTTTCTGCGTAATCTGGGCCTGATGCCGATCATCCTGCATGGCGCCGGACCTCAGCTCGACATTGCGCTCCAGGAGGCCTCCATAGAATCAGTGAAAAAGCGCGGACTGCGCGTGACGACACCGGAAGTTATGGAGATTGCACGGCCGGTGATCTACCGGGCCAACCGCCAACTGGTCAGTGCACTCGACGCCCAGGGTATCCGGGCCCAGGGTATTCAGCACGGGGTTTTCGTTTGCGACTACCTTGACCGGGAAGAGCTTGGATTGGTCGGCAACATCCAGCGGGTTGACCTGGAAGCGATTCGAGACGTTGTTCAGCGCGGTATCCTGCCGGTAGTGGCTTGCCTGGGCGAAAGTTCGACCGGACAGGTGATGAACATCAATGCTGACATAGCAGCCCGTGAGCTGGTGTGGGAAGTAAAGCCGCACAAGATCATCTTCCTGACCGACACGGGCGGCCTGCTCGACGAATCCGGGCGAATTATTTCAGCCATCAGCCTGCGGACTGACTATGAATACCTGGTGTCACAGGACTGGGTCCATTCGGGCATGCAGCTGAAACTCGAACAGATCAGCCAACTGCTTTCCGGTCTGCCGGATAGCGCATCGGTCTCCATTACATCGGTGGAAAATCTTGCCAGGGAACTGTTTACCCACCGCGGCGCTGGAACACTGATTCGCCAGGGTGAGGAAATTGTTGAGCGCAAGGAATTCAGCCCCGGCTTCCGGGAAAAGGCGGCGGTGTTGCTGGAGCAGAGTTTCGGCCGCAGGCTGAAAGATGGTTATTTCGAGAACTTGCCGCTGGAGTGCATCCTGAGCAGTGAGTCAACGGGTGCGATGGCGATTGTCCTCAAAGGCGTGGATGGAATCCCCTACCTGGACAAATTTGCAGTGACGCCGGAAGCCCAGGGAGCGGGCCTGGGAGCGGCCGTCTGGCAGGCGTTGATTTATCGTTGTCCGAAATTGTACTGGCGAGCAAGAGCAGACAACCCGGTAACCGCCTGGTACTTTGATCAGGCGGATGCAAGTTTCAGGCAGGAAAAGTGGGTGGCTTTCAGCTTCGGCATCAATGATTTCAAACAGCTGCGCCGTTGCAAGGATGACTGCCTGTCCCGCGGGGAGAGCTGGGTGGAGGTTGTAAGTGATTAGCATTGTAGTCATTGGCGCCAGGGGCTACACGGGAGCTGAGCTTCTTCCTTTACTTTACCGGCATCCTGAATTTAAAGTCCTGGCGGTGGGGTCGGGCAGTGCCGTGGGGCAGCCGGTGAGCGCTCATGTGAGCGGAATGGAAGGCAGCGAACTCGTTTTTTCAGACATCCGCCCCGGTTCACTGGGCAATTACGGTTCCGACGCCTGTGTGTTGGCGCTTCCCAACGGCAAGGCCGCCGGTTTCGTCAATGCCCTGGATGACCGAAAACCGGATACCGTGGTGGTCGACCTCAGCGCCGATCACCGCTTTGACCCGGGTTGGGCTTATGGCCAGCCCGAGCGGTTCGGCGGTGAGGTGATTGGTGCGACACGAATTGCCAATCCCGGGTGCTATGCCACGGCAGCCCAGTTGGCCCTTGCGCCCCTCCTCGATTTGCTGGTCGGGACACCGGCAGCTTTCGGCGTTTCCGGATACAGCGGCGCCGGCAAGACGCCATCCCGAAAGAACGAGGCAGAAGTTCTGAAGGACAACCTGTTGCCTTATTCACTGGTCGATCATTTGCACGAAAGGGAAGTCTCCCATCACATCGGTCGGGAGATCCGTTTGCTGCCGCATGTAGCATCCTTTTTTCGCGGCATTAGCCTTACGGTTGCAGCAGAAGTCAGGCAGGTGTTGACGGAAACGGAATTGTTGACAACGTTCCGGGAGTTTTATTCAGCGTTTCCACTGGTCGAGGTTCGCGCGGCCGTGCCGGAAGTCAAGCAGGTGCGGGGCAGCCACAGGGTGGTCCTGGGCGGGTTTTCCGTTAGCGAAAAAAATCCTGGCCAAATTTCCATTGTCGCCGTACTGGACAATTTGCTGAAAGGTGCGGCTACGCAGGCGGTACAGAACCTGAACCTCGCATTTGGACTCGATGCAATGACCGGGCTTGATATCCGGTATGGAAGGAAGGCATGAAAAATTACCTTTGGAAGGACGATGACGGCACAAGGGTCGACCGGAGCATCATGGAATTCATGGCGGGCGAGGATGTCATTCTGGACCGGGAATTATTTCCCTTCGATATCCAGGCAACTGCCGCTCATGTGCGCGGGTTGGAGCGAATCGGCATTCTGAGTCCGGAGGAAAGTACAACACTGTGCAGCCTCCTTGAACAACTTCAGCAGGAGTTTAATGAAGGAAGCTTCGTGCTGGATGATCGGTTTGAAGATGGCCATTCAGCCATCGAGATGTTTCTCACCGAAAAAGTGGGGGATATCGGGGCGAAAGTGCATACCGGCCGAAGTCGCAATGACCAGGTGGCGGTTGCGACCAGGTTGTTCCTGAAGGACCGCCTGGAGCAGCTGGCCGGCCATGTCGGGCAAGTTGCCGGGGCCTGCCTGAAAAGGGCGGAGCAACACGCAAATGTCCCGATGCCGGGCTATACGCATTTGCAGAGAGCTGTGCCGTCAAGTGTCGGGCTTTGGATGGGTTGTTTTGCGGAGGCATTCACGGACGATCTCGTGTTTGCTTCGGCTGTGCTGGACCTGGTTGACTGCAGCCCGCTGGGTACGGCGGCCGGGTATGGCGTCAACCTTGCCCTGGACCGTGACGGTGTGGCCAGTGACCTGGGATTTGGCCGCATCCAGGTCAATGCGATGTATGCGCAGAACAGCCGCGGTAAATTTGAAATGATGGCGCTGCAGGCTGCTTTGCATGCCATGCAGGATGTACGCCGCCTGGCCTGGGACTTCAGTCTTTTCACGACCAGCGAATTTGATTTCATAAAGCTGCCTGGCCAGTACACAACCGGTTCTTCGATTATGCCCAACAAGTCGAACCCGGATGTGGTGGAGCTGCTACGCGGCAAGGTGGCAACCATTGAAGGGGCGATCATTGAAATCCAGTCGGTGTTGTCACTGCCATCCGGATACCAGCGGGATCTGCAATTGACCAAGGCGCCATTGTTGCGGGGATTCCGGGCCGCTCTGCAGGCGCTGGCCGTGTTACCGTCCATGGTTGAGGGGATGACGTTCAACGAGGAGAACATGGCGGCGTCGATTTCGACGGACATGTTCGCAACTGACATCGCTCTGGCGAAAACGGCACAGGGAGTTCCGTTCAGGACCGCGTATCTCGAAGCGAAACGTTCGCTGGGCGAGGGCGGCGCCCCGGATGCCGCGGCCAGTCTCGCTCAGCGGGTTTCTCCGGGAGCGTGCGGAGATCTGCAGTTGGACCGTATACGGCTTCGGCTGGAGCAAAAAATGCGAGATTTTTAAGGCTTGATAGTGTTTGCGTGGTTTTATTTTGACCTTTATTCAAATTAGTTCTTGACGCACGAAGCCACGCCTCTATAATGCGCTCCCTGTCCGGTTGATCCTTCAGCCGGCAGGCAGCTCGCCAGGGAATAAATCTAGTTTATTTTTCCATGGAACGTTGACGGTCTACACGAGGTCAATATATAATGGCGGGCCCGCCCAAGCACTGGGTGGAGATTCTGAAATGGATCTTCCGAAACGGCCATCCGAAATGGATACAGCCGCAGTGTTTTTTTATGGTGGGAATGTTCTTTAACAATATAAGGTAACTTGTGTGGGCGCTCGCGTTATGGAATTTGCCATTAACGAAAGCGACCATGCCCTGAATTATGATAGATGTAATCGGGAGCAAGGTTCAGC
>JAHEFT010000020.1:0-5796 GCA_024640025.1 Chromatiales bacterium
CTGGCCATGCAGGATTTCGACCACCCCGCCGCCCACCGGAATCATCGCTGGAACCTGGCCGAAGCCGGGCAGCACAGAGACAAAATCGGGTTGTTAAACGACCCTGGAAAAGAGGCCTTGATGACCTGGGGTTTGAATACCTGGCAGCTGGTGCAGAGTTCGCTGAGATCGATGCCGTGGCAGTTTATTCATGGCGACATGAATCATGAAAACATCCTCGTGGAAGGTGATCGCGTGACCGGTCTGGTGGATTTTGGCGACGCCTGCTTCAACCCCCTGATATGCGACGTTGCCATCTGCCTGACGTACATGATGATGGACAGGGCGGAACCGCTGGATGCAATGGAGGTAGTGCTGAAAGGGTACCGGGAAGTCCGTGCTTTGAGCGTGGCGGAGTGTTCTGTTCTCCTGCCGCTAGTCTGCGGCAGGCTGGTCAACTCGATTGCCGTATCTACCGAACGGCGCAGTATTGATCCGCACAACCCAAACTGGTTCGGCGGCGAGGATTCGGCCTGGGCGCTCCTGAAATTCCTCAAGGAAACCATCCAGCCTGTTGGCGGCCATAGCTGATTTTAAGCTTGCATTAAGGTTCACTGGAGCACAGTTCAGGAAGGAGAAACGATCTCCTCGTGTGCAGTGGATGGCAACGTTCAGAAGCTGTAGACGATCAGGCGCTGCACGCCATGTGCGGCGCCTTTTTTTGGCCTCGCCGCTTGATTTTTTCACTGATTTTGTAGGTGATTCCCTTATTTGCTGGTCCGTATTCCCACCCGTGAGCTCAAACCACCCCTTTTGGCGTTGACCATTCCCACATTGAACGCGTATTCATTCTCCCCATCAAGGGGGTGCCAGGGATAATCTGAGCACTGATCGCCGGGCGGTCACAGAAATGGGGGTTCTACATCCTTGATCAACTTTTTCCACTACTTGATACAGGGGTGCAACCATGAAACCGAAATTCGATTTAACCATCATTGCTTTTTTGACTCTGCTGGCTTTTACCTGCTCGGAATGTGCATTTGGATATTTTACGTTTGTTGATGGATCGCAAATTCGTCGCTGCAGGACAGAGAGTGAAATTGATCATGGTCCGGTTATCGATCCCTTTCGCCGCTGTCCCCTGGTTGAAGCGACCTCACCACCCGCGGCCTCTGTTTCAGATTACTTCATCACAACAGAAGTTGATTTTTATTACTCACCCGCCGACATCCTCGAGCGGTGGGTGATTCCTGGACGGGAACCCATTGAACGATTCTTCGAGTACGGGGTTAATGGCTATGCCCAGTGGTATGGACCGTGTGCAAGCGGCTATGGGAATTGCTACTTTGGGCCAGCCGTGTCCCATACCTGGGGCTTCTACCGAGGGTTTTACACGCCCCTTTCTGTCGGGAACCTGGGCATGTGGAGGTACGAAGAGTTTCTCGGCGACGAAATATTCGACGAGATTGACTTTGAATTGAAAGAACTGAATTTGACTGAGGAAAGTACGGCCAGTCGAATCGGCATAGTCGGCCAGGCCATCCAGAACCCCTTCATATTCAGGCTCGCCACGTTTGAGGACGCGCCGGATGACCCGCACCCGGTTGCCGGGGAAACGGTCTACGGAACGCTGACTGGGCCAAAAGGCGCAAAAGGGGCAGCGGTATCCGGGATTGGGTCCGGCAGTTCGACTGATGCAAACGGGTATGATTCGGCAACGATACGCCTGGGTTCAAAACCCGGGACCTATACGTTGCAGCTCAATACCCGGTGGATGACCAGCCAACCGAGCTTTGACTTTTTCGCGATCGATGACATCGGCGACGTGGATCCGGCCCAGGAGCATCCTGATACTGAGCAGGGTGTTGGAGAGGGCAAGGGCAAATCATGCGACCGGGCAGGTAATCCGATAACACTGTCTATAGGCAACAAATTTCAGCGAGAAGCCGATATTCCGAAAAGCGGTATTTCACCCATCGAATTCGTCCGTTATCACAATAGCCTCGGCTTTGTTTCAGCTTCGTTCGGCAACTACTGGACACACACTTACGACCGGTTTGTTGAAATCCCCGCCGACCCCTTGAGCGAGCCGGTGAAAGTCATCCGGCCGGATGGCAGAAAAATCCGCTTCACCTGGGACGGCAGCCATTTCGAATCGAGTCCCGGTATCCGCGCAACTCTGCAGCAGACCGGGGACTCCTGGAGCTTCATGGACGAAGACATGACGGAGGAGTTGTTTGATCTGGACGGTTTTCTCATGGAAATCCTGGCGTTGGACGGAACGATTCAAACAGCGGAATACGACGCCGGTGGCCGGCTGGCCCGAGTCACCAGCAACCGCGGCGGGAGCCTGGATTTTGAATACGACTCAAATGACAGGGTTTCCTCGGTGACGGATCAAACCGGCAGAAGCTGGAATTATGGGTACGAAATTCTGGGACGCCTTCAATTTGTCGAGAGTCCCGACGGCGCCTCGCGGGAATACCACTATGAAGATTTACGGCATCCTTATGCTTTGACCGGAATCAGCAATGAGAATGGCCAGCGTTTTTCAACCTATGAATACGATGAAGCAGGTCTGGCGACAGCTTCCTACCACGCGAATGGCGCGGAACGGGTCGACGTCCGATATGAAGAAAATGGCGAACGTATCGTAGTGGATCCGCTGGGGAATGCGACGGTGTACCAGACCAGAATAGAAAACCAGAGAGGGATACTGGAAGGAATCAGCGGCCCGGTCTGCTCCCAGGGTTGCGGTTTGTCCAGCACCCGGATCGAATATGACGAGGAGTTCAACGTCGTGAGCCAAACCAGTTACGGGGTCACGACCCTGCTGGGCGATCATGACTCCCGCGGTCAGCCAGGGTTCCGGATTGAAGCGGCCGGGACGCCGGATGAGAGAAGGGTTGATTACCAGTACGATCCAAGATTCAGAGACAGGATTACGCGCATCACCGAGCCCTCAGTATTCGGGAATGCCTACAAGGTGACCGACCGGACTTATGATTCGGCAGGAAATCTTGTTCAGGAAACGGTGACGGGGTTCGATCCGGATGGGCAACCCGTGTCCCGGACCATTCGCAATACTTTCAACGGACCGTTCGGACAGATCACTTCGTCCGATGGGCCCGCAACGGATGTGAATGACGTCACACGATTTGAATATTACCCTGATGATGCTCTGGAGGGTCTCAACAGGGGCAGGTTGAAGGCGATTATCGACCCCAGCGGAATCCATCTCAGGGAGGATATTCAATACACTGCGACGGGCAAAATCCGCTCGGAATCGAGGCCGAACGGAGTGTCAGTTGAATACGGTTACTTTCCGGGAAATGACAGGGTCATGTACGTGACCGAATCTGCAGCGGGAGAATTCAACAGGACTCAGTGGGAATATACACCGGCCGGAGACGTTTCAATGGTCATTCATGATGATGAAACCGGTCAGGAAATCATCACCCGGATGTATTATGACAAGGCCAGGAGATTATACCAAACCCAATCCAGGGTTACCCGTACTCCCACTTCCCAGGGCTACCGCTATGCCGCTGAACAGTGGGAAACCTACCAGTTCGATGGCGCCGGAAATGTGATTTCGGAAACGCACGATTCCACCGACTTGCCCGGGGAAAATCTGGTTATCCAGAAGGTGTTCGATGAGTACAGCCGCATCGACACCATCACCAGGGGTGGTGTCACCGAAGACCATGACTACAATCCGAACGGCACCCTTGCATCTCAAGTGGATGGCAACGGAAACAGGACCCTTTTTTCCTATGACGATTTCCAACGGCTGACCCGGACAGAACAGGTAGGGCAGGCGGTCGCAGTGGCGACCTATGACGTCCACGGAAACACAGCGACGGTAACCGGCCCGGAAGGCCAGACCACGCATTTCCAATACGATGATCTGGGCAACCTGCTGCGGGAAGAGAGTCCCGATGCCGGCACGACAACGCACAGGTATGACTCATCCGGCCAGTTGATTTGGTCGCGGGACGCTAAGGGCCAGGTCAGCGAATTTAGCCATGATGCGTCAGGAAGGCTGACGGAGATTGATCGCGTTGGCACAGATTACGACATCACCTACACTTTCGATGTTTGCCCTGGCGGGGTGGGCAGGTTGTGTTCCATTTCAACGGGGTGGGGGCACAACATCAGTTATGTCTATAACGCGCTCGGTGAAACAATATCGACTGTTAGCAATGAAGCGCAGGTCAGCTATGGTTATGGGCCGAATGGCATCCTCAACTCCATCGAATACCCATCGGGCAGGACGGTCCGATTTGACAATGACGGGGGCGGACTGCCGACCGCGATCACATTGCGGGCAGCCGGGATCCCCGAGATGGTTTTGCTGGAGGACATCAGGTATTCACCGGTTCGCCGTCCGGTATCCTGGCGTTTCGGAAACGGACAGCAGACCAGCATCGACCTGGACGACCGGCACAGACCGGTTTCTATTGAAGCCCCCGGAGTCTGGAGTTGGCAGGCCGCCGGCTACGATTCGAATGACAATCTGCTGGGGCTCAGCTCTAGTCTTGATACGGCGGTGTATTCCTTTGACGGGCTGAATCGACTGGTGGAGTCCAATTCATCAGGCTCGTCGGTTTCGTTCAGTTATGACAAGGCAGGCAACCGGATATCCAGGACGAAAGACGGTCAGCTGGAAGCCGGTATTTATGAACCGCGGAGCAACAGAATCCAGACTTTTGGTGAGACGGCATATGTGCTCGATCTGAATGGAAACACCATTGCCGTATCGGATTCCCAGTACCAGGACAGATCCTTTCAATACTCAAGCCATGACCGGCTGCTGGAAATCATCGATAACCTGGCGCTTTCGACACTGGCCAGCTATCAATATGACGGATTGGGCCAGCGTGTGACGGCGGTAACCCCATCTGGAACGCGTCGGTTTTTCTATGGCCCGGGAGGGGAACTGTTGGCTGAAATCGACGGCGATGGGACGATTCTGCACGAGTATGTCTATCTCAACGGGCTTCTGGTCGCTGATTTGTATGAAATGCCCGCAGAAGTTCCAAAGGGTAACCAAGTTGAAGTGGTCGTCGACAGTGATAGTTCTGCCGCAGACGTGTCCGGAAGAAACTGGTCGACCAAATCCAGTTCGGCAGCGCTGAATGGAAGTTACCTGCAGAACCGGAAATTCAAAGGACGAATGGTCACGTGGTATGTTGATGGACCAGATTTCCAGGGCGGAAATTATGACGTGTTCGCCAAGTGGCTGAAAGCGCCCGGTGATGGGGGCGAGACAAAATACCGGGTGCGCAGGATAAATGATCAGGGCGGCAATGAAGTCCTGGATGCGGTGGTCAGTCACGATGGATTGAAAACCGGAGACTGGGCCTTCCTCGGGAATTTTGATTTCGCTGACGCTGGGCCAGAGGGAAGCTTTCAGGCTGTCTTTCTGTCAGGTGATGATAACAATACCGGTCTGGCGGGGACTTTCCTGGCAGCGGACGCAATCAGGCTGGTCCCGGCCAACACACAGCAAGCTCCGGACAACATCCGCTACATACACACGGATCACCTCGGCACGCCATACGTTGTCACCGACGAATCGGGCGAGATTGTCTGGTCGGCAAAATACCAGCCGTTTGGAGAAGCCGTTGTCAACGAGGATCCAGACGGCAATCTGAAGAGATACAACCTGAATATCCGGTTTCCCGGTCAGTACTACGACGAAGCAACCGGACTGCATTACAATTACTTCAGGGACTACGATCCTGCTCTTGGGCGGTATATCCAGAGTGATCCGATTGGGCTCGATGGCGGATTGAACAGGTTTGCCTATGT
>JAHEFT010000020.1:5896-34441 GCA_024640025.1 Chromatiales bacterium
GCGCCCGTTTTTCGTTCCTGGGCTTCCAGGCCTATTCGTCTTCCTTCGGCTTGTGATCGGCCTCCAGTTGGCGCTGCACTTCGTGCGGTACCGGGTCGTAGTGGCTGAACTCCATGGTGAAGCTGCCCTGACCCTGGCTCATGCTCTTCAGCTCGGTATGATAGTCACTGAGCGCACTGAGGGGCATGTCCGCCGTAATGGTGACCTGCCCGCCACCCAGAGCCTCGGTGCCGCTGATCCGGGCGCGCCTGCCGGCCAGGTTACCGGTGACGTCTCCCATCACCGCGTCGGGTACGGTGACATCCACGCTGACGATGGGCTCCAGGATCTGAGGTCCTGCGCTGCGGATGGCGTCAAGGAAGGCCTGCTTGCCGGCAATGACGAAGGCAATTTCCTTGGAGTCCACCGGGTGGAACTTGCCGTCATAAACTTCGACTTCCATATCCTGCAACTGGTAACCGGCAATCGCCCCCTCGGCGATAACCAACCGGATGCCTTTCTCTACAGCGGGAATCAAGCTGGTCGGGATGGCTCCGCCCACCACCTTGTTGATGAACTCGAATCCTTCACCCCTGGCCAGCGGCCGGACGCGCAGGAAAACTTCACCGAACTGCCCTGCGCCGCCGGTTTGTTTCTTGTGCCGGTAGTGGCCTTCCGCCGCACGGGTAATGGTTTCGCGGTAGGCGATACGCGGCGGGCGGGTCTCGACTTCCACGTTGAAGCGGCTGTTGAGTCGCTGCAGCATGACGCGCATGTGCAATTCACCCAGGCCGCGAACCACGGTTTCGTTCAATTCCTGGTTGTGCTCGACAATGAAGCAGGGATCTTCCTCGGTCAGTTTGAGGATAGACTGCGCCAGTTTCTGTTCCTGGCCGCGGCTGCTGGGTTCAATCGCCAGGCCATACATCGGTTGGGGGAAATTCACCGGCTTCAGGTGGAAATTATCCTCCTCATGCGAATCGTGCAGAATGGCGTCGTAATAAATGTCGTCCACTTTAGCCACCGCGCACATATCGCCGGGGATGCCGGAATCGACTTCTTCGTGCTTCGCGCCCTGCACTTTGAACAGGTGGCCCACTTTGAAGGGTTTGCGCGCATCGCCGATGAAAAGCTGCGTGTCGGGGCGGACTGTGCCCTGGTAAATGCGGAATATACTCATCTTTCCAACAAACGGGTCATTGGTGATTTTGAAGACATGTGCGACTACATGGCCTTCGGCGTTGGCTTTGATTTCAACCGGCTTGGCCGTCTTGCCGGAACCTTTCACGATCGGCGGCGGATTGCCTTCGGTTGGATTGGGCAGCAGCCGTTTCATAAATTTCAGGAATTCGCCGAGTCCGGCGCCGGTAACCGATGAGGTGAAACAGATCGGTACAACATGGCCTTCACGCAATGCCTGTTCAAAAGCGTTGTGAAGATCATCCCGGCTTAGCTCCTCGCCTTCCAGGTATTTCTCCATCAGGGCCTCGTTTACCTCGATCACCTGGTCGATGATGGCTTCATGGGCTTCGGCGAGTGAGAAGATGTCGGTTTCGCCCTCGGTGCCGAAGAAACAGTCTTTGACGGTGCTGAGATTCTCGGCCGGCAGGTTGATCGGCAGGCACTCGGGACCGAGTTCTTCGCGAATGTTCTCGATCAGTTTCTTCAGGTTGACGCCTTCCTGGTCAATCTTGTTGATGACGATGATTCTACAAAGCCGGCGGCCCTTCGCCCGGCGCATCAGGCGGCGCGTGGAAAGCTCAATGCCGTTGTGCGCGTTGATGACAATTGCCGTCGTTTCCGTCGCGGCCATGCCGGTCACTGTCGGCCCGCGGAAATCAGGGAATCCCGGGGTATCGATCATGTTGACATGAATACCCTCGAAATCCAGGCTTGCCAGCGCTGAGTCCAGTGAACTCTGGTATTCCTTTTCCAGGGGGTCGTGATCGGTGGTGGTTGTGCCGCGCTCGATGGTGCCGGCTTCGCCGATTTTCCCTGATTTGACGAGCAGGGCTTCGACCAGCGAAGTTTTGCCTGCGCCGGAATGGCCGACAAATGTGATGTTGCGGATGTCTTCAGTGCGATAATTCGGCATTCGCTATTCCTGATTTTATATTTGTGGGATGGTCATCCTAGTACAGATTCGCGCAAGCACCAAATCCCTTGGTGATTGCCCGAATTCATAGCCATTCAGCGGCCATTCAGGCAGGATGAGTTAGCCTGATCCCGTTCAATAGGGCCGGATGACATGGTAGGCAGGAATTCGAATGCGGGTCTTGATATTGGTCAATCGAATACGGCTGAATTTTTTTTCGAACCCGGGGAACTCCTGCACTGTGGACAGGGTCATAGTTGACAGTTGCCGATGAATTCATTGGACACTCCTCGAAGGGTTATCATTATTTTCTGCACGATACCCTCCTTCACGGCGCCGATTTCGGCGCCGTTTTTTTTGAATTGAAAACAGGACAGCCTGCGGGTTTCTCCGCCAGTTGGGCCAAAGTCGAGGCGCAGTAAGGAAAAAGCCGGGGATTGGCAACCTTTCGGCTGTACAGTCATTGCTGATTTAGGTAACGTTCCTGCAACGAATTCATCTCCGACAACAAGGCGCCTTCACCGTGGCTGACAAGTGGATTGTGCTCAAGTTCGGCGGCACCAGTGTTGCCGGCCGGCCGCAGTGGCAGACAATTGCCTCCCTGGCGCAAGCCCGGCGCGAGGAAGGTTTCCGCGTGCTGCTCGTGTGCTCTGCTGTTGCCGGCGTAACCAATCAATTGAGCAAGCTGGCTTATAACCCCGATTCGGCGGACCGCCTGGAAGAACTGCTGGAAATACATAGGAAACTCGGCCGCGAGCTGGCGGTTGATGAACAATCGTGGCTGCCTGAATCCGAACAGAAACTGCGAGCCTGCCTGCACGACATGGGTCACGCGCCCGGGCCGAAATTTCGTGCCGCACTGCTTGCCATGGGTGAATGGCTCAGTACCCGGATTGGCTGCAGTTTTCTGCAACAGACGCTCGATGCAAACTGGGTCGATGTCCGGGAGGCGCTCGAAGTGATCCATGAAAAAGATCTTTCCGAAGCTCGCCAGTGGCTTTCCGCCGCCTGCAGCCCGGCCGAGGCGCCGGACCTGGCTGGACGCTGGGCGGGGCTCAGTCCGGTACTTGTCACACAGGGTTTCGTGGCCAGGACCAGGGCGGGAGAGACCGCATTGCTCGGTCGCGGAGGTTCCGATACATCAGCCGCCCTTCTGGCCGGCCGCCTGGCAGCCGAACGGCTCGAAATCTGGACGGATGTGCCCGGTTTGTTCAGTGCGGACCCCCGCCTGATCAGCGATGCGCGTTTACTGATCGAGGTGGACTACGCCGAGGCGCTCGAAATGGCCGCCAGCGGAGCCAGGGTTGTCCATCCCCGCTGCATACGGGCCGCAGCTGCGACGAGAACACCAGTGGCAATACACGATCTGAATCGCAGGAACATCGCGGGAACCCGGATTAGCCAACGGCGGTCAGACCCGTCCGGTATCAAGACAGTCACCTGCCAGGAGCAAATGGCTGTCATCCTGTTGCAAAACCTGGATGCCCGTTTCGAGGTGGGTTTCCTGGCCGAAGTATTCGATATTTTCAGGCGCAGGGGCATATCGGTTGACCTGGTCGCGACCTCGGAAACGACAACGACGGTTGCGGTAAACTGCGAGGCCAATCACCTGGGCAAAGAGGAACTCAAAGACCTGGCTGAAGACCTGGGCACAAGGTGCAAGGTGAAACTGTATGACGACTGCGTGTGCGTCAACCTGGTTGGTCATGGCGCCCGGACTGCGCTGTCCAGGCTCCAGGATGTCATGCGTTATTTCCAGGACCATCCCCTGCTGATGGTATCGCAGTCGGCCAATGACCTTTGCCTCAGCTTGCTGGTCCATTCCGGTGACCACCTGGCCCTGTTGATGGGGGCGCACCGCGCGCTGATTCCACCAGCCGACGGCAGTGTCTCCGGCGTATTCGGAGCCAGTTGGGAGGAAATTCAGCAGAGCGACGGTCCGGGAACCCATGATGGGTGACGCGCTGACGGGTACGATTCCCGATCCGCGAGAGGCTGCTTCATTCCGCTTCCTGGATTGTGATTACGACCCGGCCGTGGGGACGGCACACCTGTCCTATGCTTTCGAAGGAGGGCCCGTGCTGGTGGAGCGGATCACGTTTCCGCATGCCCCCTGGCCTCCGGATGCTTCCCGGCAGGCAAGTTTCCGGCGTGCGCTCGAGATTTTGCACCTGGTGGCGGGGGTCAGTTACTACAAAGCCGGGCTCAGCCGGCGCATCGACGTGCCGTCTCCTGATTCCATTGAAGGCCTTTCGGCATTTCTGAACGAACTCTACATCAAGGGCCTGGGGGAACTGGGTTATGTCAACCGGATCGACGTTGCCGACCGGGTTCATTTCCCTGCAGATGAAGGTCCGGGGGCGGGGCAGGCGGCCCACGCCCGTCCGTTAATTCTGCCGGAACGGGCCCTGGTCGCCATGGGCGGCGGAAAGGACAGTTTGGTCGGGTTGGAGAGGATGCAAAAGGCTGGAATCGAAGTGATGCCTGTATCTATTGGCCGTTCAGTTCTGATCCAGGATACTGTCAAGGCGGCAGGCCTGCCGCTGATCCGGATCGGCCGGAAACTGGCGCCCGAACTGGCGGAGATGAACCTGGCCGGTGCATGGAACGGGCATGTACCGGTCACGGCCGTGAATTCAGCCATTCTTTTATGCGCCTCCATCCTGTACGGATTCCGCTACATCGTTTTTTCCAATGAGCGTTCTGCTGATGAGGCTACCCTGGTCAATGCCGGGGGGGTGGAGATCAATCATCAATACAGCAAGGGATCGGCCTTTGAGTCTGCATTTCGCGGGGTGATCGCTTCGCAGGTCAGCCCGGATATCGAGTACTTTTCCGTTCTCAGGCAGTATTCCGAACTCGGCATCGTTGCTCGCTTCAGCAGGATGAAAAAATTTCACCCGGTTTATTCATCCTGTAACCGGAATTTCCACCTGGATGGTCCGAGGATAGATGGCCGCTGGTGCCTGGACTGCCCCAAGTGCCGTTTTGCAGCGCTCAGCCTGGCCCTGTACCTGACGCCGAAAGAGGTGAGGGAAATCCAGGGGGGTGACCTGTTGAACGACCCGGCCCAGGAAGACGGCTTTCGGGCTTTGTGCGGCCTGGGGCACGACAAACCATTTGAGTGCGTCGGTGAGGCCGGCGAAAGCCGGGCCGCGCTTGCTGCACTGGGTAGCAAGCGTCACTGGTCGCAGCATGCCGTGGTCCGGGCACTCTTACCCGAATTGGAACAGGTCGATGTGCCGCTCCTCGATGATCTGTTGCGGCCGGCCGGCCGGCATTTTATTCCGGCGCAGTTACTGGCTCGCATGAACGTGGCGGATACTGTCACCGGCCGGGTAGCGATTCTGGGGATTGGACGGGAAGGGCAGGCGGCGTGGCGTTATCTGCGAACGCTGTACCCGGAAATGCCGATCGTACTAGTGGCGGAGACTGAGCCGGAACCCGGCTTTCGGGAACAGTTGTCCGGCACCGACGAAATGATCATCGGGCCGCTTTCCAAAGCTCGCCTGGAGCAGTTTGACACCCTGGTGCGTTCTCCGGGAATCAGCCCGTACCGGGATAGCCTGCAGGCAGCGCGCGCGTCAGGCGCCAGGATTACTTCGCCCAGCAATCTCTGGTTTGCATCCCACCCTGACCAGAACACCATTTGTATCACCGGCACCAAGGGGAAAAGCACCACCGCGGCGTTACTCGCGCACATGCTCGCGTCCTGTGGCTGCCGGGTCCGGCTGGCCGGCAATATAGGTCTGCCGTTGCTGGACTGCGACGACCGGGACGTGGACTGGTGGGTGATCGAGCTTTCCAGTTACCAGTTGACTGACCTCGATGCGAATCCAATGATTTCGGTCATCCTTAACCTGTCGCCGGAGCACCTGGACTGGCACGATGGTGAGCAAAATTACCGGGCCGACAAACTGCGCCTGGCAAAACTGTCGGGGCGGCAGCCACTGGTGGCGAACGCGTCAGACCCTTCATTATCGGCGGCAGTGTCCGACCGCCCGAACGTGGTGTGGTTTAACTCGCCTGCCGGAATCCGGGTGAAGCAGGGGCTACTATTTGAAGGGGAAACCCCGTTGCAGGCGGAACTTCCAGCCGGGTTGCCCGGCGTACACAATCTCTCCAATACGGCGGCCGCACTAACCGTGCTTCGGATGGTAGGTCAAGACCTTACGAAAGGCCTCCGTAGCCTTGCATCCTTCAAAAGCTTGTCACACAGGCTGCAAACGGTCGGGGAAAGCGGAGGAGTGCGCTTTGTCAATGACAGCATCGCCACAACACCCGTTTCCACCCTCGCTGCACTGGAGGCATTCAGGGACCAAAAAATCACCTTGCTGGTAGGCGGGTATGACAGGGGCCTGGACTGGGCGCCGCATATCAGCCGGATCAACTCGATGTTGCCGCATGCCGTCATCGGAATACCCGACAATGGGCCGCGCATTATCCGGGAAATGCATGAAGCGGGGGTCAGGCCGGAAAAAGGTCTCCACGAAGCAACGGACCTGGCGGCTGCCGTCGAGCTGGCCAAAAACCTGACGCCCGCAGGCGGGGTGGTTTTATTATCTCCCGGTGCACCCAGTTTCCCCCGCTATAATGATTTCCGCGAGCGCGGGCGGCGGTTTACAATGCTTTCTGGTTTTGAATACAGCGAATATGAACCTTTCTCGCAGGCAAAAAAAGAGGCCGCGGGTCAGGGGTGAGGAGTGCAGATATTACCCTGTAGGTTGAGGGAGAGACCAATCCCGCGGCCTCAGGTGAATAGACCGCGCTCTGGCCATAAAAGTTGCAAAAAATTTTTCATCAGGAGATTTACAACGTGAATGAGACGATTCAGGAAGTTAAGGCCGTCGTTCGAACAAACAAAGGCGACATAAAATTACGTTTATTTGCTGACAAGGCGCCGGCAACAGTCGCTAACTTCGTCAATCTTGCCAAAAGAGGATATTACGACGGATTGGCCTTTCACCGGGTGATTCCCGACTTCATGATCCAGGGCGGTTGCCCGTTGGGCACGGGTACGGGCGGGCCCGGTTACAAGTTTGAGGATGAGTGCACGCCTGAGTTGAGGCACGATGCACCGGGCAAGCTATCCATGGCAAACGCCGGGCCAGGCACCAACGGCAGCCAGTTTTTCATCACGCACGTCGCCACACCCTGGCTGGACGGCCGGCACACGGTGTTCGGAGAAGTTCTGGACGCCAGCGACCAGGCAGTCGTGGATGCGATTGCAATGGGCGACATCCTGGAGTCAATCTCACTCGAGGGTGAAGAAGCGGCGCTGGCGGCGCAGGCTGACCGTGTCAAAGCCTGGAATGAAATACTGGGCTAAAGTGGATCCCGGCTAGTACTGACGCGATACGCTGTAGGACGCCAGGTCCATCATGGCGTCTTTCCATTTCGATTCCGCTAATCCACTGAGTGCGCGTTTTGCCGCTTGTGAGCGGCTTCGCGCAACGTCCATCGACTCGTCAATGGCGCCGCTACCGCGGATCAGTTCCGCGATTTGCTCAATGCGCTCTACGCCGCCGCGGCGGATCGTTTCGTCGATCATTTGCTGGTGTTCGGTTGCGAGGTGCTTCCTGCTCAGAATCAGCGGCAGGGTGGGCTTACCTTCGGCCAGGTCATCGCCGATGTTCTTGCCCAGGGTTTCGGCGCTGGCGGTGTAATCCAGTACGTCGTCAGCTACCTGGAAAGCAGCGCCCAGTTCACGCCCGAAGACCGCCATCTGCTCCTCCAGTTCGGGCTTTCCGGCCAGAACTGCGCCCAGTTGACAGGCAGCCTCGAACAGTTTCGCCGTTTTTTTCTCGATCACGCTGAAGTAGCTTTGTTCGCTGACTTCCGGATCGTGCATGTTCAGGAGTTGTTCGACCTCGCCCTCGGCAATGGTATTGGTGGCATTGGAAAGCACCTCCATGACCTGCATCGAATCGACCTTGACCATCATCTGAAAGCTGCGGGAGTAGAGGAAATCGCCGACCAGCACGCTGGCGGCATTTCCCCACACGGCATGCGCCGATTCCTGGCCGCGCCGCAAGTCGGACTCATCGACCACATCATCGTGCAGCAGAGTCGCGGTATGAATGAATTCGATGATGGCTGCAACGGTAATGTGTCCCTGTCCCGGGTAACCACAGGCGCGTGCAGCGAGCAACACGAGCATGGGCCTCAGGCGTTTGCCGCCCGAGCCGATTATGTATTCTGAAATTTGCCGGATCAGCACGACATTCGAATCCAGGCTTCCCCGAATCAGCCGGTTCACTGATGCCATATCATCAGCGCATAAATCAAACACATGCTGAATATCGGTTGTTGTGTCAGCCTGTGTGGCCGCCCGGACATTGGAACGATCCATTATTTTCCTTGCCTCGAAATTTGGACAATTATAATTCCGGCCGGTGTTAACACAAGGCCGAACCACATATAATGCCATTCCTTTCAGGAGTCCGCCGTTGTCTTCAGCCAATGAAAATGCCCGGGAACTGAGGTTCGCCGCCACGCTGTCGGGCGTTATTACGCTCCGCATGCTGGGTTTGTTCCTGATACTTCCCGTGTTCATGATCCTGGCGGAAGGGATGCCGGGCTTTACGCCACAGGCAGCAGGCCTTGCTGTGGGCGTGTATGGTCTGACGCAGGCGGTACTCCAGCAGCCTTTTGGCTGGCTTTCTGATCGCTGGGGCAGAAAACCCGTGCTGCTGCTGGGGCTTGCGCTGTTTGCGGCGGGCGGCGTGGTTGCCGCGCTGGCGGAATCCATGAACCTTCTGATCATCGGCCGCGCCCTGCAGGGCTGTGGCGCGATTGCGGGCGTCGCCATGGCCCTGGCTGCCGACCTGACCCGGCCTGAGCGCCGGCCGGTCATCATGGCTATTATCGGAATTGGAATCGGCGGCGCCTTCCTGCTGTCCATGGGGCTGTCCGTGCCGCTGGCGACGCTCCTCGGTCTGCAGGGATTGTTCTGGCTGACCGTGCTTTTCGCGATTTTTGGCATCGGGCTGGTGCTGACGCTGCCGCAGGCGGCGCCACCAATGGAGGAGCCGGAGCAGGAACGGGTATATGACATGCTTCCGGTCTGGATGCTTTCATTCAGCGTCTTTTTGTTGCACGCCGTAATGACACTACTTTTCGTAACCTTGCCTCCCATGCTGGTCGGAGATTTTGGCTTCGTTCTGACTTCGCACTGGAAAATCTATGTGCCGGCCATGCTGGGCTCCGTCATCCTGATGTTGCCGATTCTCCGGCGGGTCGGGGCGAACCTGTCCGAGCGCAGCTTGCTGCCCTGGGCTTTTTTCGTTCTTGCGATCGCTGTCGGGGTTTTGCCGATCAGCGCCAGCCTGGCCGTGCTGGGCATTCTTTTGGGCATTTATTTTCTGGGGTTCAACCTGCTCGAAGCAGCCATGCCGTCGCTGCTTTCCCGCATCACGGGCAGTCGCGGCAGGGGCCGCCGGCTAGGCGTTTACAGCACCTTCCAATTCCTCGGTGCTTTCGCGGGCGGAGTCCTCGGGGGCTGGATGCTGGCCCGGTTCGGAAGCCAGGCTGCACTGGTCTCCGCCAGCGGCATCAGCCTGCTCTGGGGAATCGTTCTGAAACTGTCCTCAAAGGGTGTTTTTCCGACAGGAGAGCCGCGGTGACTGTGCTACACTTTCCCCATTGAATTCTAAGGAGGTGCCTGATGGCGCGTGGTGTAAATAAAGTCATTCTGGTCGGCAACCTGGGCGCGGATCCCGAGACACGATATACCGCAAGCGGTGCGGCTATTACCAATATCAATATCGCGACCAGCGAGTCCTGGAAAGACAAGCAAACCGGTGAGCAGCAGGAGAAAACGGAGTGGCACCGGGTCGTATTTTTCAGCCGTCTTGCCGAGATCGCCGGTGAATACTTGCGCAAAGGCAGCCAGGTTTATGTTGAGGGCAGGTTGCAGACCCGAAAATGGCAAGGCCAGGACGGGCAGGACCGCTACACGACCGAAATCGTCGCCAACGAAATGCAGATGCTCGGCAGCCGCGGTGGTGAAGCGTCGCAACGGCCGGCAGGAGGTGGTTTCCGGGACAACAAGCCGGCCCAATCCAACCAGGCTCCGTCACAATCTGCGCCGGATCCAGTTGACGAGAACTTCGCGGAAGACGATATACCGTTCTGACCCGTAAGGGATAAATCATGCGTACTTTGCTCGTAACCGGCGGTGCCGGGTTCATTGGCGGCAACTATGTGTTGCGCAGCCTTTCGCAAACCCCTGATCTGCGCATCGTCAACCTCGATGTTCTAACCTACGCCGGAAACCTAGACACCCTGCAGCCCTTGCGTGATGACAGCAGGCATGTCTTCATCAGGGGCGATATAGGTGATGCCGGGCTGGTGTCCGAGGTCATGGAAAAGCACCAGCCTGACGCCATCGTTAACTTTGCGGCGGAAAGTCACGTAGACCGCTCCATCGATGGCCCCGCGGCTTTCGTAGAAACCAACGTGGTCGGCACCCTCAACCTGCTGCAGTGCAGCCTCGATTGGTGGAAAAACCAGGATCAGCCGGCGCAGTCTGCGTTCCGTTTTCTGCATGTTTCAACCGACGAGGTCTATGGCAGCCTGGGTGATACCGGCGCTTTTCTCGAAACCACGCCCTACGCCCCGAACTCGCCTTATGCAGCCTCGAAAGCCTCATCCGACCACCTGGTGCGTGCGTTCCACCACACCTATGGTTTGCCCACGCTGACGACGAACTGCTCGAACAATTACGGCCCGTACCAATTTCCGGAAAAACTCATTCCCCTGATGATACTCAATGCCCTGGAATTGAAACCGCTTCCTGTCTATGGAGATGGCTTGCAGGTACGGGACTGGTTGTTCGTCAATGACCATGTTGACGCCATCAATACGGTACTGACCCGGGGCGAGCCCGGTGAGGTCTACAATATCGGCGGGCTTTCGGAACGAACCAATATGCAGGTTGTTCAGGCCATCTGCGATGCACTCGACAGGCGCTTTCCGGACCCATCCTTTGGCCCACGTCGCGGCCTGATCGAACACGTCACTGACCGCCCCGGGCATGACCGCCGGTACGCCATCGACTGCAGCAAGCTGATGCACGATACAGGCTGGCGGCCGTCCGTTGATTTTGAGAGAGGGTTACAGAGCACGGTGGACTGGTATCTTGAAAATGAGTCCTGGATATCAAGGGTACGGGACGGCAGTTACCAGGGTGAGCGGCTGGGCCTGGGAGAAACCAAATGAGCGGAGCAAGGAAGGGAATTATTCTGGCGGGCGGCAGCGGCACCCGCTTGTACCCGTTGACCCGGGTCGTCAGCAAGCAGCTGTTGCCGGTCTACGACAAGCCGATGATCTTTTATCCCCTGGCTACCCTGATGCAGGCCGACATTCGCGAAATCCTCATCATCACGACGCCGCATGAGCAGGCCCTGTTTCGGCAGTTGCTGGGCGACGGCGCAGACTGGGGAATCCGCCTGGAATACGCGGTGCAGCCTGAGCCCGAAGGACTGGCGCAGGCCCTGATTATCGCGGAAGAATTTTTGCAGGGTGATCCGTCCTGCCTGATCCTCGGGGACAATATTTTCCATGGCGGCGGTTTGAGCGAGGTGCTCAGTCGCGCGACGGGGAACTGCGAAGGCGCGACGGTGTTCGGCTACTGGGTAAGCGATCCGGAACGCTACGGTGTGGTTGAATTTGACAGTGAGTACCGGGCTTTGAGTATCGAGGAAAAACCCGACAAGCCCCGTTCCCATTATGCCGTTACCGGCCTGTATTTCTATGATGGCCGGGCCAGCGCAATGGCGCGCAGCCTCAAACCTTCAAAGCGGGGCGAGTTGGAAATCACTGATCTTAACCGCCTTTACCTCGAGGACGGCAGCCTGTCGGTCGAGCGGCTGGGCCGTGGCTATGCGTGGCTTGACACCGGGACGCATGAGTCCCTCCAGCAGGCAGCCAACTTCATCGAAACCATTGAAAGCCGGCAGGGTCTGAAGGTGGCATGTCCGGAAGAAATCGCCTTCATGCAAGGCTGGATTGATGAAGACCGGGTCAGAAAACTGGCTGAACCCCTGCGCAAAAGCGGTTACGGTGAGTACCTGTTGGGTTTGATCGGCAGGGGCCACTGAGTGTGAAAACGATTGAAACCGGCATTCCGGGCCTGGTGATTATCGAACCTGTTGTTCACGGAGACGAGCGCGGATTTTTCATGGAAACATGGAACGCATTGCGCTACCAGGAGGCCGGCCTACCCGGGCAATTCGTCCAGTCAAATATTTCCAGGTCGGGCCCCGGCGTCATCCGGGGACTGCACTACCAATACCCCGAACCCCAGGGAAAGCTGGTTTCTGTGCTGGAGGGCCGGGTTTTTGACGTTGCAGTGGACATCCGGCCCGACTCCCCAACGTTCCGGCAATGGGCGGGGGTTGAATTGTCAGCGCAAAATCATCGGCAGCTTTACGTGCCGGAAGGGTTTGCCCACGGGTTCTGTGTTTTGGGTGAATCGGCTTTGCTCAGCTATCTTTGCACGGCCGTATACCGGGCTGAGTTCGACGCGGTCATCGCCTGGGACGATCCGGATATTGGCATCCGCTGGCCCCTGGATTCCGGCCGGCTTTCTCCAAAAGATGCTGCTGCGCCCCAGCTGAAGGGCATTGCCGATGAGGCTTTGCCGCGAATGAAACCATGAACATTCTGTTAGCCGGCGCGGCCGGACAACTCGGCCAGGAATTGTTGCCGCGTTTGCAGCAGCTGGGGCAAGTCACACAGGTTGACCGGATCGCAGCGCCGGGTGACGTCGCCACCCGGGTGCAGGATCTGGATGATATGAACCGGGTGGAAATTCTGCTCAATCGCATGCGGCCGGACGTTATTGTCAATGCAGCAGCCTATACGGCTGTCGACCTCGCGGAAGACCACTCCGCGATGGCATTCCGCATCAATTCGGATCTGCCCGGCTGTATGGCGCGATGGTCGGAAAGGAACGGACGCACACTCGTGCATTATTCGACCGACTATGTTTTTGACGGCGATGCGGATAAGCCTTATACCGAGAAGGATGCAACCGGACCGCTGGGCGTTTACGGTGAGAGCAAACTCGCCGGAGAGTTGGCCATCGCCGAAAGCCGGTGCCGCCATATCATCTTGCGCACGTCCTGGGTTTATTCCGGCCATGGGAACAATTTTGTTTTGACCATGTTGCGGTTGGCCCGTGAACGGCCATCACTGAGTATCGTCAACGACCAGGTCGGTTGCCCGACGTGGGCCCGGAACCTGGCTGCAGCAACGCAAAGCGTTATCGAAAAAATCGCGTCAAATGGCGGCCGCCAGCCGCCTTGGGGTGTTTATCATTACTGCGATGGCGGTGCCGTCAGCTGGTATGAATTCGCTCATATGATATTCAGACTGGCAAGGGAAGCAGGCCTGCTTGATCGTTTGCCTGAAATGAAGTCGGTCCGGTCTTCTGATTTTCCACAGAAAGCCAGGAGACCTCTGAATTCCGTGCTGGATACCTCTGAAATTTGCCGGGAATTTGGTATTGAGCCCGCAGGGCTGGAGCGATCGCTAAAGGCCTGTATCGGGGAGATGGCAGAACATGAAAAAAAGTGATGTGAAAAATAGGATGGTGCCGGTCATTCTGTCCGGCGGCTCGGGCACCCGGCTGTGGCCGGTATCGAGGCGTGCGCACCCCAAGCCCTTCATGAAACTGGTCGATGGAGAATCGCTGGCCGAAAAGACGTTTCGCCGGGCTCTGGGCGTCGCGGGTGAAGGTCCGGTGCTGACGGTTACCAGCAGGGATTACTATTTTTACACGCGGGATCTCTATGACGCGGTCGACGGCAAGGAACACGGTCACCCGTTTCTGCTCGAGCCGATCGGGCGGAATACGGCTCCGGCGATTGCGCTGGCCGCGCTGTATGTCCAGGCGACGATGGGTGACGATGCGTTGATGCTGGTGTTGCCCGCGGACCACCTGATTCGGGATGTGACCAGTTTTCAGACTGCCGTGAGCCATGCGCGAGAACTGGCTGGACGGGGTTACCTGGTCACCTTCGCCATCCATCCTACGCATGCTGAAACCGGCTATGGATATATCCGCAAAGGCGCGCCCATCAGGGAATCCGGCGGTCATGAAGTGGCTGCTTTTGTCGAGAAGCCGGACCAGGAGACCGCCACGAAGTACGTGCAATCGGGTGAATACGGATGGAATTCCGGCATGTTCTGCTTTGCCGCCGGCGCCTATCTCGATGCGCTCGATGAGTTTGCGCCCGAAATTGCCAACAGTACCCGCGCGTGCTGGGACTCAATGAATCAGGGCGAGCAGCCGATGGAAATCCCGCTTGGCTTATTCAGCAAGTGTCCTTCCGACTCGATTGACTATGCTGTCATGGAGAGAGCGTCGAACTGTGCCGTTGTAGGAGCGGACTTCGGCTGGAGCGACATCGGCTCATGGAAAGCGATGAGCGAACTGTATGAATCGGACGAGGCGGGTAACCGCATTCAGGGAAAAGCCGTTCTCGTGGAAAGCCGGAATTGTTTTGTGCAAAGCGGAGACCGACTGGTCGCCGCTGTCGGCGTTGATGACCTGGTGATTGTTGACGCCGGAGACGCGGTCCTGGTCGCGCATCGAGACCGGGTCCAGGACGTCAAGGAAGTGGTTAACCAGTTAACCGTTCTCAAAGATGCGGCGGCCGAGTTTCACAAGACGGTGTTCCGGCCATGGGGCAGTTACTCCATTCTCGAGGATGCTCCGGATTGCAAGGTCAAACGGCTGGTGGTCAAACCGGGCCAGGTGCTGTCACTGCAAATGCACCGCAAGCGCGCGGAGCACTGGACGGTGATCAAGGGTGTCGCGAAGGTTCGCCTGGGTGACAAGGAGTTTCTACTCAATCCCAATGAGTCCACCTACATCCCGTTGGAAACCCTGCACCGCCTGGAAAACCCGGGCAACGAAGACGTACACTTGATCGAAGTGCAGACAGGGGGATATTTCGGTGAGGACGATATTACCCGTTACGAAGATATCTATGGACGCATCAAATGACTAACAACATACGACATGCACTGTGGCTGTTCCTGCTTCCTCTTTCAGTGATGGTTACTGAAATAACGATTGCGGATGATTCAACCGCCGCGAATGGACCCACCCATGAAGAACAAATCAGCCAATGGCGGCAAAGCCGGCACGACCGTTTGGCCAGTGAAGACGGCTGGTTGACCCTGGTCGGGCTGGAGTGGTTGTCCGATGGGGAGAATCGTGTCGGCAACAGTCCCACCAGCACGGTCCGGATTCCGGGTGGTCCGGCGGACTGGGGAACCATTTATGTGAACAGTGACGAATTGCGATTCATCCCCGCCACAGACAGTGGCGTGACTGTCAATGGCGTGGAATCGGGTGAAGTCATCCTGGTTGCTGATTCCCAGGGTGAACCCACCCTTGTCACCAGCGGAGACCTGAGTTTTTACGTTATTTTCAGAGGATCCTACGCCTTGAGAATCAAGAATCGGCAGGCGCCCGCCTTACTGGAATTTACCGGCATGGACAACTACGATTTCCAGCCCGATTGGAAGTTTGATGCACGCTTCATTCCAGCAGAGGAAGGGCAAACCATCGAGATCGCCGATGTGCTCGGTCAACTGAACCCGACGCCCGTTTATGGATACGTGGAGTTTGAACGTGATGGCGCGACTCATCGCTTGCTGGGCCTGGGCGCCGAAGACTCTGAGTCCGTCTGGTTTTTGTTCGCAGATCGCACCAGCGGACGGGAGACCTACGGGGCAGGGCGCTATCTTTACAGTGACGGCCTGCCCAGTGACGGACGCCTGGTGATCGATTTCAACAAGGCATACAACCCGCCTTGTGTGTTCAGTGATTACGCAACCTGTCCTTTAACTCCACAGGAGAACAGGCTGGATGTGGCGGTGACTGCGGGAGAGAAGAACTACAAGTCGCATTAGTCTTAACCCGGGGTGACCAGGATCATTTGTTGCCGGGGCGGAGCTGCAACCACTCGTAACGCACAAGGAGAAAAAGCGCCAGCCACATGGACTCGAATATGGGAGCTCTCATTGTGTTTTGGTACGCTTTGCCACGATCGTCACGGTTCATTGTTCTTCTCCTTCCGGGGTGTCTCCAGATTTTTCGCATTCAACCTGATGTCTGAGACCGCCTTTCTCTTATAGTATTGACGCTTATGGTTTCGTTTTGGTTACAAATTATCGACGGAATCAATAATCTTGTCGTATTCCAGCAGCGAGCGTGCTGGAATCAGCTATTTCCTGCCCAGTTCCCGGTCGATCTCGAACTCCTTTGACGTGACAAAGGCTTCCATTTTCTCGAGCCGGTGGTTCAATTCGCGAAACCGGTGACGCAAGGACCCGAATACGTCTGAAGGCGCATTACTGACACCACGCCAGAATTCCGCCTGCTCCTTATTTTCATAGACATCCCCGGGCTTTGCCGGCAGCACTATGGCCAGGACGACATATGAAATGACGATGAAGGCGAAAAAGGGCGGAATAAGCATGAACAAAAACGTCGCCAGCCGGACACCCTTGCGGTTCAAACCGAAATACTCTGAAATACCGGCGCAAACACCGGCAATCATCGCGTTTTCCTTGTCCCGGAAAAGCCGGTGCGGGTTTTTGTGCTTGTAGAAATCGTTCATGAACGTCTTCTCCAGTCCGGCGCCTCGATATCCAGGATCCGTTCGAGCGTGTTGATACGCTCCTGCATCTTGTTTGCAGACTCCCAGACTTCGCTGAGCATCTTTTCGTCTTCCGGGGAAAGGCCTTTCGACATCTTCATCTTGGTGATGTAATGAAAGATGATCCACAAGGGAAGACAGATCGTTACCAACAGGATGGGAAGGACTTCACCCATGATTATTTCTCCTCTTCTTTATCACCGACCCTGGATTTCAAATCTGCCAGCTCAGCCTCTACGCGGTCGTCCTGCTCCAGGTCCGCGATTTCGTTGGCGAGACCCTTGCCCCGGCCCATACTGACGGCTTCGGCTTCCGATTCCACCCGGTCGATCCGGCGCTCGGCGCTTTCAAAGCGGAACAGCATCTCGTCGATGCGGTCGTCGTGAATATGCTTTCTTGCCGACAATTGTGAATTAGCCGTCTTGTGTCGAATCACAATGCTGCGCTGACGCGTTTTTGCATCGTCCAGTTTGGATTGAAGCTGGGTGATGTCTTCATTGAACTTATCCAGTTGGCCGTCAAGGCTGACCAGTTCCAATCGCATCTTTTCAACCCGGTCGCCGATGGCCTGTTTTTCCACCAGGGCGGCGCGGGCAAGATCATCGCGTTCACGGCGAATCGCGAGTTCAGCTCGATTGGCCCACTCGGCTTTTTCGCGTTCAAGGTACTCAATGTGACGCCCAAGCTCTTTACGGTCGGCGATACACTTGGCCGCGGCGGACCGGATTTCCACCAGCGTGTCTTCCATTTCCTGGATCATCAGCCGGATAATCTTTTCAGGATCTTCCGCCTTTTCCAGCACGGCATTGATGTTTGCATTAACGATATCGCTGAATCGGGAAAAAATGCCCATTTGGTTTTACTCCTGGTTAATCAATCTCTACCTGTATTAATGCAGGGTTCGTGCCATCAGAAATAGAATCCTTAACCTTATGAATATAAAGAGATAATTATGATCGACTCGATGAAACTTACCGATCACCCCGGCGACATTAGCCAATTCCACCAAAAGGTGGCGGAAACTTGCCCTGTAATCAGCGGTCTATGCCTGTGCCCGGGCGGGATCACGGGCTGAAACGAAATCATTTTATTAAATGCGAATGGCGAACTCAGTCGTGCTCCTGTAAAATGGTTTACTTTTGATGCGCCGGCGGGTTCGCCGGAATTTGTAGAGAAACAGGAGGAATACCTGATGCGATTGATTTTCGCGTTTATTGTCCTGGCCGCATTTGTAGCAGGCCCCGTTATGGCTCAGGATTTGGTAAGTGAAAAGGGCAAACTCAGTTATTCAGTAGGTTGGGATATCGGTGAAGATATCCAGCGCCGTGGCGCGGAATTCGATGTCGAGACCATTATCGCGGCAATTCGCGATTCATCCGCGGGCAAGGAACCCCAGGTTCCGACCGAGGAAATGGTTGCTTTGTTGACAGCGTTACAACAGAAAGTCCGGCAAGAACAGGCTGAAGCTTTCCGCAAGCTGGCTGAAGATAACCAAAAAGCGTCGGAAGCATTTTTGGCCGATAACCTGAGAAAGAACGGTATCGTGGCGCTGCCAAGCGGCATTCAGTACCGGGTCATTGAAGAAGGCGAAGGCGCGCGGCCCGGAATGACCAGTACCGTGAAGGTTCACTACCGTGGTTCCAAGACCGACGGACTCGAGTTTGACAGTTCTTTCGCACGTGGCGTACCTGAAGAATTCCAGGTCGAATCGGTTCTGAAAGGCTGGCAGGAAGTCCTGCCCCTCATGAAGACGGGCTCTACCTGGCAGGTGTTCGTCCCACCGGAACTAGCATTTGGCGCTCGCGGTAACCCGCCGGTTGGTCCAAATGAGACCTTGATTTTTGATCTCAAGCTGGTAGAAATCGTCAAGTAATATCTGCAAACGGGGCCCAGCGGGCCCCGTTTCATTTTGAGGCCCTGATCCCGTGATGAGTCATTGGCGTGAACTTTTGCTGGAGGCAGTTTCTCCGCTGGAATACGGAGTTCGCGATCTAGACGTCAATGGATACCGCCCGCAGGGCGATGAGCCATTCCGGCCCTCCCGGACGGCGGCCGTGCTGGTTCCCCTGCTGGATCTGCCCGATCCGGAAATTGTCTTTACCCGTCGTGCCGACCACGTTCCTCAGCACGCTGGCCAGGTGAGTTTTCCTGGCGGCGCGGCACAGGAAAACGACTCTTCGGCGGTACAGACGGCGCTCCGTGAAGCTCATGAAGAAATTGGCCTGCCCCCGGAGGCAGCGCGCCCCATTGGATTTCTGGACCGCATGGATACGATTTCTGACTATCGTGTTTTACCGGTCGTGGCGCTGGTCGCCCCTCCGGTCATCTGGATTCCGGATGCCCGTGAAGTCGCCGAAGTTTTCACCGTTCCGCTTTCCGTTGTGCTGGAAACGGAAAGGTATGAGTCCCGTGTTTTCCGCAGGCACGGGCAGGAGTACACCATTTTTTCGCTGGAGTGGCAGGGTCATACCATTTGGGGCGCCACAGCGGCCATGCTGATGAACCTCAACTCGAGAATGCAAACGAGATATGAACAACGACATCCTGTTAGCGCCAGAGCGCCTGAATAATCTGATTCAAGACGGCACATGCACGGTCGTGGATTGCCGGTTTGATCTTGCCAATCCGGAAAGCGGCCGGGCCAGTTGGCTGGGCGGGCACATTCCCGGCGCCTCATATGCACACCTGGATGAGGATCTTGCCGCCCCGGTCCAGGCAAATACGGGACGGCACCCCTTGCCTGGTGCTCAACAGTTCTCGAGATTCCTTGCTTCGGCCGGCTGGTCGGCCGATAAACTGTTGGTTGCCTATGACGACGGCTCCAATGCTATTGCGTCGCGCTTATGGTGGATGATGCGCTATTTTGGCCGGAAAGCCGCGTTGCTGGATGGGGGTCTTGCCGCCTGGATTCATGGCGGCTTTCCGCTCGAGACCAGTGTGCCCCGGATTTCGCCGGCCGGCGAGGAGACGCTTAAGCCGGATCCGCGCATGACGGTTTCGTCGTCGTTGTTGTTTGATAATCTGAACTCTGGCGAGTGGGTTGTGCTGGATGCCAGGGCCAGGGAGCGCTATACAGGAGAGGTAGAGTTCCTGGATACAAAGGCCGGCCACATTCCCGGCGCCCTCAATCGGCCGTTCAATGAAAACCTGGAGACCTCCGGTCGTTTCAAATTACCGGAACAGTTGAAAATCCAGTATGAAACCCTGCTCGGGGGCAGACCTGGAAAAGTGGTTCATTCCTGTGGTTCCGGCGTCACGGCCTGTCATAACCTGTTTGCGATGGAGTTGGCCGGCCTGGGTGCAACCCACCTGTATCCGGGGTCCTGGAGCGAATGGATTCGTGACCCGAAGCGGCCGGTAAAAATCGGCGGGGAACCCTGATTCCCTGTTACTTTGCCAGGCGCTCAATAAGAGCCCTCAAGGTCACCCGGGTAGCATTGGAAAACCAGATATCGACGAAATCATCGACACCCAGATCGCTTTCAATGTGAAAAAATCCATGCAGGTCGGCGCGCGCCATTTTCCGGGTCATCAACATCGCCTGTTGGGGCAGAGCAAGGTGCTGTTGACACCATTCTATTGCGCGAACGACCGTTGTTGCCGGGTCCTCCGCCAGTTCATCGACAAGTCCAATCGCTTTTGCTTTTTCTGATGGCATCATCTCGCCTGCCACCAGTATCCGTTCGGCGGTATGCGGACCAACGGCGCGGACCAGCGCCCGGTGAATGGGCGGAGAAACCACAAGACCTACCTGCACCTCGTTCAAACCCGTTTTGAATCCGCCCAGCGGCATGATGCGATAGTCGCCAAACAGGGCCATCACAATTCCACCGGCGGGTGCATGCCCGGTCATGGCGAACGCGACCGGGACGGGCAGAGTCGCGATGATTTTCAGCATATGCGTAAACCGGTGCCAGAACGCGGCCATTTCCGCACGGTCCAGGTTCATCAGTTCGGGCACATCCAGGCCTGCTGAAAACATACCGGGTAAGCCTGACACGACAACGGCACCGGCTTGTTCTCCCGCCGTGTGAAGTGCCGCGATGATCTGCTCCAGCATTTCGGGATTCAGGGCATTGGCCGGTGGGCGGGTGAGCCTTATTTCACGCACTTCGCCATGATCAGTGATTTTCAGCATGTTCTTTTACCGTTCAGGTAGGGTTCAGCGCCTGAAGTCTAGACTTTGTATGAAGGAATCGCAAAAGAAGTCTGTTTTAAGGCACAATGCGAGTTGAAGATCTGGCGGTTGGAGGAATTTCAATGAAAACACATCATATTCTCCTTGCAGCGGCGGGCTTGTTGGCCATGATTCCCTTGAATTCCTGGGCGCACGAAGTACCCAACATCAAGCACACCCATGCCTTCGAGCAAACCGGCTATGGTACTTACCGCCAGGGCCATTCCGTGGACGGCCCGCTCGGCAGCATCGTCATCTGGTCCCCGCGTCCCTATACCGGTTACCAGGCTGGTAGTAGCGTGAAGTTCGCCCGTCCGACGCCGATCACCAAACCACCCGGCAGTCCGGTGGTGACCACCCGCTCAAAAGTCGACGCCGCCAAAGAGTACGGCAAGCGCCAGTAAGCATCACCAGGAATAATGAACGGTGTAGGAAATCACCTGCTCACCTTCGCTCGGTATATTCACGTCAAACCTGATCTGGTTGCTGTTTTCCTTCTTGTGTCCCTGACTCGCGTTTTCAATTTTCCAGTTGGCGGCGCGGTAAAGGTTTTCGAGCACCACCACATCGGCCGCATCATCCTTGTGATTGCGTAAGCGGATTTCGAAGGTCTCCCAGAGATTCCTGGTTCTCGTGTCGATACGGAAATCGGTTTGTTTGCGCTCCCCCACGACATCGAAAGCATTGCCCATTTCGATCAGGACGTCCTCGTTTCTCGGGGTGTGGTCAATGACGTCTTCACCGATGAATTCGAGGCTGCCATCGTCCGGATCCACCTGGTTGACGCGAATACGGCCGGCAGGAAGCGGAATGCCGAGTTGTTGCGACTTTTCATTTTCAAACCGCAGGTACACATTGATGTCACCGTTGCCGTAACGCCCGTATTCCTGGTCGAACTGCTGGTAGCCGTACCAGGCCATGTTCATGGTGGGCGCGAAGACCAATTCCTTCTCGCACTGGATGTCGCGGGCGGTAGGCATTAACTGGATCTGCTTGGTCGAGTTGTCCGGCAGGCTGGTGCGCCGGTCGAGTGTGTAGAGGTGGTATTCGAAAAAAGATTTTTCCACGAACCCGTCGGCCTCTTCGGCCATCGCCATTTTGTAAACCACGTCGCGCCTCGGCTGCTGGCTCGCGGCGCGGTTCACGTCGCCGGCAATCAGTTTCAGGCGGGCGTTTTCATAACCGGCGCCGGATTGGTTGATGATGCTGACCCATGCAGAAAGGTCCATGGAGCAGTCTTTGGATTCATCGTAGATGATGTTGTAGTCCGTCCACCACGTCATGCCGGTGGTTTCATAGCTGATGCGGGTTTTCTGTTCGCCGCGACCGGGGCTGTTCAGCATCCATTCCAGGGTGGGTTTGGTGATCAGGCCTCCGGGCAGCTGTGAAAAACGGATATTGCCGTAACTGCGAATGGCCTGGACGCTGCCGTCATCGATTTGCAGGGTCAGGCCGTCACCCGCCCCGAGCAGGATGCCCTCTACCAGGTCAACGCTGTCCCCCCTGGGCTGTTCTACGGTCACCCGTTGACCCAGGTACCGCTGCAGCAGTTTCGCCTGGCTGACCAGGTCAAATTGAAAGCTCTGTTCCAATACCCGCGTGTCCGGTTGATCCAGCGAAGTGAAAGTGACTGTTGTCGGATCGATCAGGGCGGCGACATTGCTGACCCTGAGTGGGTGCAGCCCTTTTTCGATATCATAGGTACGGTCATGACGAACAATGGCGTATCCGGGCACCTGGCCGCCATAATTTCTTCCGGAAACCGGCCGATAGAGGTCGGGCGAGACCGCGCCCGGTTGCAGGCTGGAGTAAATGGTGATCGAGTCATCGCTTTCGTTGGGCGCGGCGGCGCTTGCCACCCCTGCGCAAATAGTGCCGATGAACAGTGAAAGCAGTTTTTGAGTTGGGTGATTCATGTCAGATCTCCGTGTTGGCTTATCCATTAAACGTATTCGAAGAGTAATCGGGGTTATCACATGGTGAAAAAGTTGCAATTCAAGTACTGTTGGTTGTTGATTATCGCTTTGTTGCTTGCTGCTTGTGACAGCGGTCCGGCCAGTCAGGGGCTGGGTTTCGAGAATGCATGGATTCGCGCTATCCCGCCAGGTGTGAAGATGACGGCCGGATTTGGTGCACTTCAGAATCGGGGTTCTGCGGCACTGCAAATCGAATCATTTTCCAGCCCGTCTTTTGGCGATGTTAGCCTGCATCGCACCGAAATCGTCGAAGGGGTCAGCAAGATGAGGGAAGTGCCGGCACTTTCGATCGATGCGGGTGCCAGCGTGGTGCTCGAGCCGGGAGGCTACCACCTGATGTTGATGATGCCCGTCGGCGACATCCAGCCAGGCCAGGTCGTGACGGTTACCATCACAGCTTCGGACGGGCGCAGTTTCAGTTTTGACCTGCCGGTCGAGCGCCGCTAACGATAATATTCTCAGGCGCTCTTCCGGTGCAGCCGTTGCTCGAGCATCCGGGCCAGGAACTTCCCGGTGTAGGAAACCGGTGATCCGGCGACCTGTTCCGGCGTGCCCCGGGCAATGATCTCGCCGCCCTTGTCGCCACCTTCGGGACCAAGATCGATGACCCAGTCAGCGGTCTTGATCACGTCCAGGTTGTGTTCGATAACCACCACGGTATTGCCATGATCGCGCAGGCGATGCAATACGCTCAGTAACTGTTCGATGTCCTGGAAATGCAGGCCGGTAGTGGGTTCGTCCAGGATATACAGGGTTTGCCCGGTATCGCGCTTGCTCAGTTCCTTGGACAGCTTGATGCGCTGGGCTTCTCCACCCGACAGCGTGGTCGCACTCTGGCCCAGGGTAATATAGGACAGGCCGACATCGGTCATGGTCTGGAGTTTCCTGGCCACGGTAGGCACCGGTTCGAAAAACACCAGCGCCTCTTCCACGGTCATTTGCAGCACTTCGTGAATGTTCTTGCCCTTGTAGGTGACGCTGAGCGTTTCGCGGTTGTACCTTCGGCCCTTGCAGACATCGCAAGGCACGTAAATGTCCGGCAAAAAGTGCATCTCGACACGGATCAGTCCGTCGCCCTGGCACGCCTCGCAGCGACCGCCTTTCACGTTGAAACTGAATCGCCCGGGTTTATAGCCCCGGGCCCTGGCTTCCTGGGTGCCGGCAAACAGGTCACGTATCGGTGTGAACAGGCCGGTGTAGGTCGCCGGGTTTGAGCGCGGTGTGCGGCCGATGGGCGACTGGTCGATATCGACCACTTTGTCAAAAAGCTCCAGGTTCTCCACCGATTCGAATGCTGCCGGCTGGGCTGTGCTGCCGTAAAGTTCGCGAGCGGCAAGTCGGTGCAGCGTATCGTTGACCAGGGTGGATTTGCCGGAACCGGACACTCCGGTCACGCAAACGAAAAGGCCTGCGGGTATTTCCAGCGTTACGCTTTTCAGGTTGTTGCCAGTTGCACCGATGACTTTCAGGACCCGTAGCGGGTTGATCGGCGTGCGCTCACGTGGTGTCGCGATTTCTCTTTTACCCGACAGATAGTGGCCGGTCATGGAGTCCGGATCATTCTGCAATGCTTCGGGTGTGCCCTGGAATATGATTTTGCCGCCGTGGATGCCGGCGCCGGGACCAATGTCGACCACCCAATCAGCCGCGCGAATGGCTTCTTCATCATGCTCCACGACAATGACGGTGTTGCCGATGTCGCGCAACCGGGTCAGCGTGGCCAGCAAACGTTCATTGTCCCGCTGGTGAAGACCGATGGAAGGTTCATCCAGGATGTACATGACACCCACCAGGCCCGCTCCGATCTGGCTGGCCAGCCGTATGCGCTGCGCCTCACCGCCGGACAGCGAGTCGGCTTTCCGGTCCAGCGTCAGGTAGTCGAGCCCCACGTTAACCAGGAAATTCAGCCTTGCGTGGACTTCCTTGATGATTTTCGGCGCAATTTCGCCGCGTCGGCCTTCCAGCTTCAGGTGTTCAAAAAAATGCAGGCAGCGTTGGATCGGCCATGCCGTGATCGTGGGCAGGTTGGTGTCCGCGACAAACACGTGTCGGGCTTCACGGTTCAGCCGCTGACCCGCGCAGGCTGTGCAGGGTTTCTGGCTGATGTACTTGGACAGTTCCTCGCGCACGATCCGGGAATCTGTTTCGCGGTAGCGCCGCTCCAGGTTGGGGATGATACCGGCGAAAGGGTGTCGCCGTTTCTGGACGCCGTTATCGCCAAAGTAGCGGAATTCGATTATTTCATCCCCGCTGCCATGCAGCACCATTTCGCGTACATTCTTCGGCAAATCCTCGAACGGCGTATCGACGTCGAAATCGTAGTGTTTGGCCAGCGCCTGGATAATCTGGAAATAATAGGCGTTGCGGCGGTCCCATCCGCGTACGGCGCCGCCGGCAAGGCTGACATGGGTGCTGCTTACTACACGGTCCGGATCGAAAAACTGGCTGATGCCAAGGCCGTCACATTCCGGACAAGCGCCATTGGGGTTGTTGAAACTGAACATGCGCGGTTCGAGTTCCTGCAGACTGTAATCGCAGTAAGGGCAGGAAAACCGGGAACTGAAGATCTTTTCACCCAGGGAGCTGTCGCCATCCATAGGCGCAACGATGGCGAGGCCCTCCGTCAGGACAATGGCGGTTTCGAAAGATTCGGCCAGGCGCTGCTTCAGGTCTTCACGCACCTTGATGCGGTCTACCACCACTTCGATGGAATGCTTGCGCCGCAATTCCAGCGGCGGAACATCGTCCAGGTCATAGACCACGCCATCCACACGGGCGCGAACAAACCCTTGTGCTCGAAGTTCATCAAAAAGCTGGAGGTGTTCGCCTTTCCGGTTCCGGACCACCGGCGCCAGAAGCATCAGTTTACTGCCTTCCGGCATGTTCAGGACATGGTCCACCATCTGGCTGATCGTCTGCGCTTCCAGCGGAATCGCGTGATCCGGACAGCAGGGCGTACCCACACGGGCAAACAGCAGCCTGAGGTAATCATAAATCTCGGTGATCGTGCCGACTGTGGAGCGCGGATTATGTGAAGTGGATTTTTGCTCGATGGAAATAGCCGGGGACAGGCCCTCGATGTGATCGACGTCCGGCTTTTCCATCATGGACAGAAACTGGCGCGCATAGGCAGACAGGGATTCGACGTAACGTCGCTGGCCTTCGGCATAGATGGTGTCGAACGCCAGGGAAGACTTGCCGGACCCGGATAAGCCCGTGATTACGATCAGTTTATCCCGGGGAAGGTCCAGGTCGATGTTGGCCAGGTTGTGCGTCCGCGCGCCGCGTATGAGTATCTTGTCCATGGGCCCATCCAAACAAACTACTATACTCCCCGAAGGTCCTCGCAGGCAAAGCGAATTGGTGTACAATGACAGGTTGTTGGAGGTTGACCCCAAGCCGGAAAACAGCTAACATTCTCGCCCTTTTGTGGGGCCGTTCCCTCACGGAGCTCGAATCCAATGTATGCAGTATTCAAAACCGGCGGTAAGCAGTACCGCGCAACTACCGGCGACTTGCTAAAGGTCGAAAAAATTGAGGCCGAAAAAGGCGCCACGGTCGAACTCGACCAGGTGTTGATGGTTGGCGAAGGCGAAGATGTTAAAATCGGCGCTCCCTACCTTGAAGGCGGAAAAGTGACCGCCACGGTAGTGGATCACGGCCGTCGCGAGAAAATCAAGATCATCAAATTCAAGCGCCGTAAGCATCACCGCAAGCAAATGGGCCACCGCCAGTATTTCACGCAAATCGAAATCACCGGCATCGACGCCTGATCGCGACATCGAATTTAGGAGGCATTGACTCATGGCACATAAAAAAGCTGGCGGCAGTACACGAAACGGCCGCGACTCGAATCCAAAGTATCTTGGCGTAAAACGCTACGGCGGTGAATCCGTGCTGGCTGGCAACATTATCGTGCGCCAGCGGGGCACGCGCTTCCACGCTGGAGAAAACGTCGGTGTTGGGCGCGACCACACCCTGTTTGCGCTGACCGACGGCAAAGTAAAATTTGAAGACAGGGGTTTGCCCAGGCGTAAATTCGTCAGTATTGACAATTCCTGAACCCGAACAGTTTCCGGGTTTTGAGAAAACCCCCGCTCCGGCGGGGGTTTTTTGTAGGAGCGATTGCCTCTCCCACAAGCTAGAATGAACCTATGAAATTTGTTGATGAAGCGTTGGTTACAGTTTCCGCGGGTAAAGGCGGGAATGGATCCGCATCGTTCCGGCGTGAGAAGTACATCCAGTATGGCGGCCCTGATGGCGGTGATGGCGGACGCGGCGGCAGTGTTTTCCTGGAAGGGTGCTCCGGCCTGAATACTTTGGTGGACTTTCGTCATGTCAGGAAATACAAGGCCGAGAACGGGCAGGGTGGATCCGGCGCCAATAAAACCGGCAAAAGCGGTGAAGATATTGTCGTGCGAGTGCCGCTGGGCACCATCGTAACGGATACCGAAACCGGCGAGCGCATCGGTGAGGTGACTGAGCATGAGCAGCGCCTGCTGGTCGCCCAGGGCGGCAGAGGGGGGCTGGGGAATGTGCATTTCAAGAGTTCCACCAACCGTGCACCGCGCCGGACCGTACCCGGTTCTCCCGGCGAAGCGCGAGAACTCAACCTCGAACTGAAAGTATTGGCTGATGTCGGCCTGCTGGGTTTTCCCAATGCCGGTAAGTCCACGCTGATCAGCACCGTATCCGCGGCCAGGCCCAAAGTGGCGGATTATCCGTTTACTACCCTGTATCCCAACCTGGGCGTAGTACGCATCGATGTCGAACGCAGTTTCGTGATTGCCGATATTCCCGGGCTGATCGAGGGCGCCGCCGAAGGCACCGGCCTGGGAATCCAGTTTCTGAAACACCTTCAGCGCACCCGCCTGCTGTTGCACCTGGTTGACCTGGCGCCGCTTGCGCTCGACGTAAACCCGGTTGACCAGGTCAGGCAGCTTGAACTGGAGATGCAGAAATTCGATCCGGGCCTGATGGAGAAACCGCGCTGGCTGGTTTTCACCAAGGCGGATCTTTTGCCTGCCGATGAAGCCCGCCAAAAGGCGGAGGAAGTGGTGGCCGAATTGCAGTGGGAACACCCCTGGGTTCTGATTTCATCCGTCACCCGCAGCGGGACGGAAGAGTTGATGCAGAAGGTCTCGGAGCAACTCGAAGTCCTGGTTGACGAAGAGGCGGTGGCGGAATTTCAATTGCCGGAATCGGCCGAGTTTCCTGAAGAGCCCTTTGAGCCTTGACGCCTTAATCGCCACAAAAAAGCCCCGCTTTTGGCGGGGCTTCTTCACAACTTTCGGCCAGAATCAGGCCTTGAATTCAATTACAGCGCGCGGATGTGCTTGTTCAGACGCGATTTATGGCGTGACGCCTTGTTCAGGGGCATGATGCCTTTTGCAACAGAGTGGTCAATGGCCGGTACGGCTGCCTTGTATGCCGCTTCTGCTGCAGCCTTGTCGCCCTTCTCGATGGCCCGCACGACGTTCTTGATGGTGGTGCGAACGTGTGACCGCTGGCTCGCGTTGCGGCGGCGATTACGTTCTGACTGACGTGCCCGTTTACGAGCTGATAGACTGTTGGCCAAGATATTTCTCCAAAACAATAATTTTATAAACCAAGCCGGGCATTATCTTATTAATTACT
>JAHEFT010000154.1 GCA_024640025.1 Chromatiales bacterium
CATATCAGTTTATTTGATCTGAATGCGATGCTGGATCTCGATGAATATTACAAAGTTACAGTTGTTCGGGAACCTTATGCACATCTGCGCTCACACTTGTCATGGATAAACAGGTTAGCCCTCCCGGGCGAGGAACAGCGTTTCAGACAACATGAGGCCTATATCCAGGCATTTGCCAGAAAACTGTCAAGAGTAAATTTTTCCTGTCCAGATGAATTAAAGACGCTGGTGGAGTCGCTGGAAGATCGAGAAAGGCAACTGGTTGATAATTGTCAGGTTAGATATTTCACCCGGGTTCCTGCCGGACAACCCGTATGCGATGCAGATGCGCATGAAGCAATTAGGGCATCTGCTGCGTTCGACCAGATTGGGACGGCAGAGTCATTGGGTGAATTTCTTAAAAAGGTCGCCGATGAGATGTTGTGGCCGGAACCGGAATACCTGGTGCGCGAGAACGTAAACCAGGGTTTTTACGGGCTGGATCTGTCAAATAAGTATACGCGTGCCGCTCTCGAACCCTTGGTCAAGCATGATCTGACATTGTATGAGAGCCTGTAAATCGATACGGTCCGGCGCAGGAAATCCTTTAGCGGGCATTTGCCGTGCCCGGTAGTACGTCACGCCCTGTCAGTTCCAATTCCACATCATCAAAAAGAGCCCCCACCTTATTTTGGAAGACATTCCGGCCAAAAAGCTCGCTGCGCTGCTGGGCCTTTTCGGCCAGGATCAGCCTTCGCTTCTGGTCACCCATGACCTGAAGGCTGAATTCCATGAGTTCCTTCAGGTCGGCGAAGCGATAACCCGTCTCGCCATGTACCACGATCTCCCGCTGACCGCCGCCATCGATGACGATCGGCACGCAGTAGTTCTGCATGGCCTCAACCGTGGTCATACCGAAATGTTCGACCCATTCCGGCCGGTTCGTGCCGAGCCCGCAGGCGTGCCAGAAAACAGACGCCCTGCGATAAAGGTCCTTGATCTCATCCACCGTGACATTGACCCTGATTTCAATCGCGCAGCCAGACTTTGATGCTTTCGCCTCCACCGTTTCGAGATAGTCATTAGCGGGCGTGCTTCCCCCGGCAAGAACCAGTTTCCAGCCCCTGGTCTGCTCCGGGTGCTCACTGCACATGCTCCTGAACGCCTGCACCAGTTCCAACTGTTTCTTGCTGCCGCCGATCTCGAAGCGAGACACGGAAAGAATTAATTTTTCTTTAGTATCAGCAGTGCTTTCGGGATGTTGCATGTGCACCGGGGGATAAATTTTCCTTTTTGGTTCAAGTCCCCATCGTTTCTGAACCCACTCCCCCGTGTAATCGCTATTGGTGACGAGGTGGTCGTACTTGTCGACCTGGAAGAATCGCTGCTTTTCCTGATCAGGAAAATGGCATATAAAAATTGAAACCGGTGAAAGCGGGTTGACTTTCCCAAGCATGTTGGCGTTGATGAAGATATCGTAGTTCAGACTTTCCCTGGCGATGATATCGAAGGGATTGTTCTTTTCGCCCAGGACCATTGCTTCATCCGGTGTGTACCGGTTTTTCTCTTCGAAAAACGGAATCCGAATGATTTTCATGTCGCAGCGGTCGAGGTCGATATCGAACCATTGTCGGTATTCGCTCAACTGGACATCGTTGTTGAAGATGTAGGTAACGTCGTATCGGTCCTGTATCATCGCTGCCATTTCAGCGACATAACGCTGCCCACCCCCGGCAAAATGACCGGCGTGGTCATAAATTCCCACGCGTATTTTTCTCAGTCCAAGGAGCACTTCCAGTTGAGAAAAGAAATTGCGGGTGCCGACGTCACCGAAATAATGCGGAAGGCGCTTCTTCAATCCGCGCAGGACTCTCGAAACGGTTTTCGTGTCCTGGCAGGCAACCAATTTGCGAATGGCGTGCAGCAATGTTCGATACAGCAGGTCCAGTTCACCCTTGCTGTAAAAATGCGAGGTGGGGATACAGGCGGGCAAGTCGCGTGGAAAGTGTTTTGCAACGAAGAAAAAGCGATTCCGGGAACAGAAGAATTCGCAAAGTTCAGGGGAAGAACTGCCGTGATACCTGTGATACATGATGCTGCCGGGAGCGTACCAGAGTTTCCAGCCCTTCTTGCGGCAACGTATACTGTAATCGACATCTTCCATGTACATGATGAAGTCTTCGTCCCACGGACCCACGTTTTCCAGACAATCCCGGCGAAACATCACCGAGCCCCCGGTGACATAATTGCGCTCGCCAGCCTGTGAATAGAGGGCTGAATCCCCTTCGTCGAAGCCGGTGTCCCTGAAATAGAAATGCTCTGTTTCCTCGACACCAACGCTGTTGATCCTGTCCGTGCCGGAGAAAATGACTTTGCTTTGCACGGCCCCAATTTCCCGACCTGTGTGCATTACCTCCAGCAGGCCCAAAAGCCAATCAGGGTTGACTGTCGCGTCGTTGTTGCACAAAACGATAAAATCGCCGGTGGAATTTGCGATTCCAAGATTCAGGGCTCTTGCATAATTGTTCTCGTCGTTTTTCAACACGGTCACACTGGGGTAATGATCGAGCACCCAGGGCACGGTACCGTCGGATGAACCATTGTCAACCATCACGATCTCTATCTGGATACCACGCTGGTCGGTGGCGAGTACCGAACTCAAAAAATCTGACAGGAATTCCCTGGAATTGAACGTAACGGTTAGTACCGTAACTATGGTCACTTTACTTTTCGATCCCTGTCTGCAGCGATAGTGAGGCTGGATATGATCCTGCGCAATTCACCAGTCAAATCCCTGGTACTGTCACGCTCAACGGTCGGCGATGCGGGCCGGTACACGGTTGGTCGCCAACTTGCTGGCAACACTTTGGTTTTGTTGATGTATTCGGAACCAAGTCCCGTACTGTCGACAACTTCCGTGCGCAGATGCCACCACATCCTGAACAGGTTTTTGCCGTGATTGATTTCGAAGAGCAGGCTTTCCCAGAACAACTTGAAGTTTCGATTTCTCAACATCCGCACAGCGTTTGCGAGCCTGTCCTTCAGATACTGTTTTCTTTCACTGAACGTCAAAGACATAAAATCATCATGCTCTGGAGAAATTGATGATCGCATCGTCATCGCCGACTGCGCTCACTCGCGGCGGCCAGGCCAGGCTGAAATCTGGCCGGTCAAGCGTAAGGTTCGGGTTGTAGGCTGGATCGTTCAGCAGCAATTTACCCCAGCGCTCTTGCATGCACTGGAGCTCAGCGTCGAATCGGGCCTGCTTCTCGGGCGTGTTGTCCTCGCCACGCGAGGCTGATTCATGGTGGTACAACAGCGCATAGGGGTTGAACACGTTGCGGTACCCCAACTCTCGCACACGAAGGCAGAAATCCACGTCGCCGAAGGCGACCGCCAGGTGAGTTTCGTCGAAACCACCTGCTTCGAGAAACAGCTGTTTTCGGATAACGAGACACGCCGCTGTCACGGCCGAGAAGGAGCTGATACGTAAAGCTCTGCTATGTAAGCCAGAACCGAATCCCAACGCGCCTTTGAAGGCATTTTCCGCCACGCCTCCAATACCCAGCACGATACCGGCGTGCTGCACCGTTTTGTCGGGGTAAAGCAGCTTCGCACCGACGGCTCCAATCTCGTCCTGCAGCGCCATGCTGACCATCTCGGACAACCACTCCCCGGAAATTACTTCCGTATCGTTATTGATGAAGCCAAGCAACTCTCCACGCGCCTCACTGACCGCGAAGTTATTAAGCAAGGAGAAATTGAACGGCCGTTCGTCACGCAGGACTCGAATGTTGATTCTTTGTTCAAGGCCGGCAAAATATTCAAGGATTTCGGGATCATCCGATCCATTGTCGACAATCAGGATTTCGTAGTTCGAGTACATCGTCTTCGCGAGTATGCTCTCGATACATGCGCTGAGCAGTTCCCTCTCGTTCCGGGTTGGAATGATCAAAGAAACGAGCGGCAACTTCTCCGGCAAGTCGTAGCGTACGCGGTATCCATATGGCAGGCCTTCAACCGAAGCAGCCACGCCGCGGCGTGAAAAATGCTCTTGCAGAGCCTTCTCGCCCGAGACGCGCGCGTAAGGCTTGGCATTGGTGCTGCTGGCCGTGCTCTCCGGGTGCATGCGCCAGTGGTAGAGTATCCTGGGGATGTGATGAATATTCTTCTGGTCAATCTGTTCGATGAAACGAAGCGCCAAATCGTAATCCTGAGAGCCCTCGAATCCCGCCCTGAAGCCGCCAATCCGGTCCAGTATATCTTTTCGGTACACGCCGAGATGCGAAATCATGTTGTATGAATAAAACAGTTCCGGATTCCAGTTGGGTTTGAAATTCGGATCGAACCGAATTCCGTTCTGGTCGAACTTGTCTTCATCCGAGTACACCAGTTGCAGGCTTGGATTATCATCAATCGCCGCAGCAACGCAAAACAAGGCATGTTCGGCGAGCAAATCATCGTGATCCAGCAGCGCCACCCACTCTCCGGAACACAGGTCCAGCGCCGAGTTGGATGCCCTGGATATGTGACCGTTTTCCTGCCTGAAAACCACCTTGATGCGTTCATCTTCCCGAACGAGCGTCTCGAGATATTTTTTCAAGACAGGATCGGTCGATGCGTCATCGGCGATACAAAGCTCCCAGTTGGGGTAAAGCTGATTTCGGACTGATTGAACGGCGCCTTTAAGCCACTCGAGACCCGTATTGTAGGTCGGCATAACGACAGAAATAACAGGTTGACTCTTCAGACTTTCAATTCTGCGGCGGATGCGCATACGCTCGTCCGTGTTGAGCTTGTCATAGGCGCGCACCCACTCGGAATAGCCGATGAGTTCTTCCTGACCGAGGGCCTGGTCCATGCGGACACTTGCGCCGGACAAGCCCTCGCTGCGCAACAGGTCGATCAGTACGATGATTGAGCGCAGCAATCCACCCTCTTCGGCCAGGATTGACTTGAAGGCGCCGGTTACCGTTCCGAAGGAGCCCACGGGTGTTGGTGGCTTTGGCTCTCGGCCCTCCCTGCGACCGTAAGCCACGAAGTGCTCGATCGGGTCCATGCCGCTTTGTTTCACATCGGGATATCGCTCCAGGTAAAATTTCGGGTCGAAGGTCTTCCGGTATCCAATTCTGCGAAACAGGTCCGTCCAACGCCACGTCCTGGAATCCTGGACATAATCCAGAAGAGCACGATGTGCTATCAACTCCTGTTTCATTGCGATTAGCTGGGCATCGCGCTCTTCCATTTGCAGGTATAAGCCGGCCTGGCGTTCCTTGTACTCCTTTTCCTTCCGCTCCAGATCGACCAGGCGGGTTTCAGAATCTGCTAATTGTTCACTCAACTCCGGCATCCCGGCTGTGCGAACTTCCAAGCCCCTTGAAGATTGAGGCAAAACTCTAATGTCCAGATTCGCTGGCAAATCCAGGTGTCCTTCCTCGACCGGTTCGGATCTCCCCGCTATGACCCGGTACCCGAGCCGGTTGCTCTCGAGCCGCGATTTTCGAACCAGGCACATCGAGTTAAGGAACTCAATGGAATGGACCTGCTGCAATAGGGAGTTCTTCAGTTCTACCCCGTACTTTTCAGAAAAACCTCTGAAAAGAGATGTGCAGGCCATGTCGACCCCCCAAAGAGGGTAATTGACATTATCCGTCAGGGTCTTGAAAAACGACATTGCAGAGTAAGGTTCGAATAGCCCGCCTTCAAATTCCTTCCAGTAACTGCAATGAAGGTCTTCGACAATGTAGACGCCGCCTTCAGCAACGAAGTCGAAGTATTTGGCAAAGGATTTGATGATGTCGCTCGATTTATGCGAACCGTCGTCGATGATGATTTCGAATGTGCTGGAGTACTCCTGAATGCGGGCCTGAGTTGCCGCTGAATTGATGTCCCCAGCCACAACTTTGATCCGTGCGTCATCGAATTCCAATTGACCGCAACGGAGATCGACATCGCAACCCATGATCAGTTCGGCCCGGGGGAAGAACTTCGCCCAAATTTCCAGGGAGCCCCCATTTTGCACACCAATTTCAAGCAGACGGACCGGTTCCTGCCGGAACCGGGAAAGGATTCGTTCATATTCAGCGAGGTAACTCTGCCACTTGTCGGAAACCTTGCCTTGATGCGTGGCAAATAGTTGTTTGAGCGACTCGTCAGCCATCGATGATTTCCATTGATACGTTTTCAAAGGGGATCCCTGTCAATCCCCATCGCACCTTGCTGGAAGAAACAGTCAAAACCAGGGCGTCATGCAGGTAATGGTGCTGCACGTTATCTCCGAGGTACCCATCAGCCACCGATGCCATGACCACGTATTCTCCGTCGGGCAGCATGGGCAGGCGGAAATCAAACATCGCCTGGAACATTTCGCCCTCGTTCACTTGCATCGGCTTACCCGATGAGAACGGGAGGGTGTTCTCCCCAAACAAATCCTGGCCCAAGCGGTCCCTGACGATGAATCCGAGTATAGGATTACCAATAGGTCTATTTGCCACGGCCTTGATGGTCATGCGTACTTTCTCATTGCCCTTCAATATTCCTGCTGCTTCATTGTCCCGTGTCGACAAGGTCACGCTCAACAGTTCGGCAGCACCGGTTGTCCATCCCCTGGCGTCGGAACAATTATCCCGTTGAGACACGGTTGCACCGTAGTTCAGTACCGTTCTGCCGGAGGCGTCATCCTCGCCCGAGGTCGTTGCCCGGAGCTTATGGTCATCACCGTAGATTTCCTGCAGGGTCGACTTGAGATAGGCTTCGGTGATATCGAGGGTATCTCCGCTCGCCTTCACACATCCTTGTTCGAGCCACACTGCGTGTTGACATAAATTCCTCACGGCAGCCATATCGTGGCTGACGAACAATAAAGTGCCCTTCTCCCGGAAAGCCTTTATAAAGCGCATGCATTTCTGTATGAAAACAGCATCGCCGACAGCCAGGGCCTCATCAATCACCAGGATATCGGCATCAATTTGAGCTATCACCGCGAACGCCAACCGCAACATCATTCCGCTGGAATAGGTCTTGACCGGCTGTTCCAGAAAATCGCCAATATCGGCAAACAATGCTATATCACTGAATTTCTTGTCTACTTCCCTCGCTTCCATTCCATACAGCGCAGCATTCATGTAGACATTTTCCCTGCCGGTAAAATCAGGGTGAAATCCCGAACCCAGTTCCAACAGCGCCGCCACTCTTCCTGTCACATCGACCCGGCCGCCGGAAGGGCTGAGTGTGCCGCTGATGATCTGGAGCAGGGTCGATTTCCCGGAACCATTTCGACCGATAATGCCAACGGTTTCCCCCCTGCCAACGTCGAACGATACATTATCCAGCGCCTTGAAATCTTTGCAATAACGCACGGGATCCCGATTGAACATCCGGTTGAACCGTGAATGGATGGACTCTTTCAATCGATCTTGGGGCTTCTCATACAGCCTGTAGGCCTTGCAAATGTTTTCAACCCGGATTGCTGTATCGCGGGCGCTCGCCAACGGATTTGTTTTTTCAGAGCACATCAGCAAAACCCTTGCGTGTTTTTTGAAACCACCAGTAACCCGCCCAGGCGACCAGACAACTGACAAGCGTATAAATCGCCAGCCCCCCCCAATCAGGGAGACTACCCAGAATCAGGACCCTCCTGGCCTGCTCAACGATGAATGTCAGTGGATTGACCATCAACAAAGGATGGAATCTCTCCGGCAGCATCGACAACGGGAAGAACACCGGTGAAAAAAACAGTAGAACGTTAGACAGAATTCCCATCGTGTGACTGACATCGCGAAAGTAAACGCCCGCCGAAGCCACCGCCCAGGACAAGCCCAGTGTCACCAGAACAAGGGGGGCGAGCACTATGGGCGTCAACAGGACGGTCCAGTGCACAAATCCATAGACCAGGACGAATATAAGCAACAGAACCAGCAGGCTGATCATGCTGTGAAACAAAGCGGATCCCATCGGAACTACCACAAGGATTTCCAACGGAAACACGACTTTCTTCACGTAATTGACATTGGCCTGGACCACGGAGGGCGCACGCAGCAACACCTCCGAAAGCAGCGTATGGCAAATAAGGCCAACATACAGAACGATGGCGAATACAATTTTGCTTTCTTCCTCCCCGACGCCCCATCGTGCCTTGAACACCACGGAGAAAACAAAGGTATACAGGGTCAACATGAACAGAGGGTTGAGAAAGGACCAGCCCAGTCCCACCAGTGAACCGTGGTACCGCCCGATAACGTCCCGCCGCACCATCTGGCTAACCAGTTTGCGATGCTTCCATAAGCTGGCGACAAGGGATTGCGGCGATGTTGGCGGATTCTGGTGCGGATTCAATTGAATAGCCCATAGGGGAGCAATGAAACTGGCCCAAACTCTCGCAATTCAGTCTCTCCGAAGAATTCAGGCGTTACCCGAAATCATGGACGGGTTGTAGTGAGAATGCAACCGCACGAATAGGGCGTGACATCAGGAGTATCATCGAAACTTCAGATAGTTGATGACTAGTGATAGCAAGGAGGACATGGCCCAGGTCGGTGACCTTCCGAAGAATCGAACGAATTTCAATAAATTGGGTTTCCGATAGTAAGACAGGAAATAGGGAAAAATAGCCTGTAACCGCCCGAAGACTTCGCTATGACTGTCAGATAGTTTGTCAATATCCTGATCAATCTCCTGATACATTTGCACCATGGAACGGAGGGCCAGGTCCTTGATCTCCTGGTAGTGCTGCTGCCCCATCGTGCTTTGCTTGCTCCAGCGCCAGAAGGTCAAGCTGTTCCTGTCCAGGAGGTAAAGACCGCGCATGCTCAACTGGAGCAGGACCCACCAGTCAAACAGCAGGGTATCCACGGAAGGAGCAGGCAGGGAATCAAGCAGGCTCTTACGTGTAACGAAACATGAAAAAGTCGCGACGTTGTTAAATTGCAGTAAGGTGCCGAAATTATCAAATGGCTGGTCCCGCTTCACCATCGATCTCAACAGCCACTGGCGCAAGACCATGTCGCGGCCGAACCAGCCTTCACCTACCACTTGGTAAGGTGAGAACACCACCGCGACTTCAGGATGAGAACGCAGCAGGTCTCTCTTGGACGCGAGGTAGTCAGGACTCCACCGATCGTCATTGTCCAGGAAGGCGACGAACTCACCCCGGGCTTTCGACATCCCGAGCAAGTGGGTTTCCTGAATTCCCCGGTTCAATTGATCGTCGTGCGTAAACACCCGGATCCTGTCCGGATCGGCTTTTCGGAACGATTCAATGACTTCCAGACTGTGATCCGTCGAACCGTCATCAACGATGATGATTTCGTAATCCCGAAAACTCTGTTCAATGACAGATCGAATGGCCTCCCGGAGCAATTCGGCCCGATTGTAGCTGGTAATGACCACGCTGACAGAAGGGGTGTTCAATCGATATCCATGTCAGTCAGAAACGACCTGAATCCATGCCATTGCCCGGCAACCGTGCCAGAAAACTGCCCGATGTCCGGTCGATCGAATCGGTGGCGCAACTGCTGGTCCGGCGCCTGATCACCGACCACAATTTCCGGGTTTGCGTCCTCACACCAGCCAATTGCTATAACCACTCCGTCGAGTACGGTCAGCGTGTCTGCATTTCTATTCAATGAAAATCTCTGGAGGGAATGGTTAGTTCTGAATCATCTGGAATGGCCAGATGAAAGTCAACCATGGTAATCAAGTGCAGCGCAACCCGGGGGCGGAACTGATCGACGCCGGCGATAGTCTTTGCCTTGCTGACAACCGCTTCTATTCAAATGAGGAAGAAAAAATCGAAGTCGATAAAGCGTAAGGCTGAATGCAGCCTTGCACCAGATTCGTGGAAAGCCGTGACTCCAGCAGGGTCTGAACCGTGGGGTGGAATTCCGCATTACTGCTGCCGCATCCGGCCCCGTTCTGCCCGCTAACATGGCAATAACTCATGATGGTGCCCTTACCACCGGCCGGGCAAGCAGGCGTGCCCGAATAGCAGGAACCTTCGCCGTTGTAGCACTCGTCCACTTCCGGAATGTAGCAGTGCGTGTGCGGCGAGCCCATGTTGTGGCCGATCTCGTGTCCGACATAGAGTGCTGTCGTCCCGGCGCCACGATTCGTGCCGATTGCATTGAAGCTGTAGCTACCAGCCACCGCGCTCCCGCCATTGGTCCAGTAACCGTTTTGACAATACTGGTTAAGCCAGGCGATTCCGGAAAAATAGCCTGAAGAAACGCCCCGACCGCTGAACATGGCGGCAAACTGACGATCCACGTCATTCATGTTTTCCATCCAGTACTCGCCAAATTCGCTAAGCTGTAAAAAACGGTTACTGGGTTCTGAATAGGGGTCCGTTTCCACGCGCAAGATCGTGTCACCGATCAACAGGCGGGTCTCCACATCGCGCTCGTAAAACACGTTCATTGCCAGAAATAAATCCGTGATCCATTGCTGGGCCACCGTTGGATTATTCCCTTTCCCGGCCATCCATTCTTTGTCAGTGTCTATAGCCACCACCGCCTGGTAACTAATCAACTCACCCTCGAGGGCGGCGCTGACACTCAGGGGCATATGCTGATCAAATGTCGCATCGATCCCTGATTCCTGATTCATTTCCGTACCGCAATATGCTTCCCCTTCATCTTCAGGCGCCATGAACTCGAAGTTGAGATGGCTCACGAAATTTCCGCTGATTTTCATCTTGCGACCAAAACTGCTGGCGTAACCGGTCGTTTCTCCCGAATGTGGGTTGACGGCCAGCCCAATTCCCAGTCTTTCATTGCTGGCGATGAAAAAATAGCGTCCATCACGCGGCACGTCACTAACCCCGTCTTTCGAAACAAGGCGCATGCTTGAGTTCCTGGCGAACAAGTCGATCCGCTGGAAGTCAAGGCTGCCGGGTTGGCTGCCGGTGAAGGCATCCAGGGTGGGTAAGCGAAAAGGTTCGCGCGGTCGGGAAGCGATCAACAAGTCCAATTCTTCCCGGATAAATCGAACAGTACCCTCTTTCAGCCCGGATACGCTGGATTCAGTCTGAGAGGGGAAAATCGGACCCGCGGGCGCGGTCGAAAGTAAATCTTCGTTGGCCTGCACCAGACCGCAGGCCAAAAGCAACATCGTGCCAATTATCGCCCGTTTTACATACATAACAGTTCCGTCCCTGGATCCTGAAAAGCTACATCAGTCTAATTTTTGACCGGGCTTATTGGGCCGCAATTGTTCCTCCTGAAATGTCTAACACTTCCACTATCCCAATTCCGGTCGCTCCATCGACACCACTGAGAATCGCCGTAAATGTGCCGGGGGGCAGCGTGATCAGGATGGCGGCATCAGATTCATCAGCCGGAGCCAACCCGGTGGCAACGACATCCGCCTGGTTGTCTGCATCAGCCCAATTGTCGTTGAAAACTATGGGCGTACCGCTCTGGTCGAAGAGCGTAAGATATGCGTCGCTTAGACGGTCTTCCGGCGCCACCCCAACAGACTGACCCCGTCCCCTGACCAAAATTTGCTTGGATTGATCCCCTTCGATAATGAAACCAGCAATGGCTACCGAGTCGCCAGTGCCCACAAGTGCACGGGTGGAGATGTTACCCAGGTACGGTGAACCCACATCGGCATCATTGACCTCGATGATACCGATACCTGAAGTTCCATCCACGCTGTAAAGAAAAGCAGTGTAAGGCCCCGGGGGCAGGCAGGTGTACAGGGCCGCATCCGAACTGGCGGCGGGTGCAAGCCCGAGGTCCACGATAAGCTGGGCTTCTTCAAGGTCCTCCCAGTTGTCATTAACCAACAATGGAGTTTGACCGGACTTGAGTTCGATCTGCGGATCAGCAAGCCGAGCGCTTACCGGTTGAATATTTACACTCTGCCCGCGGCCCCGAATCACCACGCACTTGTCCGTGTCTCCGGTAATGATGAAGCCGCCAATGACGATTCCATCACCCGTTTGCGCATCCGCCCGCGTTGAGATGTTCTTCAGTTGATTGACCTTCAACAGACCGACCTCAGCGGTTCGCCTCAGATCAAACGCATCGAACATCAGCTCCCCGGCAGACGAAGCGTCATTCGTGATCCCCAATTGCATAAAATTGATGGTCGCCGGAGCTGCGTTACCGATATCGCTGACGGCGTATTTGGTCAGATCATTCAGCTTCAGGCTGAAGCCGCCATCACCAGGAGGGCCGCTGGAAATTGACCAACTAATTTCAACGGCGTTCCAGACATCCTGGAGAGGGATGGGGTTCGGATGTTCAACCAGTGCATCTTCGTGCCGGTAGAAAGCTACCAGGTACTTGACGGACCCGGAACTGCGCAGGCGCAACTCGACTTCTGGGTCCCGGTTTGAGTCAAGGGCCCGAAATATCGTTACGTCACCGCTAATAATCGATAATTCCGAAGGCAGAAAATAAAACCGAGTGGTGAACAGCTCTTCATTGTTCGGCGCATCGGTTTCCACGTATGCGGGTACGTCAGTGGCATCGATTGTCAGCCCACAGTCCTGCTCGTACTTTATTCCGGCCGGCGAAGTAAATTCCCCGAGCGCCAGTGGGAAACCGCCGGAATCCGACCAGGCATTGATTGAACAATCCTGGGCAGAGGCTGTAGAGAAAGTCAGAAGTAAAATTGCCGAAATTGACGGCAAATGAAGCCAACGGGGAAAATATGGATAAGTCCGCATAACAAGTAATTCCTTTCACTCACGGTTTGACAAGGGCTTGCTGGCTACGATTCCAATAGGCCTCTTCCTGAAAACGTTCCGTGTTTCCATATACCAGGAGACCCCTTCGACCAACCAAATACAATTTCAGCCCAACCCACTGAATATTCTAACAACGTTAAGATAACAATACCAATTTAATCCGAATTGGTCAGTACAAAAGTGAAGGCTATGAAAAAGCTCACAATTTACCGAGTGTGAAAACGGTCTTCCGGAGCGCATCATAACTATCTGCTGCTGCTCCTCTCCCGAAACCAACGATACCAAGGCGATAGTGGGGTGGTTTTGGCGACATTTGAGCTCTTGCTAAATTCGGTATTTCTTAATGATCGCCATCCAGTTTTTCATCGCATCAGTTGCCAGTTTTTTTACCGGAAACTCATCACCGCCCTTATCGATAACCGTCAACACAATCTCTGGATGTTCTTTGCCGCCCTCTTCTCCTACATTACTGGTCACTTCAAGGTTTTTTCTTTTGTTGGCCAACTCTCCAACGATCACCAGGGCCGGATAGGAATTCACCTCCCCCTCGATTTTCCCCCTTGTTGCCTTCGCCACGCCTTGCGTATCGGTTTTGATCCAGTCTGTTAAATGCCAACAGTTCTGAAAGAAATTCCATACATCGTCTTCGTAGTCAGTGAGTTTGCGATTCTGGTTGTCCAGAACCCGCAGGAAAGCACGCTGTAACCGATTAAACTGTTTTGTGGCCTGATTCATACCGGCAATAAACCTCGTGTGGTGAAAATGCGCTTCTCGCAGCCGCCATGTTATCCCGAATTCATGCCAGTCGCTGTTGCCAGGTGTTCAGCGACCACCTGGTCCGGTGCGCCATCCATCTCAACCCGGCCATTTCTGATCAGAATGGCGCGGTCACTGATCTTCTGTAACACCTCAAGATCGTGGCTGACAAACAGGACGGTTCTGCCGCTTCGGGCAACACCGCGCATTTTTTCAATGCAGCGCTGTTTGAAACGTTGATCGCCGACCGCCAGGACCTCATCAATCAACATGATTTCGGTGTCCAGGTGAGCTGAGACGCTGAATCCGAGGCGCAGAACCATCCCGGTGGAGTACCGCTTCACCGGAGTGTCAATATATTCCTCGACTTCAGAAAAACTGATGATTTCATCCATGCGGGCTTCGATCTCGGCCCGGGTCATACCCAAAATGGCGCCGGAAAGGCGAATATTTTCCCGCCCGGTCAGTTCTCCATGAAAGCCGGTGCCCGCCTCCAGCATGCTGCTGACCCGTCCGTGAAGCCGGGCAAACCCTTCAGTCGGTTGGGTTATACGGCTCAATAGCTTGAGAAGAACCGATTTTCCGGCGCCATTGTGGCCCACTATGCCAAGAACCTCGCCCCGACCCACGCTGAAACTCACCTCGCGAATGGCCCATCTCATGTGCCCCTTGCCGACGGGATAATGACAAGTCGGTTCGCGCTTGAGAAACCTGTCTGTGATCAAATTGACGGGAGCCCGAAAAACCCGCTCCAGGAGAGCATGCATCCCCATGTTGTCTATGAGCGGGTGCCCGCCGACCCAGTAGCATTTACCCAGCCCTTCGACTTCGATCATGGGCTGCTCAGACGACATCGGCAAACCTGTTTTCCTGCCAGCGGAAGAAGTACAGGCCGCTGATGAGCGCAACCAAAACCACGGCTACCGAAACCAGACTGTAAATGCCCGGCGGCGGCTGCCCTTCCAGCAGCGCCCACCGGAAACCATTGATGACCGTGGCCATGGGATTCAGGGCATAGACCATTTGCCACTTCTCGGGAATAACACTGGACGGATAGGCAACGGGCGATATGAACATGAGCACCTGGGTAAAAAACGGCAGCGCATTGTTCACATCCCTGTATTGGACGTTCACAGCAGAAAGCCAGAGGCCCAGGGCCAATGCGGTGAGCATTGCCAGGAGCAGGAACAGCGGCAAAAGCAATACCGCAGCGGTTGGGGCCACACCGTACGCCAAAAGCAGGATCACCAGCAGCGCGAAGGCGATGCCAAAATCCACCAGGCCGCCAACAACGGCCGAGACCGGCAGCACGAGGCGCGGGAAGTACACCCGCGTAATGAGATCCTTGTCCACCACGAGACAGGTGGTTGACTTGGTGATGGCGTGAACAAAGTATGACCAGGGCACCAGCGCGGCAAGTGAAAATAGCGGATATGGACTGCCGTCAGTAGGCACCCTGACGACCCCCGCAAAGACAGCGGTAAACACGATCATGGTGAGCAGCGGTTGAATGATAGCCCAGCCTACGCCTGCCAGGCTTTGCTTGTAGCGGACTTTGATATCGCGCAAAGCCAGGATGTAGATGATTTCAGCGTGCTTCCAAACTGCTCCCAATTCGAGTTTCAGCCAGCCCGAAGGCGGGCGAATCTCAATGGGCCATCGGTTTTTTTTGAAAATTGAGGAGACCAAGGATTTACCAGGCGTGAATTAATGGAATCAGCTTTCCAAAAGAATTACACTTCGGCATTCTTTGGGTGCTGGAAAGCCTGAAGCATTACACATGGGTTAGTCTAACATGTGGCAACCGCAGCCATAAGGACCAAAGCATCAATTACATCTTCGCCAAACGCGCCTCCCCGGAATGGAAATGAAGCGGGAATCTCCCCGTGTCATCTGTATTGGTGCCGGTCCTGCCGGCCTGACCGCAGCGCATCGACTCAGCCGATCTGGTGTACAGGTCCAGGTGCTTGAGCGCGACCCTGTTTATGTTGGCGGGATTTCGCGTACCGAATGCTACAAGGGATTCAGGTTTGATGTTGGCGGCCATCGCTTTTTTTCACGCTCAAAAGAAATTGAAGCCTTGTGGGACGAAATCCTGGGTGACCAGTTGATCAGCCGGAAACGCAAGTCCCGCATCATGTACCGGGGCAAGCTGTTCGATTATCCCTTGCGTTCCATGGACGCACTCGGAAAGCTCGGGCTTCCGGAAGCCATCCACTGCATGCTTTCGTATATCAAGGCCAAGTTATTCCCATGCCGTGACCCGCAGACTTTCGAGGACTGGGTAACCAACCAATTCGGTCATCGTCTGTACAGCATTTTCTTCAAGACCTATACCGAGAAGGTGTGGGGGATGAAGTGCGAAGAGATTTCTGCCGATTGGGCGGCCCAACGGATCAAGGGGTTGTCGCTGGGTACGGCTGTGTGGAAAGCGTCTGCTCCTGCCTGGCTGAGACGAACCGGCAACTCGCCGAAAACCCTGATTGAATCGTTCAGATACCCGCGACTGGGGCCCGGCCAGATGTGGGAGGCCGCAGCAGAGCAGATCGTGGAGGCCGGTGGAGAAGTCCTGCTGGGCATGAACGTGCAGGGCCTTGCCTATGATCCTGATTCCAGCGAGTGGACCGTGACAGCAGTGGACCCGGCAGGGGAGCAACATGTCTTCCCTGCGGACCACATTATTTCCTCCACGGCGATCAGGAATCTGGCGGATTATCTTCACCCCAGGCCGCCCGAAGCTGTTCTGACGGCCGCCCGGGCTCTTCGCTACCGGGACTTCCTGACCGTGGCATTAATCGTCAGGGACGTGGACTGTTTTGATGACAACTGGATCTATATCCACGACTCATCAGTCAAGGTCGGGCGTATCCAGAATTTCAAATCGTGGTCTCCCCACATGATTCCCGACCCCGAACTGAACTGCCTTGGGCTGGAATATTTCTGCTTCAAAGAAGACGGCACCTGGAATTCGACGGACGAGGAACTGATTCGGCTGGCAGACGAGGAGTTGATACACCTGGGGCTGGTTGCTCCCGGACATGTCATCGACGGCAAGGTCATCAGGCAGGCGGCAGCTTATCCGGTCTATGACGAAAATTACGAGGAGCGCGTCGCGTTGTTCCAAAGTTGGCTGGAAAATCACATGCCGGGACTCCACCTGGTCGGTCGAAATGGCATGCACAAGTACAACAACCAGGACCATGCCATGATGACGGCTCTGCTCACGGCTGAAAACATCGTGGCAGGGGAAAAATTGTGGGATGTCTGGCGAGTCAACCAGGATGCCGATTACCACGAAGTTGGCGAAGACCGGACGCTTGCGTTCAGTGAGCGGCAGGTTCCCGGGGCATATCAAAAAAATAGCTAAAAAGCCCGAGTGCTCCCGATACTGCGCAACCCAGGAAAAAAATTACCTGCATGGGGATCACTGCAAAAGCGAATGCGCTATTGCGCTTCTTTGCTACGTAACGGTAAAACGCCAGGTGGGTCCACGCGATGGTCAGGATCAGCATCAGCGGAATGACCGCCAGTGGATCCGGGGTTAGCAGGTAAGCGGCCATAGGCGCCAATACGGCCAGCGCGAGAACCACCGCCGAACCTCCTTCACGTTTGCCGGACAACGCCACGCACCCTGTAGCAGCGAGCAAAAAGGCTGCTGCCGGAAACAGTGCGAAAGCGTGGCCGGTGAGCAGCAAGACCGCCATTGACAGTGCCAGGAGTCCTGCCAGGACCGTCGCAATCCTTGAGTTATAGCTGAGGTTCAGGTCAATCGGCGCATCTCGGTTATGCAATAACAAGGTCATCCACGGTACGCCGCGCTGAAAGATATCCGTCTTGATCAAGCTCCAGAACGTCCACTGCTTCAAGTGTTTGCAGAGCATGGCTTTTTCCAGTCGAATCCGGTATCCCGATCGGCGCAACCGGGAACCCAGTTCAATGTCCTCGATGCTGGGTCGCTGGAAATTTGCGTTGAAGCCCTTCATCGTCAGGAAGACGTCCCGGCGAATCACACCGCAGCCCGTCCAGAAGGTTGATGCTTCGCTTTGACCGGTCTGATGAACCCAGTGATGAAAAAGATTTCGATACTGGGAAAGAAAAGACCGGTGCCCCGGTTCGTCGTCATAGCTCCCGAATACCGCTGCCGTTTCCGGTTCAGTTTCAAACACCTTGACGGCTATTCCGAGGGCATCAGGGTGCACCACGACATCAGCATCCACGAAAAATATCAGGTCGCCGGAAGCCTCTTCGACGCCCCTGTTTCGCGCCGTGGCAGGGCCCTGCCGGTCTTCCAGATGAATAACCCTGGCATCGTGGGTTTCGGCAATTCGCTGTGTCCCGCCGTCGGTTGAGGCGTCATCCACCAAAATACATTCGTGCACGCCGTAGGAAGATGCGCCGATGGCATCCAGGCACTCCTGCAGCTCGGAACCGCCGTTAAAGACGGGAATCACAACCGAGACGCGAAGCCTGCCCACTCAATGATTCTGACGTATGCCGGAGTTCAGGATTTCATCAATTTCATCCAGTCTCTGACGTGCATAATGGAACTGAGGCTCCAGCAGAAGGGCTTTTTCCAGGTGGTTCCTGGCCTCAAGCAGCTTCCCCCTTGATTTTGGATAGAGCCGCATCAGCATTTCCGCTTCCAGGTATTCCTTTTTGAAGACTTCTTTCTTGGTGGCTATGGCCAGTTCAAATTGCTCTGCAGCATCATTCCGCCGGTTCTGTTCAAGGTACATGATGGCCATGTAAAAGTGAGCCGGAGACCTGCCCTCGCTGCCTTTCATCGCGGCGCCAAATGCCCGTTCGGCCGTCGTGTAGCGCTTGAGGCTTGCATATATGTGGCCGCAATTTACCGCAAAATACCACTGCCGCTCCAGTTCGTCGGCATGCCTGTCACATAACGAGGCTGCCCGGGCAACTTCACCCTTCTTGAAAAGTGCCATCACCAGTGTTTCCAGATTATGGCCCGACCGGGCGCCATTACGATAATCAGTCTCGGCCAGCAGAACCGTACTGGACCATTGGGCGTTCCTGGCCCAGGTAAGTGGTGTCAATATCAACAAAACAGGCAAAATCGACGCTGCCGCTATCCTGAAAGAAAGCTTTTGCACCAGCCAACTGACGCCGAAAGCCAATACAATGGCCAGGCCAACCGAGGGCATGTACAGGTAGCGCTCGGCAAGGTGCGGCGGTGTACTGAACTCGCCAATGATGCGGCTTGCGGGCAAAAGCGACAGGTAGAAAAAAGCCAAGCCAAGAAACAATCCGGGTTTCTTCTGGAAAAGCTTAGCAAAAGCGAACCCAAGCAATACCAGTTGCGAAATCAGGGCAATCCATTCGTTCGTCGCGCTGGGTCGGTGGAACGCCAATAATGGATGCGGCCACAGCATCAACTTGATGGCATCGAACCAAACCGTGAAAGCGGGAAGGATTCGTGCGGAATCGAAGTATAAGCCAAGAATCGGAAGACCCTGTCTTTTACTGGTCTGGACAGGCGCACTGGACACCATTTCAACGAAGGTAAGTGGCGTCTCCAGCGCGTGTGCCCGAAATCCAAGATAAACCGCCAGCGGCATCAGTAACCAGAACACCGGCAGACAGGTGCGCAACCGCAGCCTCCAGTCGCCCGGAGTGACGATCCAAAGAACGACCACCGTGATGACCGGAAGCATGATACCGGTTTCCCTGCAGAACATGACCAGCAAATAGACCAGGCCCAGTCCGCCCCACGCTTTACGCGGGCTTTTGTCCACTGTTTGCAGGAACCACCAAAGCCCACCGGCCACGCCCAGTGTTACCAGCAACTCGGACCGGTTGAAGACCGAGTTCACAACTTCTGCATGGATGGGATGCACCGCAAAAACCAGTGCGGCCAACAACGCGATTTGACTGCAAGCGGGATTCGTATCATTACCAGGGGACAGGAGATGACGCACCAATCCGTATACCGCGATAGTTGCCAATACGTGCAGAAAAATATTGACCAGGTGAAACCCGGCCACCCAATCGCCAAACAACTGAAAGTCCAGGGCAACGGAAACCAGGAACAAAGGCCGGTAAATACCCGTATTGGCGCCAATGGCAGCCCACACGTCATCGGTAAAAAATTGACCAATCTCGGTCATGCCTATATCCGAAAATCGGCTGCCCAGCGCAAAAACTTCGTCATCCCACACAAGGGTGTTTGGCCATGCATTCGCATAGGCCAGGAATGCAACAAGGCTCAAAATCACAAACGGAAGCGTTTGGGTGCTGAAATGCCCAGGGCCTTTGGTTTTGTCGGTCTCGTGCTCATGACGGGATGAAAGCAGGCGACCTGAAGGCTTGTTTTTTACGCGGGTGCGCTTTCGTTTGGACATCAGGCCAGTTTACGAATTGCGCCCATTGGATACAAGAAAGGGCTTGACGTCACGGTGTATTTGAGTGGTTTATACTTCCTTTCCACTAAATTTCTCATGGAGTGATCCGTCGTGGATTGGAAAAAGACCGTTTTCATCTGCCTCCTGATTCTGCTTTTGGCGGCGGGCGCGAGCGCCGTGATATTCCTGACCGAACCCACGGCACAGCGCTCAAGCGCGACCAAGCGCAGCGCGATGCTGGTGGATGTGACCGGCGTGGATCACGGGACCTTCCGGCCGGTTATCACGGCGATGGGAACGGTGCGGGCGGATCAGGAGATTGTCCTCAGCCCGAGGGTCAGTGGAGAAATCGTTTCGATCTCGGATTCCTTTACTCCGGGCGGCTTTGTCGGCGAGGGCGAGGTCCTGCTGCGTATCGACCCTGCGGATTACGAGGTCAACCTGATGCAGCGGCAGAGCGATCTTCGCCAGGCCGCCAGCGAACTCGAGCTTGAATTGGGCCGCCAGGATCTCGCGAAGAAGGACTACCAGGAGCTCGAGGGAACGATATCATCCGAGTACAAAACCCTGGTCCTGAGGGGGCCTCAGCTCGACACCGCCAGGGCTCGCGTTGAGGCCGCCCAGGCGGCGGTGCGGCGCGCGGAACTCGAACTCGAACGAACACGAATCCGCGCGCCCTTTGCGGCCCATATCATCAACCGGGAAGCCAACGTTGGTTCACAGGTTTCTCCGGGGGAGTCTCTGGGCCGGCTGGTCGGGGTTGAGTCCTACTGGGTCGAGGCAGCCGTACCCGTTTCAAATCTCCGCTGGATCGAGTTTCCGGATACTTCGGAGCACACGGGTTCCAATGTACGGATTCGTAACCGGTCCGCCTGGCCAGAGGATACGTTCCGTACCGGAGAAGTGTACAACCTGATTGGGGCCCTGGAGGACCAAACGCGCCTGGCACGCGTGCTGCTGACCGTGGCCGATCCATTGTCACATGAGCCAGAGTCCGCCGGCCTGCCGCCGCTGATGGTGGGTTCCTACGTGGAGGCGCGGATAGAAGGCAAGCCCATCGAGGACGTCATCCGAATGAACCGGGACTTTCTGCGGCAGAACGACACTGTCTGGATCAAGGAAGATGGCGTTCTGAGAATCCGCGACGTGGACATCGTTTTCCGTGACCAGGATTATGTTTACATCCGCAGTGGACTGGGCGTTGATGACCTCGTGGTGACCACCAACCTGGCAACCGTGCTCGAAGGAGCTCCGCTGCGATTGGAAGGTGACGCGGAATGAGCAGGCAGTCACTGTCTGCTGGAAGGGGCGGTAGTCCAGTCACCGGCCCCATAGCCTGGATGTCGCAGCACTCAATCGCATCGAACCTCCTGATGATTCTGCTGATCGGAGGCGGAATCTGGAGCGCATTCAATATCCAGAAGGAGGTCTACCCGGAGTTTGACCTGGATATCGTGAACGTCAGCGTCAGCTATCCCGGCGCAGCCCCGGCAGAGGTGGAACAAGGGATTCTGCGGCCGGTCGAGTCAGCCGTTCGCGGGATTGAAGGCATCAGGGAAATCACCTCGACAGCCCGCGAAGGTTTCGGATCGATCCGGATCGAACTGGTTACCGGGACCGAGCGGATGAGGGCCTTCCAGGACATCGACCAGGCGGTGAGCCGTATCCGGACTTTTCCCGACGATACCGAGGAACCGGAGGTAACCCTTGTGTCGCCGCGAAGGGAGGTCATGAACGTTGTGCTGTTCGGTCCCGTCGATATCTGGACCCTCAGAAAACTGGCTGAACAACTGCGTGACCGTTTGCTCGCCGACCCGTCCATTACCCAGGTGGAGCTGGGCAATGCACCAGACTACGTCACGCATGTGGAAATTCCCCAGTACCGGTTGCGCGAATACGGTCTCACACTCGGCCAGGTGGCCAGCATGATACGGCGCTCCAGCGAAGACATTCCGGCCGGGTCTGTCGAAACGAACGCCGGCGAAGTGTTGCTCCGCCTCAAGGAGCGGCGCCAGTGGGCTGAAGAATTCGGGCAGATAGAAATCATCACGACGGACAGCGGCGCCGCGGTGACGCTCGGGGAAATCAGCACCATCACGGACGGTTTCGAGGAGGCAGGATTTCATTCACAGTTCAACCAGCAGCCTTCCGTGGAAGTTGAAATCTACCGGATTGGCGATCAGTCGCCGCTGGAAATCTCCGAACGCGTGGAAGCGATCATGGCGGACGTGGAGACTACCCTGCCCGAAGGAGTGAAGTGGCGCATCGACAGCAACCGCGCCAAGGACTACGAGCAGCGGCTTTCCCTGTTGCTGGAAAACGGCCTGATGGCCATCGGCATCGTCCTGATCATCCTCGCAGTGTTCCTCGAGATTCGCCTGGCGTTCTGGGTCATGATGGGCATGACGATCTCTTTTGTCGGCAGCCTGCTTTTTTTGCCGGCCATTGGCGTCAGCATCAACATGATTTCGATGTTCGCCTTCCTGGTGGTTCTGGGCATCGTCGTGGACGACGCCATTGTCGTCGGCGAGAACGTTTACGAATACCGGCAGAAGGGCCTGGACCATATGTCTGCCGCAATCCAGGGTGCCCGCGAAATTGCCATGCCGGTGACGTTCAGCATCATGACCACCATCGTCGCCTTCGTGCCGTTGCTGTTCATGCCCGGCACGACAGGGAAGTTCTGGTGGCCGTTGCCCGCCGTGGTCATCACCGTGCTGGCCATTTCGCTGCTGGAAGCCCTCTACATCCTGCCGGCCCACCTGGCCCATAGTTCAAGCACACCACACACCGGCCCGGGACAGCGTTTACATGCCTGGCAACAGTCCTTCGCCCACGGCTTCAGCCGCTTTGTCGATACGCGCTACCGGCGTTTTCTAGACCTGTGCCTGCGCCATCGCTACATCACCGTCAGTGCGGCCGTTGCACTTTTTATCGTGGTCAGCGGATACGGCATGAGCGGTCACATGGGCATGATCATGATGCCCGAGGTGGCTGCCGATGAAATCGAGGCGGGTATCCGCCTGCCGGTCGGAACAACACCCGACCAGGCGGCCCGCGTGGCCAACGAGGTTACCGCTTCGACACGCCGCATGTTCGACGAGCACAACCTGGACGAGGTGGCCGAGGGCATCAAGACCAATGTCCGCGGCGGCAGTTTCATCGATGTCGAAATCGTCATGAAACCGCCCGATGAGCACGACATGCCGGCGGAAGAAGTGATTGCGCTTTGGCGCGACCAGATCGGCGACATCGAGGGCGTCGACCAGATCACGTTCGAGGCGGAACGGGGACCCGGTGGGTGGCGGCAGGATATCAGCATAGATCTGAGCCATTCGGACATCGAGGTCCTGGAAGCAGCCAGCCGAAACTTTCTCGAGCGTGTCCGGTTATTCGAAGGGGCGGTAAACGTCAATGACAATTATGACAAGGGTAAGGCCCAGTTCGACTTTACCCTGCTGCCGGAGGGCAGGAACCTGGGCCTGACGCCGGCTGACGTCGGCCAGCAGGTGCGTGACGCTTTCTTCGGCGCACTGGCCATGCGCCAGATACGGGGCACCGATGAGATCGAGGTCCGGGTCAAGTTGCCCAGGGACGACCGGGAGGATATTCAGTCCTTTGCCGACCTGGTCATCCGCACCCCTGACGGAGTGGAGGTTCCCTTGCTGGACGTGGTCGAGGTGACCAGCGGCGAAGCCTTCAGTTCGATCAACCGCCGCGATGGGCGGCGTGTGGTAAACGTCAGCCTGGACGTGGAGCCCAAGCGTGAAGTATCACGCGTGATAGAAGCCATCCGGACTGAAACCCTGCCGCAGTTGCGGGCGGACTTTCCGGGCTTGACCTGGACCTTCGAAGGCAGCGACGCCGAAATGCGCGATTCCACAGCTGCCCTGTGGGGCGGCTTCGCGCTGGCGATGGCCGTGGTCTATGCATTGCTGGCCGTCGCCTTTGGCAGTTACCTGCAGCCACTGATTGTCATGGTGGCCATCCCCTTCGGGATTGTTGGGGCTGTCATCGGACATATCATCCTGGGTTATGACCTGTCGCTGATCAGTTTCATGGGCGTTATCGCCCTTTCCGGAGTCGTCGTGAACGACGCCCTGATCATGATCGACTTCGCGAACCGCAGGCGGGACAAACATTCCGCGTTCGAGGCGATTCACATGGCGGGCCTGCGGCGCTTCCGCCCGATCATTCTAACCACGCTGACAACCTTTGGCGGCCTGACGCCCATCATCCTGGAAACCTCGCGCCAGGCCGCTTACCTGGTTCCGATGGCCATCTCGCTTGGGTTCGGGATCGTCTTCGCGACCGCAATCATTCTGTTACTCGTGCCCTGTCTGTACATGATCCTCGAAGACCTGCACATAGCGGTGCGCGATAATGCCCAGGGTCTGGCTTCCGGTAACTGATGAATAACCGTTGAAAACGGCGCTGCTCACACTGATTGCGATGATCGCTTTCGCGGCGAATCCCCTGCTCTGTCGGATGGCACTGGGGGAGGGCTACATCGACGCCGCGAGTTTCGCCACTGTCCGGGTGGGTTCGGGCGCCCTTATGCTGTTGCTCCTGGTGCTGCCTCGCTGGCACCGCCAGGGACGTAGTTCGGCCGACTGGCGCTCCGTACTTATGCTGTTCGCATACGTAGCATTTTTCTCCTTTGCCTACCTCTCCCTGAGCGCCGGTGCGGGCGCCTTGCTTTTGTTTGGCGCCGTGCAATTGACCATGTTCTCAACAGCGCTGCACGCGGGTGAGCGTTTTCCGCCATGGTCCTGGCTCGGGCTTGGCCTGGCGGTAGCAGGCATCGTCTACCTGGTCTCTCCGGGCGTCACCGCACCGGATCCGCTGGGGGCATTGCTGATGGTCATCGCCGGTGTCGCCTGGGGTGTCTACTCACTGCTGGGACGGCAGGCAAAGAGTCCGCTGGAGGCTACTGCCAACAACTTTCTCTTTTGTGTGCCGCTGGTCATAATGGTCAGCCTCGTTTTCGCCAGGGACTTTCACGTTTCCACCCGGGGCCTGGTGCTCGCGGCGGTCTCGGGAGCCTTGCCTTCCGGCCTGGGCTACGTGATCTGGTATGCTGCCCTGCGGGGCCTGAAGGCCACCAGCGCGGCGACTGTGCAACTTTCTGTGCCAGCCATCGCCGCGATCGGCGGGGTGGTTCTGCTCGCTGAACCGGTCACGCTGCGCCTGGTACTCGCTTCCGCCGCCACACTCGGCGGCATCGCTATCGTCCTCGCGCAGAGAGGCCATTCCGACCCCGAAGCGGAACAATAATCCCGGTTTCTGTCATTCGTGGAGAGATATTCATGCCCCTAAAAATCACCCAAGGTTATCGACAGCTGGTTGCCCAGGCTGAAAAAGAGATTGAGACCATCAGTATTGAGGACGCACTCGCTGTTCATGGCAGCGAGGATGTCGTCTTTGTAGACCTGCGCGATGTGCGGGAATTGTGGCGCGAGGGTTTTATCCCCGAAGCGTTCCATTGCCCGCGCGGGATGCTGGAATTCTGGATTGACCCCGACTGCATCTATTACAAGGACATTTTCGCCTGCGGGAAGAAATTTCTGTTCTACTGCAACCTGGGGTGGCGCTCGGCGCTTGCGGCCCAGGTTTCACAGCAGATGGGTCTCAGTCCGGTGGCCCACATCGGCGGTGGCTTTGATGCCTGGACAAAAGCTGGCGGCCCGGTAGCGCGCAAGGAAGCCAGACGGTAACGACAATGGCCGCCATAGTGCCAGAAACCGGCTGGCATAGTGAAGCCGGTCATAAAATGAATCTGCGCACCGGGCAAGGCTCCGGAAACAAGCAGCCAATTCGCAGGAACATGCCTGCGGGAAAATTGTCATCAGCCCGGGATAGAAAAGCTGTGGCACAATATTCGCCATGCCACGAAGACCATTCAAAACTTTCCTGCTGACTTTGCTGCTGGCCGCCTTGCCGCTGACATCCTGGTCACAGGATAAGGCTCAACTGCCCTATTCGATGATCAGCAGCTACCTGGAGCTTTTCAAATCTTTGGAGCACCTGGAGCTGATCATCCCCAGCATGATGATCGTCTCGACCAACCCCCAGGTTGCCCCGCAGGCAATCGAATTCAAGGTGTCATCCCCCGCTGGCTGGCAGGCCTTCAGTCCTGATGCCAATGGCGTCATCCAGTTTCCGGATCAGCCGGACTGGATGAACCTGGTCATGATCAGCAACCAACCCAAGGGCACACTGCAACTGGGGGTTGCCTATGCAGCCAGGCCACTGAAGAGCGCCAGCATGCCTTACCAGGAGCTGATGAGCCTGGTGCCCCAATTCGAGGAGGCCCTGACGGCACTGGCGGAACAACAGGGAAAGCCGCCGTCAAAGGTCACCGGCCTGACCATCCAGATGCCTGAAAATTCCAGCGCCGCTGTGCACGTTCATTCACAAAAGGGTGAAAAGACCCTGAAATCGTACGCTTCCGGGGTAGTGGTCATAAAGTACGACCAAACTCTGTGGGAAGAGAACCCCCAGGTTGAGTTCGACGCAATTCCTATTGGTATCGTGCCTTTGCTGTAAAACTGAATTGGACCTCTTTCCTAAAGCCGGATGGTGTCGAAGTCACCGGACGCCCTCGCTCTGCGGGCCGCGCTGGCCAGCAGGATCATGGAAAACCCGGTTAAAAGAAGATCAAGACCGACCAGCACGCCAATGGCCCAGGCGCCGGATAGCGGCCACTGTTTCCACAGAAGATAAACGAAGACCAGGGAAAGTAGCCCGCTCATAAGCATCCATACCCAGCCCCTGATATTGCGGTAACGGACCGCCGAGGATAGTTTATACAGGCCGTGGACGAGGAAAAATATCATTAGCAGCGTCGTCAGGAAAGCAGATCCGGTTTCAGGGTTCAACCAGACCAGTACACCGACACCAGCAACGATGAGCCCGAGAATCGTCGAAACCGCGGTATGTGTTGCCCGACCGCCACGGGCGCCCTGGATCAGTTGCGCAATCCCGGTAATGAACAGAACCAGTGCGACCAGACGTACTACCGCCCCGATGAAGGCCACTGGTGAAACCAGCAGGAGTGCGCCGAGCAAGACCAGCGCAATTCCTATCGTCATGAGCGTGCCGGTACCCGGTAAATTTCTTGCGTTCATCAATCTGCCCTCAGTTTCCCATCAGGTTCGTTATTCTTTCCCAGTATAATGCATGCTTCAATGAGTTAGGGACAAATACGGCCTATCCAAATGAGATTAAACGCATTTTTTATTTCCATAATTTGCGGATGTGCGCTGATGTCTCCCCTGCCCACCTCTGCCTGGGGCCCCGACGGGCACCGCATCATCGGCGTCGACGCCATGCACTTGCTGGACGATACCGCCCGGGCAACCGTGGTTGAAATCCTCGGAGGGGAATCCAGCAAAATAATTGGCGAAGCCTGCTTCTGGCCGGACACGGTGCGCGAGACATCCATTTGGGAATGGAGCGCACCCCTGCATTACGTGAATATCCCCCGCAGCGCTGTGCATTTTGACCGGGAACGGGATTGTGCAGCCGGCCTGTGCGTAACCGACGCCATTGTCAAATACGCCAATGAATTGAACCGCCCCGGGCTGGGCGCCGAACAACGCTGGCAGGCTTTTGCCTTTCTATGTCATTTCGTTGGCGACCTGCACCAGCCGCTCCATACAGGCTACCTGGACGACCGCGGCGGCAATTACGTGGAGATCGAATACCGCGGTGAAGTCGGCAACCTGCACCAGTTCTGGGATCGCGTCGTGATCCGCGACCGACTGGGCGCGAATCCTCGTTGGGAGAGACCGTATTCCGGGCCTGCCTGGATGGAACGTGAAGAGAAATGGAACCCGGGTTCAGTTCAATGCTGGACAGACGAATCCCATGCCCTCGTGGCCAGTTCTGCGTACCCTGGCGAAGCCACAATCAGTGAATGTTTCGCGGATCAAACCTGGTTGATTATCCGCCAGCAATGGCAAAAAGCCGCGCACCGGCTGGCCGGCATTCTAAACGCCACGGTGGGGAATGGAGAAGTGATAACAGTCGAAGCCCTAGAGGTCCCTTGCGATCCTGAACCCGACCCGGGCATCGCGCCGGTCCGCCGAGGCGGACAAGCGGAAAGCGGATCGCGCCTGGTCCGGTGAACTTGCCCAGAAACCACCGCGAACCACGCGAAACTCACAACCCGGATTGATCCATGCAGAGCCGTCTGTCGGCGCGCGCAGGTAGGTGTCATGCCAGCAATCCCTGGTCCACTCACCGACGTTTCCACCAATATCATGCAGGCCATACGGGTTGGGACCATACCTGGCGACGGGCGACGGTCCCCAGAAATCATCGCCGTAGCCTTTGAAAAACGAGGACCACTGGCGGCGCCCGCGGGAAACATCGTGTTCACCGGTAAGGTTTTCCACCGGTTTCGGCGGTGAGCCATCGCCCCACCAGAACCGGGTAGCCGTTCCGCCACGCAGGGCATACTCAAATTCGGCCTCGCTGGGCAGGCGATAAGCTTTGCCGGTACCACGGGCAAGCCATTGCATATAGGCATTCGCATCGTTCCACGAAACATGCACGACGGGTTCGTCTTCCATCGCCTCAGTGCCTTCATAGTTCATGCGCCAGTTGACGTCATCCTGCTCCTTCAACCGACCTGAATAATGGTTATAAACGGTTGAAGAACCTTGCTTTTCTGCATCAGTCTTATAACCCGTCGAGTCTGCGAATTTGCGGAACTCCTTAACGGTGACCTCAGTGCGCCCAATAGCAAAACCACGGCGGAAGGAAACACGATGCCTGGGCCCTTCGTTGTCTGTCCTTCCGTCTTCGAACGCCGAAGACCCCATCATGAAACTGCCTGCGAGCACGACCACGGACTCCGGTGTCCACTGCCCCCGGTTAATGAAGTGATCCCGAATGATCTGGCCAGGCTTGAAACCGCCATACACCCTGGCTTCCTCGAGTCGGCGGCGTAACTGATTGACCGTCTGGTCGGCATCGCCCAGGGCGATCAGTTCGATCAGTTTGCGCTCGGACAGTGTGAAGTTTCCGGCATCCATCGCCGTCACCGCGGCAACTTCCAGTTCTGCAGCGCGCTCGGCCCTGAAGTCTGTGATGGTTTCCCGGGCTTCCTCAACAAGCTCCGGCGAGTCCCGAACCAGGGCTGCTTCTTCCAGCATGCGTTCGGCCATTTCAAAATCCAGCTCCCTCGCCACCGCCACAACGTTTGACAGCATAATCTTTTGCACTTCCAATAGACCCTGCTGAGCCTCCGTATTGGTCGCGTCAATATCCAGGGCCGAACGATAGTAAAACCAGGCGCAGTCATCAGGCGGATTATCGATCTTTCCGGCCCGCATGGCCTCGGCCGCCCTGTTAAGGTTCTGCGCAATCAACTGCTGTTGATCCAGGTTTTCACTAGCCGGAGGTTCAGGTGAACGGTTTTCCTCACGTACCGGAACGGTCAGTTCCAGATCTATATCGGCATCAAGCGGACTGTCGCCGAGGCGTTCGTATTGCCTTTCAGACTGGCCGGATTCAGGTTTTTGCGCGTACAGGATTCCCGGTGGCAGCGTCGCCGCGACCACAAGAAACATGCATAACCATTCCCTTGCCTGTAGCATTTGCAAATCAGAATCCCGAATAACACTCAGAATGTCAAAAATAAAAATCAAAAAAGCACTCGATGCCGGCAAGCATCCTATCCTTCTCGAAACTGCCGCACAACTCGAAAATGCCTGTAAATCCTGGGTCCGAAGCAGCGTGCTTGGCATCGACACCGAATTTGTCAGGGAGCGCACCTACCGGGCGGACCTCGGCCTGGTGCAAATTTCCGATGGTGAAACTGCCTGGCTGTTTGACCCCCTGGCCGTCACATCCTATGAATCACTGCGCAGTATGTTCGAGAACCCGAAAATATTAAAGTTACTGCACAGCGGATCGGAAGACCTGGAGGTTTTGCTGAACACGATCGGCGCGCTCCCAGAACCGCTGATCGACACACAAATCGCCTGCGCCATGCAGGGACAGTCGCTGCAGCTAGGCTATCACCATGCGATCAAGTGGCTGTTTGATGTTGATATCGACAAGGATCAGACACGATCAAACTGGCTAAAAAGGCCGTTGTCCACACGCCAGCTTCACTATGCAGCAATGGACGTCGTACTGCTGCCGGAAATGTTCCTGGCGCTCCGGGAGAAACTCGAGGAAGCCGGACGATGGTCATGGCTGGAAGAAGATGTCACAAGGATGCAGCAAATCGCGCTCACGCCGGTTGATCCCGAATTGGTCTACATGCGATTTTCAGGCATCGGCCGGATGGATCACGGAACGCTGCAGGCTCTCAAGCACCTGGCGCGCTGGAGAGAAGGTGTGGCCGCAGAGAAGAACCGGGCCAGGGGCTTCGTCATTTCAGACTCAGCCCTGCTGCAACTGGCGCGGGAGAAGCCGTCCAGCAGCAAGGAAATTGCTCGCATTCCAAACATTCACCCGGTGGCCCTTGCCCGTTATGAGGAAGCGCTGCTAGGCCTTATTGCCGACGCTGGCCGCGACCAGGCGCCCGTAGAAAAATTCGAACAACTCGATGGCTTGCAGCGCCAGCAAATCAACCGGATGCGCAATATCGTCGAAACCCGCGCTAAAGAACTAGGTGTAGAGCCGGCCTTGCTGGCGTCCCGCCGGGAACTGGAAAAACTGATCCGGGCAAATAAATCAGACAGCCCGATACCGGAACGTTTCCTGGGTTGGCGAAAAGAAATCATCACCGACGCACTGGTCGCTGTGATTGAGAACACTTCGTGATTGGGCATCATCCAGTGGCAGAAGTCATACACTGGAATATAATTCCCAGTTCGAACCGCCAGATTGCGCCAAAAAATGAAGACCGAATCATTACTCGAACGACGTGCCCGGGTCATGGGCCCGGCCTACCGGCTGTTTTACCGGCAACCCGTTCACCTGGTAAGGGGCGAAGGCGCCTGGCTGTACGATGCCGATGGCCGTCAATACCTCGATTGCTACAACAACGTGGCCTCGGTAGGACACTGCCATCCCCGCGTCGTAGAGGCCCTCAGTAAACAGGCGTCCATGCTCAATACACATACGCGCTACCTGCATGAGAATGTCGTGCGGTATGCCGAACGCCTGGGCGATACGCTGCCGGGGGACCTCAGCGTGTGCATGTTCGTGTGCACCGGCACCGAAGCCAACGACCTGGCTTTCCGCATCGCACGGACCGTGACCGGCAACGAGGGCGCCATCGTGACAGAGCATGCCTACCACGGCAACTCGCTGGTGGTCACCGAATTGTCCACCGAGGAATACCCGGTCTGTGACCAGCCAGATTACCTGGAAACCGTCGAGGCGCCGGACGGATATCGAGGCAGCTATGGATATTCCGATCAGGACCGGGGACGGAAATATGCAGCCCTTGCCACTGCGGCAATCGATCGGCTGGCGAAACGCGGAAAGCATCCGGCCCTGTTCATGTGCGACAACATTTTCAGCTCAAACGGCGTACTGACTCCGCCGCCGGAATATCTGCAGGACGTGTACCGGCGGGTACGCGCTGCCGGCGGACTGGTCGTGGCGGACGAAGTCCAGTCCGGTCTGTGCCGGCTGGGTGACCACATGTGGGGTTTTGAAGATTCGGATGTAATACCGGATATCGTCACCATGGGCAAACCCGTCGGCGACGGACACCCACTGGCCGTCGTGGTGACGACCCCGGCCATTGCGGCGGAATTCGCCCGCAAGTTTCACTATTTCAATACCTTCGGCGGCAACCCGGTTTCCGCTGCCGTCGGTCTGGCCGTGCTGGAAGTGGTTGAACAGGAGAATATCCTGCAAAACGTCCACGATGTCGGCGCTTACCTGAAACAGGGACTGAAAGACCTGGCGCAACGGCACGAGTCGATCGGCGACGTGCGTGGAAAGGGATTGTTTTACGGCGTTGAACTGGTAACAGACCGGGATACCAAAAAACCCGCCGAAAAAGAGGCGCGGCGGATTCGCGAGTATTTGCGCGAAAACGGCGTGTTGCTCAGCACAACCGGGGCCTTGAATAATACGCTGAAAATCCGCCCGCCCATGATTTTTTCAAAAGCCAACGCGGATGAGCTGCTTGGAAAGCTCGAGCAGGCCTTGATGAATTGATGGCCCACTCCTATTCGTAATGCAGCGCTTCAATCGGGTTGAGCTTCGCCGCCTTAACGGCCGGCAACAAACCGAACGAAATACCCACCATGGTGCAGAATGCCAGTCCGAACACCGCCCAGCCGACCGGTATCGAGACTTCGAAGGAGGTCACGATGGATAGAACGTTGCCCAGGCCAATGCCTACCAGCACGCCGATGATGCCGCCGATATTGCACAGGATGATGGCCTCCAACAGGAACTGGTTGCGAATGTTGCTGCGCCTGGCGCCCAGGGACTTGCGAATACCAATCTCCTTGGTGCGTTCGGTCACCGAGACCAGCATAATGTTCATGATGCCGATGCCGGCGACGATCAAAGAGATGGTGCCCAGCACGAAGGCGCCGATCTTGACCCCCAGCGTGGTCTGGTTGAATTGCTTGATCATGCTGTTGCTGGTGAACCAGTAGAAATTGTCCTTTTCGCCTCGTTTCAGACCGCGGTCCCGGCGCACGATCTGGCTCACTTCCTCGATCGCGTCCGAAAGCAATTCCGGTGTCTTGGCGCGGACAGTGACATTAACAGAGCGTGGGAACCCCTGGGGGTCGATAAGGCCGTAGATGTCCGTGTACGTGCCACTGGGTATCAAAGCCATTTGATCGTATGGGCCGCCAAACGCTGAGTCCTTGGCTATGAACACCCCAATCACTTCGTACTTCTTGCCATCGATGCGAATATTTTTGCCGACCGGGTCTGTAAATGGAAAGAGCTGCTCGGCAATCGCGTGCCCAATCACCGCGACCCTGGCATGGGCAACCATGTCCATTTGTGAAATATTGCGGCCGAACTCTACGAAATGCGTGTTGTTCTCAGGATACTCGGGTGATCCGCCGCACAGCGTGGTGTTGGCGTTGGTCTTTTCGCCCTTGTACTCAGTGACGAATCCGTAGTCCCAAAGCTCGGTGCCGACAAATTCCACGGTGGTCGCGTGATCCCTGATGGCCTGGGCATTCTCGAGTGTAACGGGCGGCCAGGTCATGGCTTCGCGTTGCTCGTCCTGAGAATTGAAGCCGCCCGGAGGCCATTTTTGCACCTGGAAAACCTGCGATCCCAGCACCGTCATCTCTTTTTCCATGGTTTTCTGGATAACGGAAATGGCCGTCATGACGGCGATGATCGAGGCCACTCCAAGAACAATGCCAACCAGGGTAAGCATCGACCGCAGCTTGTTACTGCGGATGGCGCCCGCGGACATGAGCAGGGTGTCCAGCTTGCGCATATCAGCTCCTCTCCGCCTCACTCATAGCGCAACGCCTCGATCGGGTCCAGTCGTGCGCCCCGCCAGGCCGGCACGATACCGGAAAGCACCCCGACCAGGATTGAAACAACCACCGCGGTTATCAATATGCCGGGCGAAAGGCTGGCCGGCATGAGGACTGCATCGATCAGAAAAGTCAGCAGCGCAGCCAGCACGATACCGATGATGCCGCCGATCAGGCAGATGACGGACGATTCGAACAGGAATTGCATCAGGATGCTGCGACGCCGCGCGCCGATGGCCTTGCGAATGCCGATTTCCCTGGTGCGCTCGGTGACTGACACGAACATGATGTTCATGACCCCGACACCGCCGACGAACAATGAGATGCCGGTGACCAGCAAACCGATCAGCAGCACGACTCCCATGACGTTGTTATACGCGCCCATCAACGTGCCCAGCTTGTTGATTGCAAAATCGTCGTCCTCGGTGGGCCCCAGCCCACGAATCTTGCGCATCTCACCGATCACTTCATACTCGAAATCCTCAAGCGACTCCTGCGAGGGCGCCTTGATGGCTATGTCCAAATTTGCACGCCCACCGCTGTCTCCGAATGTCTTGATGAACGTGGTAACGGGCACGAAAACGCGTCGGTCGAAATTTGGCCCGCCAAAGCTGTTGCCGCCCTGCTCCTCCATCACTCCGATGATCCGATAGGTGTGGCGGCCGAGCTTGATGTTTTTGTCGAGGGGGCTGATCGAGCCAAACAAGGCCTCGGCGATCGCGGATCCGATCACCACGACCTTTTTCTTGTAGTCGACCTCGAAAGGCATCATGAAGCGCCCCAGTTCGGGAGTCATGGTGGAAACGACGATCATCTTATCGGTCGTCCCGAGCACGGTCACGTTATCCAGGGTCTCGGAGCCATACTTTATATTGACCTCGGTACTGATTGATGGGTTGACCAAACCGCGACCGCTCAACGCCTCAGCCAACTGCCGGGAATTTTCAATCGAGAGGTTTTTGCGATTGCGGAATTCCATGTAATTCCCCATGTGAACCCAGGGTG
>JAHEFT010000096.1 GCA_024640025.1 Chromatiales bacterium
CTTCTTTTGGCTGCGCCAAAAACCGCCCCGTCTGTTTCGTCTCACTGACTTTGGGGTTGCTGAATACCACCCTACCGGGTCGCTTTCGCTTACTTCGTGCTGCCTGATGTAATATGTTTATTTCTTGGCAGCTGAACCGGAAGTTGTGACATGGCTCGGAATTGGATCTCATTTCCCCGAATGGAAGGCGAGACCTCCAGGCAGGCGCATTGCGACTTGCCCGAGGGCAGTTATGAACGCGAACTGGGCCGGGAAGGGTTTTTTGGTCCGGCGACGCATATGTATCACCGGCATCCTCCCACCGACTGGCTTCGCTTCGAAGGCGAACTCAGGCCGCGGGCTTTCGACACCACCCGGTTGGGGGATTTTGGTTCCAGCCCTTGGGAGGCTTATGGCCTGCTATCCAACGCGGCCGTGAAAATACGCTCCTGGGGCATGCAGGACTCGATGGACCAGTTGGCGCGCAACGCCGACGGCGACGAGTTGCTGTTCGTCCACCAGGGTTCGGGCCACCTTTTTTGCGATTACGGCCACCTGGATGTCCGCGAGGGCGACTACATTGTCATTCCGCGCAGTACGATGTGGCGGCTGGAATCGCGTGAGCCGATGCAGTTACTGTTGATCGAAGCGACCGGCGGCAGTTACTCATTGCCCGACAAGGGTATGCTTGGTCCCCATGCAATCTTCGATCCGGCGATCCTGGACACGCCGGTGATCGACGACCGTTTTATCGCGCAGCAGGACGAAACTGAATGGGAAGTCCAGGTCAAGGCCAGGGGCAAGATCAGCAAGATCGTTTTCCCGTTCAACCCGCTGGACGCGATGGGCTGGAAAGGCGACCTGGCGCCGGTTCGGGTGAACTGGCGGGATATCCGCCCGGTGCTGAGCGACCGCTATCACCTGCCGCCATCGGCCCACACCACTTTTGTCGCCAACCGGTTTGTCGTCTGCACCTTTGCGCCGAGGCCGTTCGAAACCGATCCGGGTGCGTTGAAAGTGCCGTTTTTCCACAATAACGATGATTACGACGAAGTCATTTTTTACCACCAGGGCGAATTTTTCAGCCGGGACAACATCCACCCGGGTATGATCACCTACCACCCGGTCGGCTTCACGCACGGGCCGCATCCGAAAGCGCTGCTAAATGCTTTCGAGCAAAAATCAGAAGGCACGAATGAAGTGGCCGTGATGATCGACACCCGGGATGCACTCGAGGTTGACGAACGCGCCACGGCGATCGAGTGGGAAGGGTATGCTGATTCCTGGAATACCCGCTAGCCCGAACCGGAAAACAGAACGGGAGTTGTAGATTGAAACTGGCATCACTGAAAAGCGGCGGCCGCGACGGCACGCTGATCGTTGTAAACCATGCGCTGACACATTACGTCATCGTGGCCGATATTGCAGAAACCCTGCAGGAAGCGCTGGATGACTGGACCAATACGGCGCCGCGCCTCAATGCCGTTTCCCAGGCGCTGAACCTGGGGCCGACCGAAGAATCCGTGTTGCTGGATTTCACGGCACTGGCCTCACCGCTGCCGCGGGCATACGAGTTCGTGGACGGCAGCGCCTACCTGCCGCATGTTGACCGGGTACGTCGCGCCCGTGGCGCGGACGTGCCGGCCTCGTTTTACGAAGACCCCCTGATGTACCAGGCCACCTCAGCCGGGTTCCTCGGTCCCAGGGATCCGGTTTCCGTGGCCAGCGAAGAATACGGCATCGATTTCGAAGCCGAAGTGGTGGTGGTCACCGATGACGTTCCGATGGCTGTAACGGGTGAGCAGGCGGCCGACCATATTCAACTGGTTGGTTTGATCAATGACGTGAGCCTGCGCAACCTGATTCCCGGCGAACTCGCCAAGGGTTTCGGCTTTCTCCAGTCCAAGCCGCGGTCGGCGTTGTCTCCGGTACTGGTTACCCCGGACGAACTCGGCGACGCCTGGCAGGACGCCGTGCTGCACCTGCCGCTGCGCTCCTGGCTGAACGGCGAGCGATTCGGCGAGCCCGAGGCAGGCGTCGACATGCAGTTCAATTTTGCCCAACTGGTGTCGCATGCAGCCATGACACGCCCGCTCACTGCCGGCACTATCGTCGGGTCGGGAACCGTGGCCAACGAGGATGAAAGCAAGGGCGCTTCCTGCCTGGCCGAACTCCGCATGTTGGAAATCATCGCCGGAGGCAAACCCACCACGCCTTTCATGAGTTTCGGGGACACCATTCGCATTGAAATGCTGGACGCCGCAGGGGATTCAGTTTTCGGAGCCATTGAGCAGGTGATCCAGCCGTATGGCCAGTGAAAAGCCGGCTGAGGTTCTGCTGTACAGTTACTGGAGGAGTTCTTCAGCCTACCGGGTCCGTATCGCCCTGAATCTCAAACACATTGCACACCGGCAGAAATTCATCCACCTGGTCCGCGCGGGCGGTGAACAAAACACCCCCGAATACCGGACGATCAACCCCCTGGGCCTGGTGCCGGCGCTGGTTCACGGCGAACGGACCATCGTGCAGTCGATGGCTATTTGCGAATACCTGGAGGAAGCCTTTCCTGCCCGCCCGCTGTTGCCCTCAGACCCGGCCGGCCGGGCGCGTGTGCGAAGCATAGCTCAATCCATCACCAGTGAGATTCAGCCGCTCAATAACCTCGGCGTGATGAATTACCTCAAAAGGGAAATGCACCAGGATGACGCCGCCATCAGTAGCTGGTATTCCCACTGGATCGCGAGAGGCTTTTCTGCGGTTGAAGCCTGGCTGTCGAATCCGGCAAGCGGCCTCTATTGCCACGGCGATGCGCCCACCCTGGCGGACTGTTTCCTGGTGCCGCAGGTGTACAACGCCGAACGGTATTCCTGCGACCTTGGACCCTATCCGAACATCAGGCGGATCGCCGGACAGTGCCGGTCTTTGCCGGAGTTTGACCGCGCAGCGCCGGAGATCCAGCCGGATGCCGTATCATTAGACCATCAGGGGACTTAACTCGAATGCCCGCATGCGTCATAATCCCCGTTGAATTTCTGAAACCTGCGAAGCCATGAGAAACCTAGCTGTTTTTATTCTTATCCTGGTGCTGGCGGCCTGCGCCACTCCCAAACCTGCCCCGGATGCGTTCACCAACGCCGAAGAGGCGATTAATGCAGCAGTTCAGGCCGGCGCCGAGGAGCACTCGCCCGTTGAACTGCGCTTCGCACGGGAAAAGCTGGCGGAAGCCCATAAAGGCATTGAATTCAAGCAGTATGATAAGTCGATCGTCCTGATTGAACAGTCGGAAATCAATTCCGAGTTGGCGATCGAGAAATCACGGGCGGCCATCATGCGGGCCAGGGTCGCGGATGCAGCCCGCGAGAACGAAATCCTGCTTGAAGATTTTGAAACCACCTACGGGGAGGATTTCAAATGAGAATTCAGAAACGGACATTACCGGTTGCGGCACTCCTGGTTGTCGCCCTGGGCGCCTGCAGCACGGCCCCGAAGCAGGACCTGGCACTGCAGCAGGTGCGAACGCAGCTGGACGAATTGAAAGCCAACCAGGAACTGGCGGGATATGCCCCCCTGGCGCTCGGCGAGGCGGAACGCAGCTTGCGCCAGGCAGAAACGGCAACCGGAAACGACACCCAGCGGATACACCTGGTTTACATGGCCGACCGCAGAATCCAGATCGCCCGCGCCGCGGCTCAGACCGCGCAACTGGAAGCGGAATTACAACGGCTGGGTGACGAGCGTAGCGCCATGTTGGTCAAAGCCAGCAAGGCCGAGGCCGAACGCGCCAGGAGAGAGGCCGAGCAGGCCCGCATGATGTCCCAGGCACGTGAGGAAGAAGCCCAGCGCGCGCGCCAGGAGGCCATGGAAGCCCAGCAGCGCGAAGCCGCATCGGCACGTGAAACCGAGCAGGCCATCGAGGAAGCGGAGCAAGCCAAGGCGCTGGCGGCGTCCAGCGCAACGGAAGCGCAGCTGGCCCGGCGCGAGGCCGATCTTGCCATGGAACAGGCGGACACCCTGCGCAGGCAACTCGAAAATCTCCAGCTTCGCCAGACGGAAAGCGGTGTCGTGGTAACCCTGGGCGACGTCTTGTTTGAATCCGGACAAACCAAGCTGCTGGACGATGCCATGGCCAGCCTGGTGGAAGTGGTGGATTTGCTGCAAAGCGAGCCGGACAAAAACATTCGCATCGAGGGTCATACCGATTCGACCGGCGATGCCGAGACCAACCTGAAAATTTCCGCGCTGCGTGCCAATTCAGTATTCGAAGCCCTGGTTTCACTGGGCGTTGAACGCGACCGTTTCACGGTTGCCGGAATGGGTGAGGACTTTCCCATTGCTTCCAACGACACCGAGGAAGGACGGCGCCAGAACCGGCGGGTGGACGTGATCCTGCTGGATGGTTGATTCCCTGTCGCTGCCTCTTGCTGTCGGCGGCTATTTGCGCTAGATTTAATCCAGAAACATGGTTTTTTTCAGCAAAAACGGAGTTCGCGGATAATGGCTGTAAACGCTTGCGTCCGCTGCATGTCACTAGCTGTAACCTGTTCCAATCTCTCGATTCACACCACTCATTATTCAGGTAAATCGCACCGGCGATCACTTGACCGTGACGATTTGTCTGCTGTTTCATTACGTTAAACCGGAGGATTCCTATGTTCGAGCACCACCAGGAAGAAATGGAAAAAATGATGAAGGAAAATGAAGATTTTCTTCGTATTTACAACCGGCATCAGGAACTGGACAAAAGGGTGACCGCCGCCGAAATCGGCACGGCGCCCATGGAAGACCTTGCCCTCAACAAACTCAAGAAAGAAAAACTTCGGGCCAAGGACCAGTTGGCGCGCATGATGGATGCGGCCCGGGCCTGACCGGGGACAACAAAACGATAAACGGCCGGGCAGGATATCCCGGCCGTTTCCTTTTTTGAATCAAGATAATTGCCGGGAATTGACATGGCGGTATTCAACAATGTTCTGGAATTGATCGGCCGTACCCCCGTCGTTAGGGTCAACCACTTCGATACCGGGCCCTGCGAACTGTTCATCAAGCTGGAAAGCCAGAATCCGGGTGGCTCCATCAAGGACCGGATCGGGCTGAAGATGATCGAACAGGCTGAAGCGGCGGGCAGGATCAGCCCGGGTTCCACGCTGGTGGAAGGCACGGCCGGAAATACCGGCCTCGGCCTGGCCCTGGTGGCCGCCCAGAAAGGCTACCGCCTGGTGCTGGTGATCCCGGACAAGATGAGCAGGGAAAAAATATCCAACCTCAAGGCGATGGGCGCCGAGGTTGTCCTGACCCGTTCAGACGTTGCCAAGGGACACCCGGAATACTACCAGGACCTCGCGAAGCGGCTGGCATCTGAACTCGAAAACGCCTATTTCATCAACCAGTTCAGCAACCCATCGAATCCGCAGGCACACGAGGAGGAAACCGGACCGGAAATCTGGGAACAGATGGGCGGTGAACTCGATGCGGTGGTCCTGGGAGTCGGGTCGAGCGGCACGGTCACCGGCCTGTCGCGGTATTTCGAGCGCGTGGCGCCTGCCCTGGAATTGGTGCTTGCCGATCCTGAAGGCTCGATTCTTGCCGAGTACATCAACCAGGGGACCCTGTCGACCACCGCCGGAAGCTGGATGGTCGAAGGCATCGGCGAAGATTTTCTGCCGACCATCAGCGATTTCACCCGCGTCAGCAAAGCATACTGCATCAGCGACAGGGAGAGCTTCCGTGCGGGCAGAGAATTGCTGACTCGCGAGGGTATCCTGGGCGGTTCGTCCACCGGCACACTGCTGGCCGCGGCGCTGAAATACTGCCGGGAGCAGACAGAACCCAAAAAAGTGCTGACCTTTGCCTGTGATACCGGCAACCGTTACCTGTCCAAGATGTACAACGATTTCTGGATGCGGGACCAGGGCTTCATGGATGTAGAAAACCACGGCGACTTGCGGGACCTGATTGCAAAACCTTACCAGACACACGACACGGTGACGGTCGGGCCGGACGAGCCCCTCGCCAACGCTTACAGCCGCATGAAACTGTATGACGTGTCGCAGTTGCCGGTCATCGAAAACGGTCAACTGGTCGGCATCCTCGACGAGTCTGATCTCCTGTTGGCCATCGCCGGCGATGCGCAGCGTTTTGATGACGCGGTGGGCAAGGCCATGACCACTGACCTGACCGAGATCGATGTGAATGCGCCGGTCGAAGACCTGTTGCCGATTTTCAATCGCGATTTCGTGGCGATCGTGAAAGACAGCGATCAGTTCCTGGGCCTGATCACCCGGGTCGACCTGTTGAACTACCTGAGAAGAAAGGCGGACCGCTAATGAGTGACCGGAAAACCCAACATCGCCTGGCAACCCGGGCGATCCACGCCGGCCAGAAACCGGATCCGTCTACCGGCGCAATCATGACGCCGATATTCGCCAGTTCCACCTACGTCCAGCGCAGCCCGGGCCAGCACCAGGGCTGGGAGTACTCGCGCAGTCATAATCCCACCAGGGACGCCTATGAACAGTGCATTGCAGACCTGGAGGGCGGCATCCGCGGTTTTGCTTTTTCATCCGGCATGGCAGCGACCTCGACCCTGCTGGAGTTGCTGGATTCCGGTGACCACGTGGTGGCCGGGGATGACCTTTACGGCGGAACCTATCGCCTGTTTCACCGGGTAAGAGAGCGCTCGGCCAATCTCAGGTTCACGTTCACGAACCTCGAAGACCCCGACAGTCTGCACGCGGCGATGCGACCGGATACCCGCCTGGTCTGGGTTGAGACACCGACCAACCCGATGCTGAAGATCGTGGATATCGGGCAGGCTGCCGAAATTGCCCATCACCACGGCGCCCTGCTGGTGGTGGACAACACGTTTGCCAGCCCCATGCTGCAGCGTCCGCTGGAACTGGGCGCGGACATCGTGATGCATTCCGCCACCAAGTTCCTGAACGGACATTCCGACATGGTGGGGGGCGTGGCGGTGGTTCGCGATGATGCGGAACTGGCTGAAAGGCTCTGGTTTCTGCTCAATTCAGCCGGAGCTATCCAGGGGCCTTTCGACAGTTTCCTGGTGCTCCGCGGATTGAAGACGCTGGCGTTGCGGATGCGGGCGCATTGTGACAATGCCCTGGAAATTGCCCGCTGGCTAAGTGGCCACGCTGCAGTGGAACGCGTGATCTATCCGGGCCTGGAGGATCACCCGCAGCACGAACTGGCGATGCGCCAGATGAACGGTCTGGGTGGGGGCATCATCAGTATCGACATCCGGGGCGGACTGGAGAAATCACGCCGGGTCCTGGAGCGCTGTCAACTGTTCGCGCTGGCTGAAAGCCTGGGCGGAGTGGAAAGCCTGATCAACCACCCGGCGATCATGACGCACGCCTCGGTTCCGGAAGAGATGCGCGCACGGCTGGGAATCAGCGACACGTTGGTGCGCCTGTCGGTCGGTGTTGAGGATGTGGGTGATCTTATGGCCGACCTGGACCAGGCTTTGAACGGCTAGTCCGGGAGCAGGGAAGCGAGACTCCCTATGTACGCTGCATACTGACCACGCCATCGATTTCGGTCAGCAGATTTTCCCGGCAGATGTCGCCTTCAAGATAAATCCGCGGAATCTCCGCCGGCGCCTCTGCATCCAGTGTCCGGCGAATCAGGTCGAGGTCATCCGGGTTGCGGATGTACACCTTGAGCAGGCCCTGGTCATCGAGCCGGGCCTGTGAATCGCCGGTCAGCCGGTAGCCTTCTTCCAGCAGGCTGTAAACGTTACGCAGCGATTCACTCAGCTGGTTTGCGACCTGGTTTTCGTGGTGGGTCTGGTGGCCCACGACACTGGCCGTGCCGGAAAGCAGGAATTGCTGCGAACCGTTCATTCTCAGTATGGTGCCGCGGGAAAACAACGGGCTGCGGGGCCCGTATTGCCTGGGATAGCGCCAGGCGCTGACCTGGCGTGGGTTTTCCACGTCCAGCCCGGGTAATGCGGCGGCCAGGAAATACACCTGCAACGCGGGTTCATCGGCCGGTGAACCGATCGCCGTTGCTGCCGGCAGCGGCGGGCGGTCACCCGGGTCGATCAGTACGGCATCAGCGCGCCCAAGGCAGAACCGGCGATAGAGTTCTTCATCGCCCGAGCCCTGGTTGATCCCGGGAATATAATTCCAGATTTTCAGCGGCCACTGGTGCGGCGACTGCTGCAGGTAAGTCTGCAGGATGTCGTAGGCCAGGCGGCTGGATTCCCTCATGTCTCCCGTTTTCCGCAGGTCCAGCGCGATGTGACCCATCGTCAGTTTCTCGCCCTGGGCGAAGCGCAGCCGGTCCCAGGTACCGGTCTTGATCGGACCGTCGCAGCGCCACACTTCCACCATGGACGGACTTCCCAATTGTCTCAGCGCCACCGGAACGTGCCTGGGATCGGTGGATTCGAGCGGTGAGTGGCCGAATTCGAAAACGGCCAGCACATTGTCCGAACCCTCCAGCCAGGGGCCTGGTATACCCTCCTGGTAAGAGGCGCGCAGTGATTGTGTTTTACTCATGGTCTGTTTGGCTCAGGTCTTCAGTTCCGGCAGGTCGCGGAAAAGTTCCAGCGACCCGGGGTTGGCCAACGCATCCACATTGCTGACCACGCGGCCATGGACAATATTCCGGACCGCCAACTCGACGATTTTGCCGCTGATGGTGCGGGGAATATCCGCTACCTGAATAATTTTTGCCGGCACATGGCGCGGGGTGGTGTTCTGGCGGATCGTTCTACGGATCCGTTCTGTCAGTTCCTCGTCCAGTTCGATTCCCTCTCTGAGCTTCACGAACAGGATGACCCGCTCATCATCCTGCCACTCCTGGCCGATGCAAAGGCTCTCCAGCACTTCGTCCAGGCTTTCGACCTGGCGGTAAATTTCAGAGGTTCCGATCCGCACCCCGCCGGGGTTCAGCGTGGCGTCGGAGCGTCCCTGGATCACGTAGCCGCCGTGTTCCGTCTTCGCCACGAAATCGCCGTGCGCCCAGATTGCGGGAAACTTTTCGAAATAGGCGGCGTGATAACGGCTGCCGTCGTCATCGCCCCAGAAGCAGACCGGCATGGCTGGAAAGGCGCGGGTGCAGCACAACTCGCCGGTTTCGCCGATATCGGCCGTGCTGCCGTCCTCGCGCAGAATTTCCACCGCCATACCCAGGGCGGCACACTGCAGTTCGCCGGGCCAGACCGGCAGGATGGGGCTGCCCGCCATGAAGCAGGAAACGATGTCGGTGCCGCCTGCGATCGATGACAGGCACAGGTTCTGCTTGATTTCCCGGTACACGTACTCGAAGCTTTCCGGTGCCAGCGGTGAGCCGGTGGAAAGCAGCGTGACCAGGGAATTGAGCTGGTGGGAATTGCGTGGCTGCAACCCGGCTTTTTCCCACGAGGCGATGGTCTTCGCCCCGGTCCCGAACACGGTGATGCCCAGTTCGTCGATCAGGTCGAACATCGCGTGCGGGGACGGGAAAAAAGGCGAGCCCTCGTACAACACCATGGTCGTGCCGATCGCCAGGCAGCTGACCATCCAGTTCCACATCATCCAGCCGCACGTCGTGTAATAGCAGAGCCGGTC
>JAHEFT010000145.1 GCA_024640025.1 Chromatiales bacterium
TCGTACGCATCCAGCAGCCCGGGTACCTGGGCCTCCCGGCCGATCCCACGCAAGCCCTCGCAAATATTGAACACCAGGTCCCAGCGATGCCCGCTGTGCAGCCTGGCAACCAACTGCCTGATATTGCCGATCCTGTCCACCTGGTAGCCCAGGCTGGTCAGCGCCTCGGCAATACCATCTATGGTATCAACGGTGTCGAACTCAGCGGATTCCTCCTCGCTGTATCCGGCTTTCAAATAGGTGTCTTTCAGGTCGAACGTGAGTCCGACACGGGTGGCACGAGGACTCATGAGAGCTCTCCCATGAAAGGGTTAATTCTCTGCCGGGTGTGCACGCAGAGATTGACCGTAACGCAAGAGCTCGGGGCGGTTTCCAATCTGCCCGACGAGTTGTACGCGGAGTCCTGGGAGTCAACTATTTGTGGGATGTAGTGCCCGTTGCCTCCGGGAGGCTCCTCCGGGACAGTAGATAGACTGTTCATTGCGCATTCCTTACGCAGCTGGGCGACCTGCGAACGAAAAACGTCTCGGCCCTTCGAGGCGTGCGGGAGAGTTCCCGCTCTTTGAGGGCGCGAATATATCCGCACGCCACCCCATGTCAACAGGAAACTGACAGGCACCCCCGGCCATTTTCCCTTGGACGGGTAAAATGCCTTATTCAAAGCCATCTTATGCCCATGCCGCCGGCGTGTGAAGCACCAATGCGGGGCTGTTGCGGCCTATTTCAAGGCGAATTCCGCAGATGCAGGGCGAGCCTGGCCGATTGACGGGGTTTATGATGGCAGTGAACCGGGTGTAGTCGTTGGAGCTGCCGGCTGTTCCCAGGTCTGGCGAGGGCCACCGGTTGGAGCACAAGGATTATCAAATCGAAGACCCGTTTGGGAGGAAAATATGGAAGTCTTGGGACTGATGGGATTCATTTTTGGCCTTGTGGCCTTTGTCAGGGTTGAAAAGCTGGTCAAGACACTCAAGGCACAGGGAGTGCTGAAGCGGGACTACAAGGATGAGTAAATGCCGTGATTCAGTGTTGGGTCATTTGCCGCTGCACGAGCCGGGTGATTTTGCTGCGTTCAGCATGTTATTTGACTGTAAAATTGTCTCGAAAAGCATATAAGATTATGCAAAACAATCAGATACATCGATTTTCCCTGACGTGAACTGGAAGGCAAATGCTGCAGCAATTGAATAATTGCTGCATATGGCGTCACTTTCCTGCTGCGCTTTTTCTAAAGGGTGAAGCCCCCCGCCGTCGCCGTATTGACGGCGCCTGGTTGCGGTTGCATGACCCGTGGGGCATGATCCAGCGGCATTGCTTGCCGCCTGGATGACCCGGAGAAACGCTGAAATGACGGACCTGAGAAAGACTGGCCGATCGGCAGTCAAAAGAATGAAAGAGCGGGGAATCTACGACCGGAAGCAGGTCAATGAGATTCTTGATGCCGGATTCATGTGCCATGTGGCCTACACGATCGATGATCACCCCTATTGCACCCCTACCCTGTTCTGGCGCTCCGGCGACCACGTTTACTGGCACGGATCCTCGGTCAGCCGCTTCTTGAAACAGGCCGTGGGTGCGCCGGCCTGCCTGACCGTCACTCATGTTGACGGCTTTGTGATGGCCAGGTCAGCCTTTAACCACTCCATGAACTATCGCTCCGTCATGTTGTTTGGGCGGGTCGAGGAAGTCACCGGTGAGGCCAAGAGCGAACAGCTGAAGGTCATGGTCGAGCAGCTCTTTCCCGGTCGGTGGGATGAGCTCCGGCCAGTTACTGACAAAGAGATCAACGCCACCACGGTATTGCGCATGGCAATTGATGAGGGTTCAGCGAAGGTTCGCGCTGGCGACCCCTCGGATAACAAGGCAGATTACGAGCTGCCCATCTGGGCCGGCGTCATCCCGTTGAGCATGGCGCCCGGTGAACTGGTGCCGGATCCGGCGAACCTTCCCGGGGTGGAAGTTCCGGCTCATCTTCGCGGGTTCACCCTGCCCGATGACCGCGACTAGGACGTAAACCGCTTCTGCACGCTACGGCGGGCTGGAGTAAACTGGCACTTTTAAACTAGGCAAAACAACAGGGACGTCTCATGCGCGCAAGATACCTCGGTGTTCTTCTCATGATCCTGGGCGCCACGGCGTGTAGTTCACTGGCAGTCAGGTCCGAGCAAGACAAGAACTTTGATTTCTCTACCCTGGAGCATTTCAGCTGGTCAGGGGTAGCCTCGGCCATTGATCCCCAGGCAAAGGGTGCGAGCGCCACTGCCGACGACGAGATTCGCCGGGTCATTACAGAGAATTTCGAAAAGCGCGGCTACCAGTACGTTCGCCCAGAGGAGGCAGACTTTCTTGTTTCCTACCAGGTGGTGATCGAAAAGCGCATGGATGAGCGGGTAATGAATACCGGCCCGGGTACCGGCGCCTGGGGTAGCGGGAATATTGATGAGGCGACCTATAACAAGAAAGCCAACATGACCTACATTATGGAGTACACGGAAGGTTCGCTGATCATCGAGGCGCGGGCTGCAGGGTCAAATGGCCTGATATGGCAGGGAGTCGCGGAAAGCGAACTTGACGAGGATCGCGCGGCGGAGAAAAAGAAGGCGATGATGGAAAGCGCGGTGGCCAGGATCATCAAGCGCTTCCCGGCTCGACCCTGAACGAGGCGATGCAGTTGAGGCCGGGGCCTAGGAGTCCAGTCTTAATTGCACCAGGTTACGAACGGTATTCAGTGATTCATCGTCAGATGTGAAGAGCGG
>JAHEFT010000146.1 GCA_024640025.1 Chromatiales bacterium
GCCCGTGGACACCGGTGGTGGTGATTACCGGTTACGGTACGCAAGCCAATGAGGTCAGGGCGTCTGTGCTCGGCGCAAACGGCTTCGTACGCAAGCCGCTGACCCCGGAGATGATCGAGAGCATTACCCTGAAGGCCCTGAACGACGCCGGTACGGCCAAAGTCAATGCCGAATCCACGCTGGCGGCTGCTGGGAGCACCACCAAGGTTGCCGAAAACAAATCTGCCGCGGCAAAGGGTGCGCCAAAATCGTTCGGCCGCGCCATGAAGGACGTCGCACTGTTTTTTGCCTCGCCTTTCATTGCCCTTGGTTATGTAATTGCCTTACCATTCGTAGGTTTCTACATGTTTGCAAAACTGGGTCGCGAGGCCCTGGCGAAGAAACGAGCAACCAAGTAAAAGATTTGGCTTTTGAAAAGTGCCGGGACCTGTTACAGGTCCCGGCCTGCATATAAACGGCCCACAAGAGGAGATTCGAAATGCTGGTCCGGAATATCGGGGGAGAGAAACGAACTGCATTGGCCGGTTACATGGTCCTGGGTGCTTTGTGCATGGTTTTGCTTGGCGTTCCGTTCGCCGCCCAAGCGCAGGACAATGCCGAACCGGCAACAGTGCCTGAGACCCAGGAACCGGTAACCGGGACAGAAGCTGCCGCAACAGATGCGGCGGTTACGGCGCCGGAACCGTCCGCCGATGCAGTGGTCAAGGACGCCGCCGCGCTGAGGATAGAGGAAATCCAGAAAAATAACGGGAAATGCCTCAATTGTCACAAGCGGGAAAAAACCAAGCTTCTCGAGGACGGCAAGGAAATGTCCCTGCAGGTGCCCAAGGAAGCCTACCTCGCCTCCGCTCACGGTGTCGTCAAATGCGTCAGTTGTCATAGTGACATTGGCAAAATCAAGCATCCATCTCAGAGCACCAACATCTCCATCCCAAGCGAACGGGAGTTTTCCGTCGATTTGAATGACAGTTGCCGCAAGTGTCACCTGCAGAAGTACAAGCAGTACAAGGGCAGTGTACATTCGTTGATGGTGGCGCAAGGAAGCCCCAAGGCGCCGGTGTGTAGCAGTTGTCACAACCCGCACGCCCCGCAATCCATGGCCAGTTACCAGGCCGAGACGGGTCTACCCTGCAAGAAGTGCCATGAGAACATATTCAACGCATATGCCGCCAGTGTGCACGGCCAGGCGAGGTTCAACGGCAATACCATCCGTGACAGCCATATCCAGGCGCCGATCTGTTCGGATTGTCATCACTCCCATGAAGTGACAGCGCTGGCAATTGGTGACGTTCTCAGAACCACCTGCATCGCCTGTCACGAGAACGTGACGCTGTTGCACGCGCAGTGGCTGCCCAATGCCGGAACCCATCTCGACATCGTTTCCTGCGCCGTCTGCCATGCGCCGTTCGCCAAGCACAAATTTGACCTGCACCTGTATGACAACGTCGCCGGTGTTCCGCTGGCAATGAAGGAAGGCGACCCGCCCATCCAGGAACAACTGCAGGCCATCGCGGCAGAAGGCGGCAGCGGCGACCCGCTGGAAATATGGAAATCCAGGGTTGGTATGGGTCAGCCCGCCGATATTTCACTGCGCAGCCGCATGGAAGTCATGTCCGGCGTCGTCGCACACCAGATCGCCAGCAAGAGCTTTGCGGTCAGGACATGTGAAAGCTGTCACGAACCGGGCTGGCGGCAAAAGCAGAATGTCACGCTTTCCATCACCACGCCTGAAGGTGGAAGACAGAGTTTTGAGGCCGACCGGGAGGTGCTGAGCTCGGTAAAAGCCGTGGAATCCATCAGTGACTTTTATGCGCTGGGCGGCAACCCTAACAAGCTCCTGGACATTCTCCTGTTGCTGTCGCTGGCGGCCGGTATCGCGGTACCTGTCGGGCATTTCACCCTCGGTAAAATGATCCGGGAATACATGGAAAGAGGAGAAAAGTGATGTCAAGCATTCCATCTGAACACAATCAGCCCGAAGCCTGGATCAAAACCAAGGACAGTGAGTTGTACATCAACCCGTTGCCTGTACGCATATGGCATTGGTTGAACGCACTGGGTTTCGTCACGCTGATCCTCACCGGAACCCACATCAGGTATGCGCACCTATTTAACCTGATGACATTTGAAACGGCGGTCAAGACACACAACTGGGTGGCGTTCGCTGTTATCGCCAACTATTTCGTCTGGCTGGGGTTTTACATTTTTTCCGATCGCATCACGAACTATCACCCCGAGCTCAACGTGAAGAAGTTTTTTGACAATGCCTTCAAACAGATGATGTACTACGGTTACGGCATCTTCAGAGGCGAGAAGAGCCCGCACAAGGTAGTCCCCCACGACAAGTTCAACCCGATGCAAAGCATTACCTACCAGATCATCATGCTGCTGGTGGTGCCCATCCAGTTCGCGACGGGCCTGATGATGTGGGACGTCAAGCGCTTCGAGGGCGTGATCGCCTTGCTGGGTGGAGTGGAAGTCGTCAACACCGTCCACGTGTTGATTTATATCTTCTTCGTGTCATTCACCATGATCCACGCCTACATGGGTGCGCTCGGCCACACGCCGGCTACGCACTTCAGGGAGATGTTCACCGGTTACGAAGAAGAGCACTGAGACTCAGTGATGTCCTAAGACTGGCCGGTTCGCCGGTCAGTCGCTCCACGGCCCCGTACTCCTCTTATGTTCAGGATGAACGGTTATGTTCAGGATGAACGGTATATCGCAAGGAGCACATGGA
>JAHEFT010000097.1 GCA_024640025.1 Chromatiales bacterium
GAAATCTGGCCGCGACAGTCAGTGAGCTATGCTTCTCTTACGCGATGCGTGTATTCGCTCAGAAAACACCTGGACGATGGTCTGCATGACTACATCGTCACGATTCCCAAGCGGGGATACCGACTCGGGGTGCCGGTTTGCAGAGATCCGTCCCACCCGGATTCATCGACGGCGAAAAAGGTCGCGAGCGGCATCCCGCGGGCCTATTCACACTTCCTGGAAGGCCGGCGGCTGGCTAATACCGGTAATTTCCCCGACATGGCGCAAGCCATGAAATTGTACGACCAGGCCATTAAAATCGATCCAGCCTTTGCGGTTGCTTACGCCGCCAAAGCAGATTGTCTCCTGTATCAAAGTCTCCGGGGTTACATCATTCCCTCGGATGCAATGAGGCAGGGACTCGCTAATTGCAGCCGGGCGCTGGATCTTGATAATCAGCTGGCGTCAGCCCATGCTGCCCGCGGATGGTTTTTGTGCGTGGCGGACGATATGGGCGAGGGGTTTGCCAGCTTGAAGACCGCACTGGACCTCGACCCCGGTTACGCTAACGGTTATTCCTACCTGTCCTTCGCGCAACGCCTGGCAGGCCTGGTTGAAGAAAGCGTTGCATCCGCTCGCCAGGCCTTGGAGCTGGATCCTCATTCGTTGCTGCATCGCCATGCTTTGGCGTGGCGGCTGTTCTGTTCAGGAATGGCGGGCGAAGCGCTGGAAATCGAGCGTCGCCAGAAATCTGAATACCCCAAGGATCCTGCGTCCAGCGGTTATTTTGGCTTGATAGCCTCATGGCTTGGCGCCCATGAGGAAGCGCTGCCGGCGGTAGAGCGGGCCGTACAGCTGTCTGGCAAGAATCCCGGCATTATGACCCTGTACACATACGCCCTTGCCCGCGCTGGAAAGAAGAAGTCAGCCAGAACCCAGGCGGACGCCTTGCTGAACCGGGATCTGCCGCGTGCACCACGCTCTCACCTCGCGATGACCTACGTTCAGCTGGGTGACCTTGACCGGGCCATTGAACTGCTTCGCGAAGCCCGCGACGAGAAGTGTCCCTGGTTCCGCTGCTCGAGATTCGACCCTCGAATCGAAGGCCTGGGAAATGACCCTCGCTTTATTGCACTGTTCGACGACATCACCTGACTTTCCGCTGTCATTTATCTGCAAAGGCACACTCGGCAGGAGTCGGAGCAATAAGCCCCGCCTCCTCAAAACCTTTGTGAGAGCCTTGTTTTAACACGCCTGAACTTTAATTCCCCGATTCTCGGGGCGTTCCTCGAAAAAAATTTTCCTTGACTAAAGCTTTTAATTATATTCTATTATAATTAATTTCAACCACACGATCGATCGGAGCGGGGACATGACGGAGACTAAACAAGCGACGCAGAGCGAAAAGCGGGCGGGTAACGGCTATCAACATTTCAACTTGGCCGGCTGCATGATCCTGTCGGCACTACTGGGCGGATTCTCCGCCTCAGTGTGGGCACAACAGCTCCAGGAGGACGACCGGATGGTGATCGAGGAGGTCACGGTCACCGCCCAGAAGCGTGACCAAAGCCTGCAGGATGTTCCGATTGCCATTACGGCCATCACTGACCAGGACATCCAGCGGCTGAACGCTTCTGAAATCAAAGACCTGCAATACGCGACACCGAACCTGGTCATTGGCAGCGCCAATTCCGCTCAGAGCCAATACGGCATCCGGGGTATTTCCGATGTCAGCCGTAACCCCGGCTACGATCAGCGCATTGGCGTATATGTTGACGGCGTGTGGGTAGGCCGCTCAGCGGCATCCAACCAATCCGTGCTGGACGTTGAGACTGTCGAAATCCTGCGCGGTCCGCAGGGGACGCTGTTTGGAAAGAACACCGTTTCCGGCGCCATCAACATCGTGACCAGGAAACCGGGCGAGGAATTTGGCGGCTACGCCCAGGCGGATTATGGCAATTATGGATACTGGCGAGTCAAGGGATCGGTCAACGTGCCGTTTTCCGAGAATTTCTACGGCAAGGTCAGCGCCAGTGTCACCCAAAGGGACGGATTTACTAAAGACGCGTTGATTCCCGGCAAGGATTATGACGACAAGGACGAACTCGCCGTTCGTGGGCAGTTGCTGTGGAACATCAGCGATGCCACCAGCGCAGAGCTGACCTATGATGATTACCACAACGACTTCATCGGTCTGGTCAGCGTGAAAGTGGACGATTCACTCGCGCCCGGGCCTTACGAAGTCGCGCTCGACGCCACCCAGAGATTCAAGGTCGAGAACGACGGAGTTGCGTTAACCATCAACCATGACTTTGCCAATGACTTCCAGTTGGCTTCCATTACCGCCTACCGGACCGAATTCTGGTCAGCTACCGATGTCGACGAGGATTACACGCCGCTGCCCATCGCGTCCTCTGACCTGATCGAGGCGGACAGCGACTATTTTTCGCAGGAAATCCGCCTGATTTCGCCGGCCTATGACAAATTCGATTACGTGATCGGACTCTACTATCTCGACCAGAGTACCGATGGCGAGGGCAATGCAAGGGTCTTTGCCCAGGCACTGGTGCCCGCTGCGCCGCCTGTATACGTGGGCGTGAAATATGACACCATCGTTGACGGCAAACAGTTTGCCGCTTACGCGCACGGCAATTACCGATTCACCGACAGTTGGGTTCTCACCGCCGGCATCCGCTATACCGACGAGAAAAAGGATCTGGATTACTCGATCGTTGATACCAGCGGACTGTTTACCAACGGCTCTTCGATAGACAGCAGGTCCTCGAATGACTGGTCACCAAAGGTGAGCCTCAACTGGTTCGCCAATGACAACTCGATGCTGTATGCGAGCTGGTCACGCGCCTTCAAGAGCGGCGGCTGGAACACCGATTTCGTGAATGACCTGGAGGCCCTGCCCTTTGAAGACGAGAATGTGGATGCTTACGAGGTTGGCTTGAAGAGCGCGTTTGCGGATGGCCGTGTGCAGCTGAACGCAGCCTGGTTCCACTCCAATAATGATGACTTCCAGGTGCAGTCGTTCGCCCTGCTGCCCAATGGCGGCACGTCCCTGACCATCACCAATGCAGGCAAAGTCTCCAGTCAGGGTCTGGAACTGGACGTGCAATGGCTGGCCACTGACTGGCTGCGCCTTTGGGCGACTTACGGTTATACCGATGCGAAGTTCGACAGATTCGAAGACTGCGAAGCCGGAGGCGTGGACTGCACCGGTAATCGCCCTGCAATGGCGCCGAAAAACAACTACGGCATCGGGGCCGATATGCAATTCCCGCTGTGGGGCGGCGAGTTATTCATCCAGGGTAACTACGCATACCGGGATGACTTTTTCACCAATCCGAACAACCTGCCGGTGAACCAGACCGAATCTTACCACCTGTTCAACGGCCAGTTTGGCTGGACATCGGGTTCGGGCGCCTGGACGATTTACGCCTGGGGCCAAAACCTGACCGACGAGACTGCACAGATCTGGAACAGCCGTTCGTTCCTGGGTATAGCGCGCGCCACGTACACCAACCCTCGCACGTATGGGCTGGCACTGCGCTGGAACTTCGGCACCTACTACTGAACGGACCAGCCAACCGGGACCGTGGCTAGTAGTCATTAAATGATACTTAAATATATTTGATATTCATTATTTTATCAAATTCGAGGCACTGCAGATAATGGATCATTCGAACTGTTTTTCAACGACTTACCAGGAAGCGCGCAGTAAATTCCTGGAGGCCTGCTCGTCTGCCAACCTGACTGTCAAAAGCTACGCCCATCCCCTGCCCGGCCGGGAAGGCGAGGAACTGGCGATGGACGCCGCGCTGCTGGGGCCAGCAGATGCTGAGCATCTCCTGGTCATCACCAGTGCGACGCACGGTGTGGAAGGGTTCTGCGGCTCGGGTGTGCAGATCGCGCTGATCCGCGACCCGGCGTTCCAATCACGCGCCGCAGCCGCAAGCGTTGCCGTGCTGTATGTTCACGGCGTCAATCCCTGGGGCTTTTCCTGGCTGCGCCGCTGGACCGCTGAAAACGTCGACCTCAATCGCAACTGTATCGACTTTACCGATCCGGCGGGCCTGCCTGACAACCCGGCTTACGATGCAGTAGCCGACCTGTTGATCCCGCAGCGCTGGCCGGACCCCGAAGCCGACAGGAAACTGGCGGAATGGGTCGAAAAACACGGCTTCGATGCACTCAAGGACGCCGTGTCCTACGGCCAGTACCATCAGCCGGACGGCCTCTTTTTCGGCGGCACCGAGCCCACCTGGAGCAACCGGACGTTTCGACAGGTGCTGCGCGATTTTGCGCAGCGCTGCACGCGCCTGGCATTCATTGATCTCCATACAGGACTGGGACCGAAAGGTTACGGTGAAAAAATCCTGCTGACCGACGACAGCGGGGGCAAGAGGACCCGCGCGCGCCGCTGGTGGGGCGAGGTGACCTCGCTGACCGAGGGCAGTTCGGTGTCCAGCATGGTCGCCGGTCCGCTGGGCAGCCTGCTGGCGCCGGAATGCCCGCAGGCGGAAATCACCGATATCGGCCTCGAGTATGGCACCTACCCGCCCGATCAGATGCTCGCGGCACTGCGCGCCGACCAGTGGCTGTACCGGACGCCTGACGCCGACCGGGCCACGCACGACGCAATCAAGAAACTGTTGCTCGACGCGTTCTACATAGACGCTGACGACTGGAAGTCCGAAGTTGTCCAGCAGGGAATAACTGCAGCCGATCAGGCCATCGCCGGTCTGTCTTCGATTTGATCCGAAAGAGGTCTACATGAGCGACAGTAAATACTTTCCCATTGATCTTCCTCGCGATTTATCCGACCTGACGAAGAACTTTCCCGAAGCAGCAAAAGAAGCCGTGGCGCGGATCACGCAAGAACGTCTGGCGGAAGGGCTTTGGCATGCGCCGGCAGAGATTGAGTTCGATCCAAACAATTCGGAATTCATCGCTTACTGGCTGCAAAAGACGAGGGCGCCTCTCAGGCAAGCGCTACCGGGTTCAGGTGTGGAAGAACAGTTGGAGCCATTCAGGAAAACGCGCTTCGAACTGGCGCCGCGTGACTTCAAAACGGATACGGAATACCGCCTGAGCGCCGTCGGCGACCTGATGTTCGCAAAAAACGTTGAAGAATCCAGGGACCGGATGTACGGCCCGGTCGAGGAATTGATTTTCGGCGCCGACTTCGCCTTTGCCAACCTGGAATCGACCCTCACCTCCGGCGAGGTGAAGGAGTTCGCCGTGGCGGAAAAAGGCGACACACCCTACATCAACATCACCCCGAGCCAGTACGGCGCCCTGGTGAAACATAAGGGTTCGCAGTTCGATATCGTGCAACTCGCCAACAACCACATCCTGGACTGCGGTGACGAAGGCGTTGCCACGACCACCGGGCATCTCGCTCGGGATGGTATCGAGTTCGTGGGAGTGTACGCTTCGGAAGCAGAATCCCGGACAGTCAAGTGCGTTCCACTCGGTGACCTGAAAATCGGCTGGGTGGCGCACACCTGGAGCGTGAATTTCAAACCCGTCCCGGAAGACAAGCCATGGGTTTGCGACATCACGCCGTTCCATCTCGAAAACGACCCTGACACCACGCGCATCGAACAGCAGATCGCGCAGGCGCGCGCAGCAGGTTGCGACCTTGTCATCGTGGCCCTCCACTGGGGCCTGGAACACGAATTTTACCCCCACCCGGATCAGCTGGCCTGGGCGCGCCGTTTCGCCGAGGCGGGCGCGGATGCGATCATCGGGCACCACCCGCACGTGATCCAGTTCAGCGAAATGTACCGTACGCAACGCGATCCGGACATTACGGTGCCGATCCTGTACAGCCTGGGCAACCTCACGCCCGCTTACAGCGGTCCGGCGACAGTATTGAGCCTGGTCGCGAACCTGCGCATTGCCAAAGGACAGCTTCGCGGAAAATCGCGAATGCTGATCTCCGGACTGGAACTGACTCCGGTGGTGTTCCTTTGCGAGAAGGAGGATGGTCAGGACTTCGCTTCCATCGTTCCGCTCGCCAAGCTGAACCGCCTCTCGCTGGCCCCGGAGACCCGCGCCTACGTCGGTGAAATCAACGAATTCGCCGACCTGGTGCTAGGCAATCACTGGCGCGAATCTAAAGCTTAGACCCTACCCACCCCCGGCGAGAACCGGGCCGGCTAGCGCTGACGTTCGGCTCGCTCGATGTCCGCGCCGAGGGTTCGGGTGGCGGAGAAATACCAGGCAGCCCCGGCAATGGCGCCAACCGGCGCCAGCAACAAAGCGTAGCGTAAACTTTCGTCGCCGAAGCGTGGTTCCAGCCAGTCACTGAGCACACCGATGCCGAGCGGGCCGAGCCCCAGGCCGATGAGGTTGCCGATCAGCAGCATCAGGGCCCCCGCGGTTGCCCGCATCGACACCGGGGCGGCCGCCTGGGTCATCGCCACGGTCGGTCCCTGGTAGAAAACGCCGAGCGCGGCAGGTAAAAAGTAGGCGCCTACAGCTGCTGTGCCGGTAGGCGCATAGATAACAAACAGGTAGGCGGGCGCCAGCAGCAACGCACCCAGGCCGATCACCCAGCCACCCCAGCGCAGGTCTTTGCGGGACAGGCGGTCAGCCAGCAGCCCGCCGAGTACGATGGTGCCGATCGGACCCGCCAGCCCCAGGGCCAGGCCCAGCGTACGCCCGACTTCATCTGCAGGCATACCGTGCGAACGTGCCAGGTAGGAAGGCAGCCAGGCGATCACGCCGGTGCCGATGAACAGCATCATCGAGAGTCCGAGCACGTTGCGGCGATAGGACTTTTGGCTGAGCAGGAACTTAACGGCCGGCAGTAAGCCTATTCGGTCAGTATCGCCGGCGGCTGGTTCGATGTCCTGCGCGCTCTGTGCCAGGCCATCCGCGTAACCGCGCGGCGGCTCCTTCAACGTCAGGGCAATGATTGCGGCCACAATAATTCCGGGGATGCCGACCATCCAGAAAGCGTGCCGCCAGCCATACTCCACCGCCACGTATCCGCCCACCACGAAGCCGATCAGGAGCCCGACATTGGCGCCGACCGAAAAGATCGCCATGGCGGTCGAGCGCCGCTGCTTTTCGTACAGGTCGGACAAAATCGACAACGAAGCCGGAGTCGTGCCCGCTTCGCCCACGCCCACGCCCACCCGGGCCAGAAACAGGGTCAGGAAGTTGACGGCAGAACCGCACAAGACCGTCATGAAACTGAACAGCGCCAGCGAAATGGCGATGACGTACTTGCGGCCGTAGCGGTCCGCCAGCCGCGCTATCGGTATCCCAAGCGTGGCGTAGAACAGGGCGAACGCGATTCCGCTGAGCAGGCCCAGGTAACTGTCGTTGAGCTGCAACTCGGCCTTGATCTGCGGCAACAGGATGCCAAGCAGGAACCGGTCCAGGATACTGAGCGAGTAGGTAGCCGTGAGCAGCAGCAGCACGTACGTTCGGGCGATCCTGACCGGCTCGCTTTTTGAACCCGCGACTGCTCGAAGGCTCATGTACCTTCCGGGTCCGGTCCGGCGAGAATCCCGTACGTGAGAATGCGGACGTTCTCTTTACCGCGCTCACGGATCGCTTCGGGGCCGTGCGATGCAACGCCGACGATCGCTTCGATTTGCTCGGAAAGGAACACCGGGCCCATCTGCAGAAACATGAGCTGAAACGTGAGCCACACCTTGTTGGCATCCCCCCGTAAGTGCCCGCCTGCCTCCATACGATTCAGTTCCTGTTGGAGCAGCAGGAAATACTCCTTGAAAACTTCGTTTGCCACCGGAGGATTCTCAATCGTGAGCTGGCGGAGGTACTGGAGCAGCGCTACGTTGTCGGTAAACGCACTCCGGGTCCTGAGCTCCAGGTGTTCGATGAAGGCGGCCCCTTCGCTGGGCCCGCTATCGTCGAGAATTTGACGAAATATTTTACGGAACCGTTTCATAACCACCGCGGTACACTCGTCGATCAGACCTTTTTTCGAACCGAAATAGTGCCGGATCAGGCCGATCGAGACACCGGCACGCTCGGAAATATCGGTGAGGTTAACCTGCCGGAATCCCTGGTGCGCAAAAAGCTTCATGGCTGCCACCAGGAGGTCTTTACGCGTATTGCGGTTGTTGTCTTTTTTGGGGCGCCCGGACTTTGCAGTGGACATGTCTTCATTCCCGCGTATGAGTCTTGGCTGAAACTATAAACAGATATAATTATTTTATCAAGACACGCGGACAAGCCGGATGGGGAAAACAGCGCAACACAAGGCGCCCTGCTTTCCCCATTCCGTGTTCAGTCCATTGCCCGATATCGAATTTTTTCCAACCCCGTATCAGTCTATGTGAGGTTGTGCCTCTGGCGGCCCGACTTTCCGTGGCTGTGATCCAGGCTCGCCACCGCCGAAATCAATCGGGGTAACCGTATATTTGCCTTGTGAAAGCTACCGGCTCTCTGTTTCGTTGCGTGTGAACAAACTAATTCTGTACGTCCCTGCGAATAGGCTGGCCTGGTGCCGCATCCAGCAGTAATTCTCCGTTTGCTATCACTGGTGTACCCATCACCAATACATATGACATCCCCTCAGAAGGGCGAACGGAATTCACATAATCAGCATTGACTTTAATGTCATCTAAATCAAAAACCAGAATGTCAGCATCCATACCCTCTTGAAGCCTGCCTTTCTTTTTCATCTGCGGTACATAGCCCTCTATGGTTTGTGCGGGCATAAGGCTCATTTTCCTGATGGCGGTTTGTAAATCCATCAACTGGCGATCCCTGACATAATCTTGCAGTATTTTTGCGAAGGTGGCGGAAGACCTGGGGTGGTTTATCAGATCATCAGACAGTGGCCATGCGTCCCCTTCATAGGGTACGGCACCACTTTCTGTTACCACGTAACTGGGCATGGCATCGGACTCGATATTTGTTCGGGGGTGAACAACCGAAGCATCGATCAGCGCCAGCTCTTCCGGCTTTTCGGCATCCAGAAAGTGCCAGATAATGAAGGCGCCTGGATCATTTGCCTGTAGATCGTCAAACTCTGCTTGTGTCAGCCGTTTTTTTCCTTGCTGGAACGCCCCATAGTCGGTTTGCAAATCTTCTTTCCATGTAGGGCCGGTAAATACCGCCGCATTTATAACCGTACAGGCTGCACCCCAGGGGTAGGTCCCTGCCGTTACCGTTGTGCCATTTGCCTAGGCATTTGCAAATAATTCCAACGAATTATTGATATCTTTCTGAGCCATGCTGTTGATGTGGCAGATATGCATATTGATGCCCGTGGCGGCCGCATTGGCGATGAGTTCCTGAAATGCTTCAAATGCACTGTCGCGCTCTGTACTTTTTGCGAAACGCGTGTG